>CALFXO010000001.1 GCA_937958025.1 uncultured Syntrophobacteraceae bacterium
CGGCGTGACGCAGACAGACGCCTCGTCGCGCATCGGGGGCGGCGCCTACGGCGAGTCCGGCGACGGCGGGCAGCAGTCGAACATACAGCAGTTCATGCTCGGAGACACGCGGAGCCTCGACGACGTCATCCGAGAGCTCGCGGAGATGGGCTACATCACGTCCTTCTGCACGGCGGGCTACCGCTGCGGCAGGACCGGGAAGTCGATCATGGGGCTCCTCCGGAGCGGCAAGGAGGGGCAGTTCTGCAAGCTGAACGCCGTCCTCACCTTCCGGGAGTGGCTCGACGACTTCGCGAGCGACGCCACCATGGAGATAGGCGAAAAGCTCATCGCAAAGGAGATAGAGGAGGTGCGCCAGGGCATGCCGGGGTTCTACGAGAGCTTCATCGGCTGTTATGAAAGAACGAAGAACGGAGAGCGGGACTTGTACTTTTAGGGCGGAGCAGAGGCGCCATGACGCAACGGGTTCGGTCCGTGCTGGACAAGGACGCATACACGAGGTCCGACATCGTTTCCCTCCTCGAGGCGACGGACCCCGAAGACATAGAGGCGATTAGGAGCAAGGCGGAATCGGTGCTCCTCGCGCATTGCGGCGGCGGCGTTTTCCTGCGCGGGCTGATGGAGTTTTCCAACGTCTGCGCGTGCGACTGCCACTACTGCGGAATCAGGAAAAGCAACGGCGCGGTTCACCGCTACACGATCCCCAAGGAGGAAATCGTCGAGGCGGCCATGCGCTGCGCGAGGAAAGGCTACGGCTCCATGGTGCTCCAGTCCGGCGAGCGGAGAGACGAATTTTTCATCCAATTTGTGGAGGACGTGGTGCGGGCCGTCAAGGAGCGGACGACCAATGAGCATCTCCCGGACGGGCTCGGCGTCACCCTTTGCATCGGCGAGCAAAGCCGCGAGGTCTACGAAAGGCTCTTCGCGGCGGGCGCGCACCGCTACCTGCTCCGGATCGAGACGTCGTCGCCGCGCCTCTTCGAGGCCCTGCACCCGCCCGCGCAGCGATTCTACGAGCGCGTGGCGTGCCTTCGCGCGCTCCATGACATAGGCTTCCAGACGGGGACCGGGGTCATGATCGGCCTGCCGGGGCAAACCACGGGGGACCTCGCGGACGACCTGCTGTTTTTCAGGCGCATCGACGTGGACATGATAGGCATGGGCCCCTACATCGTCCACCGGCAGACGCCCATGGCCCGCTACGCCGGGGAAATGTCGGAGAACCGCCGCCGGGTCCTCGCGCTCGCGCTGCTTATGATCGCGGTCGCGCGCATCACGCTGAAGGACGTGAACATCGCGGCCACCACCGCGCTCGAGGCGATGCACCCCGCCGGCAGGGAGCTGGGGCTGCGCTTCGGGGCCAATGTCGTCATGCCCCCGGTGACGCCCCTGGGGGCGAGCAGGAGCTACACGCTCTACGAAGGCAAACCGCTTCCGCCGGACGACCGCGCCGCCGCCGGAGAATCCTTCGAGGAGCGCGTCCGATCCATGGGAAGAGGAATTGGATTCAACAGTTGGGGTGATCCACTGCACTATTTCAGGAGGACGGAGCAGGGCGCGATCCCGCTTTGCTCCGGCTGACAGTGCGATCTTCCGGCGGACGGCGATGAACGTTGGGCCGCCATCCGCATGCCGCTGTACGACGCCGGGCGGGTTTGGCCGCCCGTCCGGAGCCGCCAGAAGAAAAGGAGATCCTGATGGCTAAAGTGATTTTCGGAGTCTGGGACGGCAACGTGATAGACAACCGGGGGAAGAACGTCTTTGAAATCGAGGAGCACCCGGCATTCCGCGATTTTGACGAGTTCAACGCGGGAAACCCCATCAAGGCGTTTTTCGGTGGGCACGGATTCTTCATCTTTGAAAAGGGGGTCAACCTCCTCGGCGCCGCCCTGCACTACATGGAGCGCGCCGCGAAGGAATCCTGCGGGAAATGCACCCCGTGCAGGGTTGGGACGCAGATTCTGAAGTCCAAGCTCGAAAGCCTCGCCAACGGGGAGCGGAACCCGAACGTCCTCGACGACATAGAGGTCATCGCGGAGCACGTCCGGAGCACCTCCCTTTGCGGTCTCGGGCAAACGGCAACCGTCGCCCTGCTCGAGATGCTCAAATATTTCCGGGAGGAGATCGTCGCGCAGATAGCGACAGGCAGCCACGGTCCCGCGCAGCCCTTCACCACCTACATCTCCGCGCCCTGCATCGAGGCATGCCCCTCGAAGATAGACGTCCCGCGATACATCGACTACATCAAGGACGGCAAGTTCACGCACTCGCTCGGGATCATCCTGCAAAAGTACCCCATGGCCGCCACCTGCGGCAGGGTTTGCGTGCGCTTTTGCGAAATGGCCTGCCGCAGGACGCAGGTGGACGAAGCGGTCGGGATCAAGGTGCTGAAGCGCTTCGTCGCGGACCACGAGCGCAACGTCATCAACGAGTGGTTCTCGAGCAACCTCATTTCCGACAGAAAGCCCGACGACCTGAAGATCGCGGTCATAGGGGCGGGCCCGGCGGGCATCTCGGCGGCCTACCACCTCCTCCTCAAAGGATACCCCGTAGACGTCTTCGAGGCCAAGACCGTCCCCGGCGGAATGGCCGCGACCGGCATTCCCAACTACCGGCTTCCGAAGGACGTCCTCCGCAAGGAGGTCAGCATCATCGAATCGCTCGGGGGGCGGATATTCTACGACAAGCGCATGGGGCGCGACTTCACCCTGAAGAGCCTCATGGCCGACGGCTACCCCGCCGTATTCCTCGGCGTCGGCGCGCACAAGGGGAAGACGATGGGCGTCGCGGGAGAGGACGAATCCCTGGAAGGCTGCCAGTTCGGCGTCGATCTGCTGCTGCATATCAACCACGATTACATCGACAACGGGATTCCGATGACCCTCGGCGAGAAGATGGTGGTGGTCGGAGGCGGCAACGTCGCCATGGACTGCGTGCGCTCCGCGCTCCGCATGGGGGTGCGGGAGGTCCATCTCGTCTATCGGCGCTCCCGGAATGAAATGCCCGCCGACCACGAGGAAGTCGAAGCCGCCGAAAAAGAGGGCGTCGTCTTCCACTTCCTGACGCATCCCCGGCGGATACTGTCGGAAAACGGCAGGGTGAAGGGCATCGAACTCATCAAGATGAAGCTGGGCGAGCCCGACGCAAGCGGGCGGAGGGGCGTTTCACCGCTCGACGGCTCGGAGTTCGTGCTCGAAGCCGACGCCATCGTCCCCGCCATCGGCCAGCAGGTGGACCTCGGCTTCGTTGCGCCGGAGGACGGCGTCGGGCTCAACAAGCAGGGGCTTATCCAGGTCAACATGGACACCCTGATGACCACCCGCAAGGGCGTTTTCGCCGGCGGCGACTGCGTGACCGGCCCCGCCACCCTTGTCCAGGCCATGGCGCAGGGAGAGCAGGCCGCGAGGAGCATCGACGAATACCTCACCTACGGGCGCGTGCACTTTTTCCCAAACGACCGGATGAGCCAGCTCGTGGCGAGCATTCAGCCCATGATAAAAAAAGGCATCACCATTCCCATCAAGCACGAATACCGCGTGCGCATCAAGGAGCTCGACCCGGAGACGCGGAAGAAGATGTTCGAGGAGGTCGAGAAGCCCATCTCCGTCGAGGAAGCCTACCACGAGGCGAGCCGGTGCATGCGCTGCTACCGGGTGTATTCCGTCATTACAGAGCAATAAGGAGAACGTGACATGCTAGGGTTCATAAACGGCAAGGAAGTCCAGTTCGAGCAGAACGAAACCATCCTGGAAGTGGCGAAAAGGACCGGGCATTTCATTCCGACGCTTTGCGAAATGGCGGACATACATCATACGCCCGGAACATGCCGCGTCTGTCTGGTGGACGTCAAGCGCAAGAACAGTCCGGGGCGGCTCATGGTGACGTCCTGCACCACGCCCATGGAGGAAGGCATGGACGTGCTCACCCGCACCCCCGCGGTGCGGGAGAAGCAGCGGCTTCAGGTGGAATTGCTCCTCGCGGACCACAAGCAGGATTGCGCCGTCTGCATCCGGCACGGGAACTGCGAGCTGCAAGACGCCGCGCAGTTCGTCGGCTTGCAGCACTCCAAGCACACCTATCCGCAATTCTACATGGAGCGGACTTGGGACGACTCCTCGAAAGCCATCGTGAGGGACATGAGCAAGTGCATCCGCTGCTTCCGGTGCGTGCAGGTGTGCCGGGAGATCCAGGGCGCGGACGTCCTCGTCATCAGTGAAAAGGGGCTCGCCACGGAAATCAGCGTGAGGGACGGCGCGCCGCTCGCCGCATCCGACTGCGTGAGCTGCGGCCAGTGCATACTCGTCTGTCCTGTCGGAGCCCTCGCCGAAAAGGACGATATCGAGAATGTCATAGATTTCCTGTACGATCCGGAAATCGTAACCGTGTTCCAGTTCGCCCCCGCCGTCCGTATCGCGCTCGGCGAGGAATTCATGCTGCCGCCGGGGACCAACGTCGAAGGGAAGATCATCACGGCGCTCAAGGGACTCGGGGCCGACGTTGCGCTCGACACCAACTTCACCGCCGACCTCGTGATAATGGAGGAGGGGACGGAACTCCTGCACCGCATCAAGGACGGCGGGACGCTCCCGATGTTCACCTCCTGCTGCCCCGGCTGGGTCAACTTCGTGGAAAAGAACTACCCGGAAATGCGCCCCCACATTTCCAGCACGAAGTCGCCGCAGGCGTGCCTCGGCTCCATGGCGAAAACCTACCTGGCCGAAAAGATGGGGAAGCCCCCCGCGAAAATCAAGGTGATTTCGATTATGCCCTGCACCGCCAAGAAGGAGGAAGCCAGTCGTCCCGAGCTTGCCTCCGGTGGGGCGCCGGATGTGGACGTGGTGCTGACCACGAGGGAGTTTGCGAGGCTCCTCAAGCGCGAAGGCATCCGCCTCGACGGGCTGGAGGAATCCCCTTACGACAACCCATGGATGGGCGACTACTCGGGCGCCGCCGCGATATTCGGAACGACGGGCGGCGTCATGGAAGCGGCCCTCCGAACGGTCTATAAGGTTGCCTGGGGCAGAGAGCTCGAACAGATCGAGTTCAGCGGCGTGCGCGGCTTCGAGAATATACGGGAAGCGCAGGTCGACCTCGGGCCGGAGCTGGGGGTGGTGAAGGTCGCCGTCGCCCACAGCCTGAAGGCCGCCCGCAAGGTGGTCGAGGCCGTCAAGAGAGGGGAAGCGTCCTACCATTTCGTCGAAGTGATGGCATGCCCCGGCGGCTGCATGGGAGGCGGGGGCCAGCCGCGCAGCAAAAAATCGTACCAGGCGTCCTGGGAGGCGCGGCGCGAAGCCCTCTACGGCATCGACAGGGAGCGCCCCGTGCGGCAGTCGCACAACAATCCTCTGATCGCGCGACTCTACAAGGAGTACCTGGATGAGCCCTATTCCGCGAAGGCGCATGAACTGCTCCACACCACCTACCGCGACCGCAAACGGATAGTGAAGCACACGATGAAAGAAATCTGGGAGGAAATCGAGCGCCGGGAATGAGAGGCGCCCGCCCGGCGCGCAATACGGCCTTGTCAAACTTGTTTGGTAGGTCAGGTTGGGGTGAGCGGATGCGAACCCCAACAACAGCCTGCCCCCCTCCCGCTTCGCGCATGGCTCGAGGCGGGAGGAATGGCGCATGTCCAGGCGTGTGTTGCTATACTTGTCGAGAACTGAAAATCACGCTTCCGTAAGAGCGGCATCCTGCAACAGGATAAATCCTCCAGATCGGAACATTCAAACCTTGACGGGTGTAATTCAGGCGGCGCACCCCAGATAAAGTATCCAGGTGCAGGGAAGAAGCCCGAATTCAAAGTCGAGCCTTCGGTTGATTCCGATCGGTCCCATTCCGGTGAACTTGCCAACGAGCCGGGAGAAGCCGCACCGCTCCAGCTCTCGCTGCAACTCCCGGGGGCGGACGAACCGGGAAGGATCGTGCGTGCCCCGAGGAAGCATTCCCAGCGCGTCCTCGGCGACATGCACGGCCAGCAGGCGCGCTATCCAGTTGCGGTTGATCGTGTCGAAGAAAAAGAGCCCGCCGGGGCGCAAAACCCTCCGCGCTTCTTCCAGCACGCGGGGCAGGCTCCGGACATGCTCCAGCACATCGACGCAGACCACCCGGTCCACGGATGCGTCCTCGAGCGGAACGGCCTCTCCCTCGCCCTCCCGATAGTCGATGGAAAATCCCGATGAGAGCGCATGGCTCCGCGCCACATCGAGGAGTTCCGCGCAGGGGTCCACCCCCACCACCCTTGCTCCGCGGCGGGCCAACGCTTCGGACATAAAACCGCCCCCACACCCCAAGTCAAGGACCCGCAGCCCTTCCCACGAAGAAGGCGTAAGACGGTCGAAATACATCATGCGCGCCCGAACCTGATTGAGGAGAAGCCGCTGAAACCTGTAGGTTCCGTCCCACCAGTGGCGGGCGTAGTCGGAATAGATCGACTGGTCGTTTCGCCGCACCCCTCAGCTCCCCTCTCTCTGAAGGGACGCGGGCGGGTGCGTCTCAAAGGACCTTGGCGTGGGAAGGTGCAGCAGGAATTTATTGGTGTCGTTCTCGGCGATGAATTCAATGCGGCCGGCGTGCGCCTCGAAAACCCTCCACGCCCGGAGAAACCCTATGGCGGATCCGAGAAAAGCCTTGGAGGAAAAATCGACGCCGAAAAAAATCCGCCGGATGCTCTCGGGAAGCACCAATCCCTTCACCTGTATGCTGATCCGCACGGAATCGGTAGGCTCCGACGCCGGAAAGACCTCCACCCAAATCTTCACCGGGGTGGATTCCCCTTCGACGTACTTTATCATCGAATCGAGAAGATACTGAAGCGCGTTGCGGATGGCCGCCTGGTCCATATCAACGACGAAGGGCTGAGGATCGTAGTTTTTGATCACCTCGATGTTCTTCTGATCCAGCGACGCACGCACACCGTCAAGCGCTTCATCGACGGTCTCTATGAGGTCTCCGGGATGCGTCGACAGGCTATAGCCTTGGGATATGGCGGAAATCTCGCTCATAACCTGCTGGAGGCGCTGTGATTCCTGGACAATGATGTCGGCGTACTTCACCAGATCCTCTTTCGCATCCGCGCTCTTGGCCAACCGCTGAGCAAATCCGCCAATCGCGGTGAGAGGATTGCGGATTTCATGGGCGACCGCGTCCAGCACATTGGAGATGGCGCGCCGGGATTCGCCGCAGCACGTCACACCCTCCGACTCTTCGACTTCAGCGGGGGTCGAAATGAGATGGAGGGCCTTTCCGACGTTTTCCTGCAAGGAGCCCGCGATGCGAGCAAGCGACGTATTGGCTTTCTCCAGGGCGTTCAGCATGTCCTCCGCCGATGACGCCTTGAGATAGAGGAGGCTCGAATATTCGTCGAAACGGGCGAAGGAGTCGTGCAGCACTTCGTGGATGTCGGTGGCGGCGATATTGAGCAGGGAGGCCGTTTTCTCGATGAAGGCGATGCCCCTGCCAAAGAACACTTCCGTGATGATCCTGGATACTTCGAGAATGCGGCAAGAGATGGACCTGTTTTCCGCGAGCGCCTCTTTTCCGTAGTGCTTCTGGCTCTCGACGATAAACGGCGGGAAGCGCCACCGCGCGAGCACGATCGCCCCCACCTCCCGGTGCGTCACCCCTAGGTGTTCGGTTTCCCACCGGATAAGCTCGCTCATGGAGGCGCCCCCGGGAAAGGAATCCTTCAGAATGTCGGGGCAGACGTGAAAAAGCAGCAGCATGCCGATTTCGAGAATCAACCCAGCGGAAAACAGTTCTTCTTCGGACACGCCTTTATCGCGGGGCGTCAACCGGGCAAGCCCCTGCGCAATGAGAGCCCGGTAGAGCGAACTGCGCCAGAACAGCTCGTAATCCATGCCCCGCACCTTGCCGACGGGAAACGAGTCCCGCAGGGAAAGACTTAGAGCCATGATTCTCAGCCGGTTGAAGCCGATCAGGAAGACGGCCTGGGAAATGGAGGTGATATCGCGCTTGCGGGCGTAGAAGGGGCTGTTTGCAAGCTTCAGAACACGCGTGGTGAGTCCTGGATCTTTTTCTATGACGCTCACCACCTGCTTCATCGAAACAGCGTCATCCGACGCCAGTTCGATCAAACGTATGATGACCGGAGCCGGAGAAGGAATGCAATCGCCGTCGGTGATTTTTTGCAGGATTCTTATTCTTTCTGACGTGTTCATCGCACACCCCCATGATGCCGTTTTCGATTCCATCGGAGGCCCCGTGCATCCTTCACCACGGAAGAATCCGCCCGGGAGCGGCGTAGACCCATTTTTTAGCCTTTTCCCACGCGGGCAATATAGCACAATAGAAATGCATCCAGTACAATAATGCGTGGATTATTTGAATCAGCCGACCTTGCGCCCGACAAACGGGCAAGCACAAAAGAATTGCGGAGTTGCACGCCCTTCGGATATTCTGGGGAGCGTTTCGCAATGCCTGCACGGAGCGCCCCGTGGCTGACTCCATGCGTCTATTGACCACTTTTCAACAGAGTTTATGAGCAGCCGTCATGGCTTTCGACCTCAATCAACTGTTTCAAACCAACAAGAAGGCCTTCATATGGGCGGCGTTCTTTTCGCTGCTCTACCTCGTGCGCCAGCTATTCGGTCTGGTGTTCATCACTTTCATTCTGTGCTTCATCTTCAATAACATCGTCAGATTCTTCGACCACCGCACGCGGCTTCCCCGCCGGGTGATCCTCATCGTCGTCTATCTTCTTCTGGTTGCCACGGTGGTGGGGGTGCTCTCGGAAGTCATGCCCCGCATGGCCACGGAATCCAAGATCTTCCTCCGGCAGTTTCCCGAATCCATGGACACGCTGTACAGCCGGCTGGATGAAATGGCCCGGAAGCATTATTACATTGCTCCAGTGGTCATGGGGATCAAGGAAACCCTCAGCATAAACACCCTCATGGGCGTCAATCGCGACGCGCTGTTGGCCGGGGTCGTGAAGGCGCTCAACCAGATCACCCACTATGTCACCTATTTCTTCCTCGGGGCGCTCTTCAGTTTTTTTATCCTCTTCGACTTGACGAACCTCGCCGCCAAAACACGCGCACTCCGCCGCACGCGCTTCCGGGCCGTCTACGAGGAAACCGCCGACAGCGTTGTGAAATTCGCCACAGTGGTGGGGGCGGCGTTCCAGGCGCAAATCCTCATAGCCGCCATAAATACGCCACTGACCGCCGTAGGACTGTGGCTGCTGGACATCCAGCCCGTGGCGCTCCTTTCGGTCATTGTCTTCTTCGCCGGGCTGATTCCAGTGCTTGGGATTTTCATCTCCTCCGCGCCGATACTGCTGCTCGCCTTCAACATCCAGGGTTGGGCGCTTACGATGAAGGCAATCGGGGTGATTCTCCTCGTGCACGCCATGGAAACGTATGTCCTGAACCCGAGGATCTTCTCGGCCGTGCTCAAAATCAACCCGATCCTCACGCTATTCATCCTCTACATCGGCCACAGCCTTTTCGGAGTCTGGGGCGTGCTGCTCGGGGCGCCCGTCTCGGTTTATGTGTACCGGTACATTATTATGGCTGAAAGCGTCGACAATGATGCGAATGCAACTCGGGAAGAATGCTTGAAAAAACTTCAGGCGGGTCCGGAAGGCGAACTCGGCGGCAAATAAATAAATTTTCCATGGAATCCAGGGGGATAAGGTCCCCCCTGGACCTGGGCCGGAGCAGATTTCTCTCTACTTCACGAAGGAACAGCAATAGTCCGTCAGGCTTTTCACTTTTAGGCCAAATTGAGACTTGGCCGGAACCTCGAATTGCTCCCCGCCCTTCGCCGCCGTCCATCCACCGGCCCCTGGCAGGAGAACATCCAACTCGCCTGAGAGAATTTCCATGATCTCCTTGTCCCCCGTATTGAACTCGTACTCTCCGGGCAACATGACGCCAAGCGTCTTCCGGGACCCATCCGCAAAGATGATGGTGCGGCTCGTCACCCTTCCATCGAAATATGAGTTGACCTCTTTGACCACGGTTACGTTCGTAAATTCTGACATTGCTCGCTCCTTTTGACTGCGCCCCGCGGCGGCGGGGCGCCGGTTGATATACCTAAAAAAGTTGGGAAATCCTCTCCAAAGGAATGCTCGATCCTATAGAAGCGGTGAAACGCTGTCAAGAACGGGAAGCATAGCGCCGATGTCCTTGCGGACATGCGGGAAAGCAGCGAATGGGCGTTGTATCATTGACCGGGTGCAACGCACTGAGTATCATATGAATATTCAGGTTTCCAACTACTGGAGCATCCAAAGGCATCGGACAGATCGCACATTGGAATTGCAGGCCAGGACCCAGTGCGTCTCCTCATGCGACTGAAAGGGATGAACGTCAATGGCCGAATCCGCCAAAAGGAATGCTGTCTACGAAGATCTCTACTCTATCCCCGAGAGCTCCGTTGGAGAGATCATCGGGGGTGATCTTTATGCCCATCCAAGGCCCGCCAGGAAGCACACGCATGCGGTTTCGGGGCTGGCGCAGCGAGTGGGGCCGCCGTACCAGTACGGAGACGGCGGTCCAGGTGGATGGGTCATCTGGTTCGAGCCGGAGATCGGACTTGGCGGGAACATCCTTGTCCCGGACCTCGGCGGCTGGAAAGTGGAGCGCCTTCCCCTGGAGGAGGAAACAAACTGGATTTCGGTCGCCCCCGACTGGGTCTGCGAAGTCCTCTCGCCAAGCACGGCCACCGTGGACATGATCCGCAAGATGCCCATATACGCCGAGCATGGCGTGGAATTCGCCTGGATTATTGACCCGGCGCTCAGAACCCTCGAGGCGTACAGGAATCAGGCTGGCAAGTGGGTCCCGATAGGGAGCTATCACGGCGGCGATTGCGTGCGCGTGGAGCCGTTCCTGGAAGTTGGCGTCAATCTGGCGGACCTTTGGAAGTGACGTCGGCAATGCCAAGCCACTCATGCGGACGACGCCTCGCCGGACTGCCCTAAAATCTGTTTTCTTCTCTTCGCGACTCCCCCTGTAAGGGAATTTCTGACAGGAAAATCAGATTCTCTCTAGTATTTTCGGGCTTTCTTATATTGTATACATAGATGCTGCGTGGACGAAGCGTCTATGACGCGGGGTGTGCCGCCATTTGGCGCGGCGCTCTCCCCACGACGGCGGCCCTTTGCTCCCTCCCCCCAGGAGCAAGAGGGCCCAGACTTGCATTTTATCAGGAAAGGCGCATTGAGCATGGAATGCGAAGAGATGACGCGGGAAATGCTGTTGGACGAAGTGATGATGCTGCGGTCTCGCGTCGCCGATCTCGAAGCGTCGGAAAGGGAGCGCGGCCAGCCCGGGACATCCGGAGCTAAGGCGGAAGCGGCATCTGCGCCGGATGAGGAAGAGTGGGACGACTCCCTTGCGGACGAGGAAACCGGCGAAGCGCTCCGGAAAGCCCACGACGACCTCGAGCGGTGCATGGAGGAGCGATCCTACGCCATGGAGATGGCCAACCGGCAGCTCAAGCGCGAAATAGAGGAGCGCAAGCGGGCGGAGGAGGAGCTCAAGCGCACCAAGGAATACCTCGAAAACGTCATCAAAAATTCCGTGGACGCCATCGGCATCGTGGACCGGCACGGGAGGTTCATTCTCTGGAACCGTCGCGCCGCGGAGATATACGGCTACCAGCTCGACGAACTCGAGGGGAAATCCGCTTTCGACCTCTACCCGGACCCCGTGGAGCTCGACAAGATGCTCCAGCAGCTCCGGTGCGACGGCGTCGTGCGGGAGTACGAAATCCTCATGAAGAAGCGCAACGGCGCGGTCGTCCCCATGGACATCTCCATCAGCTTGCTGAAGGACAGCCTCGGCATGACCATCGGGAGCGTTTGCGTGGCGCGGGACCTCTCCGAGCGCAAGCGCGCGGAGGCCGAACTCAAGCGCGCGCGGGACGAGCTCAGCCGCTACAGCAAGGACCTCGAAAAGCAGGTCAGGGAGAGGACGCGCGAGGCGTCCACCATTCTCAAGTACACGCCCGCCGTGGTTTACATCAAGGACGTGGACGGATGCTACACGATGATAAATTCGCGTTACAAGCGTCTCTTCCACATCACCAACGATGAAATCCGCGGAAAATCCGACCACGACGTCTTTCCGGCGCAGTTCGCCGACGAGTATCGCGCCAATGATCTCCAAGTCCTTGCCGAAGGGCGCTCCTGCCAGGTGGAGGAGCGATTTCCACAGGACGACGGCATCCACACCTATCTTTCGGTGAAGTTCCCTCTTTACGATGAAGACGGCGCCGCCACGGGCGTTTGCGGCATATCGACCGACATCACGGAGCTCAAGCGGGTGCAGCTCCAGCTCAAGCGCCTCTCCGGCAGCATCATGGCGAGCCAGGAGAAGGAGCGCGCCGCGATTGCCCGCGAACTGCACGACGAACTCGGCCAGGTGCTCACCGCCCTCAGGATCGACGCCGTCTGGATACTCAACCACCTGAAGGACTCCGACCCCAAGGCGGCGGACAGGGCGCGGACGATGTGCGAGTTGGTCGACAACACGATCGACGAGGTGCGGAGCATCGCGTTGCGCTTGCGCCCGAGCGTGCTCGACGACCTCGGCCTCATCGAAGCCCTCGAATGGTACACCACCGAACTCGAGAAGCGCTCCGGCATCGCCTGCATACTTGACCACCACAACAACCCTAAGGTGGACGAGATTGTCGCCACCGCCGCCTATCGCATCGCCCAGGAAGCGCTCACCAACGTCGTGCGCCACTCCGGTGCGACGCATGTAGAGGTCTCCCTCC
The DNA here is from genome assembly GCA_937958025.1 of uncultured Syntrophobacteraceae bacterium. GTDB lineage: Bacteria > Desulfobacterota > Syntrophobacteria > Syntrophobacterales > Syntrophobacteraceae > CALFXO01. Next base: position 12,754 of record CALFXO010000001.1, read on the forward strand.
AGATGGAAGGCGGTTTGCTCACCCTCACTGTGACCGACAACGGGCAGGGTTTCAACGCTACGGAGCTTTCGGAAACAGAGTGCTTGGGCGTTGCAGGGATGCAGGAGCGCGCGGCGCTTGCGGGCGGGGTCCTCGAGATCCAGTCGCGCCCCGGCGAGGGGACTCAGGTCATTTGCCGCTTTCCCATGCCGGTCAAGCGCGGGCAGCGAAGTTGAGCAAGACGAACGGTGTAAGATATACTCGTTGAGGATTGAACATTGCGCTCTGGTGGGAGCGGCATCCCGCCGCGACATTGCGCCGGTCGAACAGGATAAGCCCCGGATCAAAACATTCAAACCTTAATGGGTGTAGATGGAGCAAGCTAAATGATTAGGGTTTTGCTCGCGGACGACCACAGCATCGTCCGGGCGGGGCTCCGCCGCATAATAGAAGACAGCGGGGACATCACCGTGGTCGCGGAGGCGTCGGACGGCAGGGAAGCCATCCAGAAGACGCACGAGACGCAGCCCGACGTGGTGGTGGTGGACATTTCCATGCCAGGCCTGGACGGCCTGGAAGTCATCAGCCAGGTGCTCGCGCACTACCCGAAGCTGCCCATACTGGTGCTCACGATGCACGAGGAGGAGCAGTACATCATCCGGGTGTTCGGCGCCGGGGCCATGGGTTACATCACGAAGCGCTCCGCCCCGGAGCAGCTGGTCACGGCCATCCGCAAGGTGCATGCGGGCGGGCGCTACCTGAGCGATTCCGCCGCGGAATTCCTGGCGCTCCACGTGGCGAAGGGGGCCCCCGGGAGGTCGCTTCTCGACGCCCTCTCCAACCGCGAGATACAGGTGCTCAGGCGCCTAGCGATCGGCCAGACCACCCGCGAGATAGCCGAGGCGTACAACATCAGCACCAAGACCGTGGACACCTACCGGTTCCGGCTGCTGCGCAAGCTAAACCTTCGGAACAACGCCGAATTGCTGCGTTTCGCCATCCAGAACGGTCTGGTCGAAATCTGAGAAGCCGCGCTCCGGGCGCCCCCGCCGGGGCTGCGTCGGGAGTGCGAATTCTGTAAGAAAACGCCCTACAGGAGAATAGTAGATCGCTGACATGCAAATCAGTAAGCATCCTATTTCCGTCCCTTGCGTTATCCGGTATACCCGTGCACAAGTCGATTCCTTCCCGAATCCTGGGAATCCAGCGGCTGCGAACGTGAAAACCCGGGCGCCATTTGCATAGCAACCAAACAGACTGATAAGAATCGGAGATCGACGCATGAAAATCCACGAGTATCAGGCGAAAGAAATCTTCCAACGGTTCGACATTCCGACGCCGAGAGGCAAAGTGGCAAGCACGGCGGCGGAAGCCCGCAAGGCCGCCGAAGAGCTGGGGACGACGCCGGTTGTCGTGAAGGCGCAGATCCACGCGGGAGGCCGCGGCAAGGGCGGCGGCGTCAAGCTCGCGCACTCGGTGGACGAAGCGGAAAAGCTCGCGGGGGAAATCCTTGGCATGACGCTGGTCACCCATCAGACCGGCCCCCAGGGCAAGGTGGTGAAAAAAGTCCTTATCGAGGAAGGACAGGAGATAGAGAAGGAGCTGTATCTTGGCGTCGTTCCGGACCGCGCGACGGCAAGCATCGTTTTCATGGCGAGCTTGGCTGGCGGCATGGACATAGAAGAAGTTGCGGCCAAGACGCCGGAAAAAATCGTGAAGGTCGCCGTCAAGCCGACCACGCGCATGCAGCCCTTCCACGCGCGGGCGCTCGTCTACAACCTGGGGCTCGAGCCCGAAATCGCCAAACAGTTCAGCGCGCTCGCGACCAAGCTCTACAACATGGTTCTCCGTCACGATTGCTCCCTTGTCGAGATCAACCCCCTGATTATCACCAAGGACAAGAAGCTCATCGCCCTCGACGCGAAGATAAATATTGACGACAGCGCGATGTTCCGCCAAAAAGACCTCCAGGCTTACCGGGACCTTGACGAGGAAGACCCGATGGAAGTCGAGGCGTCCAAGTACAACCTCAACTACATCAAGCTGGACGGCAACATCGGCAACATGGTGAACGGAGCGGGGCTCGCGATGGCCACCATGGACATCATCAAGCTCGCCGGGGCGGAGCCCGCGAACTTCCTGGATGTGGGCGGCGGGGCCAGCGCAGAGATGGTCGAGAACGGCTTCCGCATCATCCTCAGCGACCCTAATGTGAAGGGCGTGCTCATCAATATATTCGGCGGCATCCTGCGATGCGACATCCTAGCCAGCGGCGTGGTGCAGGCGGTCAACAAGGTCGGGCTGAAGATCCCGGTCGTGGTCCGCATGGAAGGCACCAACGTGGAAGAAGGCAGGAGAATTCTCAAGGAATCGGGTCTCAGCCTGTTTGTGGCAACGGACGTGTTGGATGCAGCGGAAAAGATCGCCCAGATAGCCAGGGGTTAAGGGAGACGTCACAATGAGCGTATTGGTCGATAAAAATTCGAGAATTGTTGTTCAGGGCATCACGGGGCGGGAAGGCCAGTTTCACGCGCGCCAGTGCATGGATTACGGAACGAACGTCGTGGCGGGCGTGACCCCCGGCAAAGGCGGCCAGGTCGCGGACGGCGTTCCGGTCTTCAACACGGTCAAGCAAGCGCGACAGGAAGCGGGCGCCAACGTCTCCCTCATCTTCGTCCCCCCGCCATTCGCGGCTGATGCCATCATGGAATCCGTGGATGCGGGCATAGAGCTGGTTGTGGCCATCACCGAGGGCATTCCGGTCCTCGACATGATGACGGCCTATCATTTCGTAAAATCCTCGGGCTCCCGCCTCATCGGGCCGAACTGCCCCGGCATCATTTCGCCCGGCAAGTGCAAGGTCGGCATCATGCCCGGCCCCATCCACCGCGAAGGCTCTATCGGCGTCGTCTCCCGCAGCGGGACCCTCACCTACGAGGTGGTGCACCAGTTGACGAACAACGGCATGGGGCAGAGCACCTGCATAGGCATCGGCGGCGACCCCATCATCGGGACCAACTTTATCGATGCGCTGGACCTCTTCCAGAAAGATCCTCAGACCACGGGAATCGTTATGGTGGGCGAAATCGGCGGCTCCGCCGAGGAAGAGGCCGCGAAATTTATCAAGGAAAACGTCACCAAGCCCGTCATCGGCTTCATAGCGGGGCTCACAGCGCCTCCCGGACGGCGCATGGGGCATGCCGGCGCCATTATCAGTGGTTCGAGCGGCACGGCCCAGGCGAAGATGGAAGCCATGGAGAAAGCCGGCATAACCGTCATGAAGAATCTCGGTCAGTTGGGAGTTACAGCGCGGGAAATCTTCAAATAGCGAGGCAAGCCCCAGGAAATGCCCATACCTGGACAGCGCCCTCGTAGGAGCGGCTTTCCACCGCGACGCGCGACCGATTGCGGCGCGGTGGGAAGCCGCTCCTACAAGAAGGAAGGACGTTGTCCTCTGGTGGGAAAATTCCTTGAGCTGCCTAAGTTGGAATCCGTAAAACCGATTCATTATCCAAATCTATTCCACCTTGGAATTTTAAAGGAGCGCGATCATGGCCAATAAGAGAAAGAAGCTTACGGTTGTCGGTGGTGGGTTCGTCGGCGCAACTTCAGCGCACTGGGCCGCGGCAAAGGAATTGGCGGATGTAGTGCTTATCGATATCATCGAAGGCATGCCCCAGGGCAAGGGCCTCGACCTCCTCGAAGCGGGTCCCGTCGAGGGCTTTGACGTAAACGTCCTCGGAACGAACGACTACGCGGACACGGCGGATTCCGACATCGTCATCATCACGGCGGGCATTGCGCGCAAGCCTGGCATGAGCCGCGATGACCTCCTGAACATCAACACCGGGATCGTGAAGGACGTCACCGCCAACATCGCGAAGTACTCGCCGAATGCGGTCCTCATCATCGTTTCCAACCCGCTCGACGCTATCGTGTACGTGGCGCACAAGGCGAGCGGCTTCCCGCCGAACCGGGTCGTTGGCATGGCCGGAGTGCTCGACTCCGCGAGGTTCCGCGCCTTCATCGCCCAGGAGCTCGGCGTTTCCGTGAAGGATATCCAGGCATTCGTGCTCGGCGGCCACGGCGACACCATGGTTCCCCTGCCCCGCTACACGACCGTGTCGGGCATCCCGATTCCGGACCTTATGTCCGCCGAACGGATCGAAGCCCTCGTCGAGCGCACCCGCAAGGGCGGCGGCGAAATCGTCAACCTCCTGAAAACCGGCAGCGCCTTCTTCGCCCCTTCGGCTTCCGCGATCCAGATGGCATCCGCCATCCTCAAGGACCAGAAGCGCATCCTCCCCTGCGCGGCCTATTGCGACAAGGAGTACGGCGTTGGCGGATACTTCGTTGGCGTCCCCGCGATGCTCGGCGGCAACGGCGTGGAGCGCGTCGTCGAAATCCAGATGAGCGCGGAAGAAAAGGCCGCATTCGACAAGTCGGTGCAGGCGGTTCGCGATCTCGTCAAAGTGCTCAATGTCTAACGATGTCTATCGCCTTGTCGGGCTTGTCATTGTAGGTTGAGGTGAGCGAATGCGAACCCCAGCAGGGACCTGAACCCATGTCGGGGTTTGCTGCGGCTCATTCCAACCGGCCAACCTGTGACACGAAGGTCGACAGCCCACTGGCAATGTCTGACGGAATGTCCGGCCTCCGGATCGCAGGAAGATGAGGCAACCAAGAAGAAGGGGAGATTGATGGGCATTGTAGAAGATAAGATAGCTGAATTTAAAGAAAAAGAGGCGAAGATCAAGGAAATGGGCGGCGCGAAGGCCGTGGCCGCGCAGCGCGAGCGCGGAAAGA
>CALFXO010000002.1 GCA_937958025.1 uncultured Syntrophobacteraceae bacterium
AGAAAGGGCGCAAGCCCTCCAAAAATAATTGTTTTCGCCGCCCTTCCGCCCCCTCGAGGATGCTGAGGACAAGGAATTTGTCGATTGCATAAATGCGTCCGGCGCGCGCATCCTCTTTGTAGGGCTGGGTTGCCCCAAGCAGGAAATGTGGATGGCTGCACATCAAAACTGTTTGAATTGCGTAATGGTCGGAATCGGTGCGGCATTCGATTTTTATGGGGGGAAGAAAAGGGAAGCGCCGTCCTGGTTGCAGCGGCTCGGCATGGAATGGTTCTTTAGACTTCTTAACGAGCCAAATAGACTGTGGCGACGATACGCTGTATACAATACGATGTTTTTGCTGCAGGTGATGCCTAAGGCGATTTGGTCGAGGCTTAGTTGCTGAGCGTCGATGGCACGACTGAAGCCGTGCGCCTTTTGGCGCAAGCCTTTGGAGAGGAGGGGCAACCCTCTATCTTTCCGGAGTTGATTGAGGGAGGGCGACTCGGTGCAGTTGTGGCAAGGTGCATCCGTAGAATGCGACGGCGTGCTTTGTTGCGACTATATGGACGTCACAGCACGAGTCGGGATCATTTGCATCCACTGTGAGGCTGCCAACCCCGCCAAGAAAGCAGCCACCGAGGACGCCATGCGGATGAAGTCAATAATGAATGTGTGATCGCCTGTGCTCCATCCCGCGGCTAACCTTAGGCTGGATCTTCTTAGCCTGATCCGGCGCGCAAGTGAAAAGGCAACGGCGTCTGGTAGCGATGATGCAAGCCAACTGGGGCGACATGCGGTGGTGAATTGAGTCGATAAACGCTTTGCAAAGATATTCATATGAAGCATAATGACGAGCTGTTCATCGGAAATGGAGGCGCTTGCGTCGCAATCTTGCGGCTGGATCAAGCGCGTTGAAGAGGGGGCATGCACGCCCCTGAACCTCCAGATAGCGAGATCTTTTAATGAAGCACCCTGATTCTAGAGACTTACTTGCAAGTGCTAAGCGAAACCAATACCTAATTGCTTGCGCTATCGGCCTCAGTTGGTTGGCTCTCTACTGGAAGTCATTCGGGATCTTGCTGGGGAGGTGGGATACAGAAGACTATTCATACTGCTATCTTGTGCCCTTTTTGGCTCTTTACCTGGCTTACCAGCAAAAGGATCAATTGAGGAAGAATATGGGCGGAGGTGCATGGCCGGGATATATAGGTCTTGCTCTCACGGCTGTTTTGTTCCTTGCGGGGGTGCTTGGGGCGCTGGAGACGCTGGTCTATGCCTCCATATGGTTCTCTATCGTGAGCTTGGCCGCTTTGCTCCTGGGAGGCAGAGCGTTGCGTCCTCTCGGATTTCCCCTCATGATCGCAGCTTTCATTGTCCCTGCTCCGCCGTTTATTTCCAACCAGCTTACTTTTAATCTTAGATTAATATCGTCGACCATATCGGTGAAAATTCTCCAGGCTTTCGGGGTCTCGGCATACCGGGAGGGCAACGTCATCGACCTCGGATTCACGAAGCTCCAGGTCGTCGATGCGTGCAGTGGGTTGCGTTACGTCATCCCCGCGGTATTGCTCGCGTTGGTGATAGGCTTTCTCTTCAATAAAAAACTGTGGGAGCGTGTAGCTCTAGCGATTCTGTCCGCGCCGATTGCAGTTATGGTCAATGCACTGCGGATCGTCGCGATGGGACTCCTTGCGCGGTACGTCTCGGCGAAGTTTGCCGAGGAAGGGTTCCTTCACGATTTCTCCGGTTGGGTCATCTTCATCTTGATGACCGGGTTGCTGACGGGGTTCAGCTTTGTTTTCAGGTATGCGTCGAAACGGCTCGGAAAGGCGAACGCCGACTCCGAAAGCGAAAATGGCTTGGACGCGAAGGAGGAGGGGGAGGGCGACGCCGCTTCACAACAGCCTGTCCTGGCCGGATTGAATTGGCGTCGCGGCCTCATTGCGTGTGCAACCTTTTTGGCGATCCTTGTTGCACAACTGTTGCTGGGTTCCACGCAAGCGACTCCCGCCCGCGCTAACTTCTCGGACTTCCCACTTTTCATAGGGAACTGGGAAGGACAACGATCTTATTTGGACGAGGAAGTGCTGAAGTCTCTGTGGGCTGACGATTATGTCCTTGTTCTCTACACGAATAGAACCACCGGCAACCGGCTGCAACTTCTCATCCCATATTACGAGCACCAGACGACGCAGCACACCGCGCATGCACCCGCATCGTGTCTTATGGGAGGAGGGTGGAGCATCAAGGAGAAGCATAGACTGCCCCCCGATCCTTTGAGCGGCCGGACATTCTCGGTAGAGCAGATGGTGCTGGAGAAAAATGGCCAGTACGTTTTGTCCAATTTTTGGTTTCAACAAAGAGGACGAGTGCTGGTCAACGAATACGAGAATAAGTTCTATCTTTTCTGGGACGCTTTGACACGACGTCGCACGGATGGCGCGCTTATTCGCCTGGAGCTTTCGATGACGCCCCATCAAAGCGTTCAGGATGCGCAGCATCTTCTCGACGGCTTTTCTGCGTCACTGAAGGAGATTCTTAAGGGGCATGTTCCCGACTAAGGGATCACAATAGTAAGGGAATCATAATCCTTCGAGGATGAGTTCAGCTTGTTGATGGCCCCGGATAAATTGTGGTATAATTATTAATTAGTGATTTTAGGCGGTTCATAATTTAGAAAGGAGACGCCCCTCTTGGATGGCTGTCTAGTGACTGGCGGAGCCGGCTTTATCGGCTCTAATTTCGTGCAACTCCTTCGTTGCGGCAAGATGATTCGTGTTATAAACCTCGATAAGCTGACGTATGCGGGACACACGGAGTCTCTCGAGTCGCTTGCGGGGGATCGTGATCACATCTTCGTGCGCGGAGATATTGGCAGCAGGGACCTGGTTGGATATTTACTGAGGGAATTCCGCGTTCGGTCGGTGGTGAATTTCGCCGCGGAGTCGCATGTGGACCGCTCGATAGATGGGCCAGCGGCTTTTGTGCAGACGAACGTGGCCGGAACGCTCCAGTTGTTGGAGGCTGTCCGGGACTACTGGCAAACGTTGCCGGCGGCGGAGCGGAGCGCGTTCCGGTTTCTGCATGTTTCGACGGACGAAGTGTATGGGTCCCTGGGGACAACGGGGTTTTTCACAGAGGAGACGCCCTATGCGCCCAATTCTCCCTATTCAGCGTCTAAGGCTGCTTCCGACCATCTGGTGAGGGCCTACCATCACACGTACGGCCTACCAACGCTTACGACGAACTGTTCAAATAATTACGGCCCTTACCAGTTCCCGGAGAAGCTTATTCCTTTGGTGATTCTGAACGCTCTGGAGGGGAAATCCATTCCCGTTTATGGCGACGGACTAAATGTCCGCGACTGGCTCTATGTTGGGGACCATTGCGAGGCAATCTTGCGGGTGATCGAGGCTGGCAAGCCTGGGGAGACCTATAATGTTGGCGGAAACAACGAAAAGAGCAACCTGCAGGTAGTGGAGGCTCTGTGCGCTCGCCTTGACGAACTGGCTCCAGCGGAGGAGAATCTCGCGCTTCGGCGTCTGGAGCGACGTATCAGGAGGTACAGCGAGCTTGTGGAAATGGTTGCCGATAGACCAGGGCACGACCGCAGGTACGCCATTGATGCCGGAAAGATTCGGAAGGAACTCGGCTGGGCGCCTAAAGAGACGTTTGAAACCGGAATAGCCAGGACGGTCTCCTGGTATCTCGAAAACCGGGATTGGTGCGCTAGGGTTTCTTCGGGAGTCTACGACAGAGGGCGGTTGGGGCTGGTCTGAAAGCGGCCGCACCATTTTTTCATGATTGCGTAATCGCCGCGTAATAGAGAAGGAGTACAGACAGATGAAGGCGTTGGTCCTCTCCGGGGGGTCCGGTACGCGACTGCGTCCATTGACATATACGGGAGCCAAGCAGTTGGTGCCCGTGGCTAACAAACCGATATTGTTCTATGTGCTGGATAATCTGGCCGCAGCTGGGATCACGGATATTGGCATCGTTATCGCTCCGGAGACGGGGCAGGAAGTGATGGAATCCGTGGGGGATGGTTCGCGCTGGGGTGCAAGGGCGGAATATTTCCTGCAAGACAGGCCTCTGGGGCTGGCGCATGCTGTTTGGGTGGCGCGCGAGTACTTGCAGGATGGACCTTTTGTCATGTACTTGGGCGACAATCTCATCGGCTGCCGGATCACTCGAGAGGTGCAAAGTTTTGTGGACGATCCCCAGCTTGCGGCTTCGATCTTTCTCAAGCCGGTGAAAAATCCGTCGGCGTTCGGAGTCGCGGTGGTGAACGACTCGGGGTGCGTCGTCGATCTTGTCGAAAAACCCGCAAACCCTCCCTCGAATTTGGCCCTTGTTGGCATCTATATGTTCCAACCGTGCATCTTCGACGCGATCGCCAGCATTAAGCCTTCCCAGCGGGGAGAACTTGAGATAACGGACGCTATCTCCTGGCTGATTCGGTCGGGGAGGCAGGTCCGCTGCAATGTGCTGGAAGACACCTGGTGGCTCGACACCGGAAAGAAGGACGACCTGATTCTGGCCAACGACACCGTAATGGACGACTGGCTGACTACAAGCATCGAGGGTGGCGTGGATGGGGGAAGCCGCGTAACGGGCAGAGTGCGCATTGAAAAGGGTGCGGTCCTCGAGAACTCGATTGTCAGGGGGCCAGTGATCATAGGCGAGAACGCACGACTGCTGAATGCGACTATCGGGCCTTTTACGGCCATTGGGCCCGGAGTCGTTATCGAGCGTTCGACGGTGGATCATTCGGTGATTATGGAGCGGTGCGTCATTCGCGACATCCCAAGGCTTGAGAACTCCGTACTCGGCAGGCGCGTTCAAGTATATCCCGCAGCGTCCAATGGCGACACCGTTTCCCTGATGGTGGGCGACGATTCCGTTATCGAGATAAAGAAGTGAGGCGGAGAACCCTATGCAGCTGATTCCCACTCACATCAAGGACTTGGTGGTGCTGGAGCCCAAAGTCTTCAAAGATGACAGGGGATTTTTTTTTGAAAGCTACAATCAGGCTGTTTTTGAAAAATTGGGTGTTGCAACACGGTTTGTTCAAGACAACCACTCCCGGTCCCGTAAGGGAACCCTGCGAGGATTGCATTATCAGATCGCCAATGTCCAGGCAAAGCTGGTGCGCGCTGTTGTGGGGGAGATCTTTGACGTGGCGGTGGACCTTAGAAAAGGGTCGGCCACTCTCGGGAAATGGTGCGCCGTGCGGCTTTCGTCCGACAATAAACGCCAATTGTTCATTCCCGGTGGGTTTGCCCACGGGTTCCTTGTGCTTTCGGAAGTCGCGGAGGTCCTCTACAAGGCCTCCGATTTTTATGCTCCAATGCACGAGCGTTGCATTTTGTGGAACGACCCGACGCTCAAGATAGAATGGCCGCTCGAAACGGAGCCGGTTCTCTCTGCTAAAGACGCTGCCGGTGTTCCTTACCTCGAAGCCGATCTTTTTCCGGCTCCGGATGGCGAAGCAAGTCTCATTGAACCTTCCACGGCTTAAGAGGTCTGGTGTATATGAAAGTCCTTGTTTTTGGCGATAAGGGGCAGTTGGGATATGAACTGAAGCAATCGCTGCCTCCGGGGTGGGAGATCATCGGCTGCGATCTTCCGGAAGTGAACGTTTCGGATGAGTCGCAGGTGCGGCGCGTAGTTGAGGATGTTCAGCCCGAGGTGATCATCAATGCCGCAGCATATACCGCCGTGGATCAGGCGGAAGACGAAAGGGATGCGGCGTTCGCCGTGAATGCCGCCGCCGTGGGGGGCGTCGCCGTCGCTGCCCGATCACGGGGCGCGAGGCTTATACATGTTTCCACGGACTTCATTTTCGATGGAAAGAAGGGGTCTCCTTATCTTCCTCATGATGCACCCAACCCGCTGGGTGTCTATGGGGCCAGCAAGGCTGAGGGAGAACAGGTCCTGCTGCGCGAGTATCCGGAAAAAAGCTGCATCGTGCGCACCGCGTGGCTGTATTCCGCCCATGGGCGAAATTTTGTGAAGACAATGCTGAGTCTTTTCGATAACCGCGATGCATTGGGGGTGGTTTGCGACCAGATCGGCTCGCCCACTTGGGCGTTCCATCTGGCGTCGTTTATATGGCAAATGGCTAGCGCTCCTGATTTTCATACGGGTGTGTTCCATTTTACGGATGCCGGGGTGGCTTCCTGGTATGACTTTGCGGTTGCCATCGAGGAGGAGTCGCGGAAGTGGAGGGGAAAGGCGACGACGATCAACCCCATCTACACAGACGAGTATCCGACGAAGGCGATGCGTCCTCCTTATAGCGTTCTTGAAAAGAGGTTTCCAGCCGGTCTTGGACCGTTTCCATTCGTCCATTGGCGGGAAGCGTTGCGTAGAATGCTGGAAAAACACTATTCAAAGTGAACAGGGCGGAGCGATGGAACTGGCGCTGAAATGATGTCTATTTTGCTTGCCGTTTCCTTGGCTCGACTTTAGCTTCGACAGTTGCGCTCTTCTCTCATTGTTCCAACAGGGTCGGGGGCCGATGTTCCAGCAGCAGGCGTATCTTATCAATATGGTGCTGATGCTCGCGGATGCGATGTGCGTCATCGTTGCGGGCTACGCAGCCAAGTTTGTCAGAACGGATCAGACATACGGGCTATGGTCCATTAGCGACCAAATGTTTGCGCTGTCGGTGCTGCTGGTGATGTTCGCTAACAATGTCGCCATGGATCGGATGGGGCTTTACAGCGACAGAAGAAACCACACATATTTTCGACTGGTGGTCGGCATTTTTGAAGCTACCGTTATTGACTTCGCCGTGTTAGCCGCAGCGGTGTTCGTCATGAAGGCGCAGGATCTCTCACGCGAGTTCCTGCTTCTTTTTGCATTTTTCACTTTTGTCCTGCTTCTTGGATTCCGGTCTTTTTTCAGCATTTATATCAATCTGTTTGCACGGAATCGATTCAACGTGACGCGACTGCTGGTTGTGGGGGATGAGCAGCGAGCGTCCATGGTGATTGATGCGCTGGAGCGGCAGTTGAGCCTCGGACATCAAATCGTGGGGCGTCTGGTGGTTGGCGAGGATGGCTCCTCCGAGCAGCCGGCATTTGGGGTTCAGATCCTTGCGGAAACCCTGAAAGATAAAGAAATCGATGAGGTGATATTCGCCGTGCCGGGAGACAGGGAAATCAACCTGAAGGCGTGCATTGACGTTTGCTCGAGCATGGGCATCCCCGCAAGGATACTTCCGGCTTTATGGGAGGCGACCGACCATTCCGTCGGAGTGGAGCGGTGCCAGGGAATCCCCTTTCTCACGGTTCATGTAAATAACTTCAGCGCCACGGGCCTATTGTACAAGAGGTTGTTGGACCTTGTCGGCGGACTGATAGGGACGGTCATTTTCCTTGTCTTATATCCTTTCGTTGCGCTGGCTATTAAACTCGACTCTCCCGGTCCAGTGATGTTCGTTCAGGAGCGCGTCGGGCTTAATGGACGGACATTCAAGCTTTACAAGTTCCGGTCCATGTATGTTGACGCCGAGGATCGCAAGCGGGAGTTGATGAAGGCCAATGAGATGGCCGGGCCGATGTTTAAAATGAAAAATGACCCGCGCATCACCAAGGTGGGAGAGTTTTTGCGCAAATCTTCGATCGACGAGTTCCCGCAGTTTCTATGTGTTCTTAAAGGTGAAATGAGCCTTGTGGGGACTAGGCCCCCAACATGGGATGAAGTGAAACAGTATAAGATATGGCATCACAAGCGCATATCCGCTAAACCCGGTATTACCGGATTGTGGCAAATTTCGGGCAGAAACAAGATCATCGACTTTGACGAGGTGGTCCGTCTTGACTGCAAGTACCTGGATAGTTGGAGGTTTTCCGATGATATTAGGATAATTTTGAAGACCATCCATGTAGTCTTAGCTCGGAAAGGAGCTTTTTAGGTCTCGGAGGGCAATAGGAGTTGAATCGTTTTAATAAATATCGTAGGCTTTTTAGCGAGTAGGTCGGGGAGGGGTTGTGTTCTTTGGAAAAGGGCGCCCCTTTGGAAATCAGTGTGGGCATATATGGGAAAGGGTGCAACAGTGAAAATAAAATGCGTCGCTTCCAAGGTTTTTTCCGTCGCTTTTGCTGCATTACTTCTGTCTGGGACGCTCACCCGGGCGTATGCGGAGGATTATAAGATAGCGCCGTCCGATGTCCTGGAAGTCTCGGTTTACGGAGATGAGACTGTTACGAGAGGACAGCTTATAGTGCGTCCCGATGGCAAGATTTCCTATCCGCTCGTAGGGGACGTTACAGTGGCGGGGCTGTCCACGTCTGAAGCCAAGGACGCGATAGAAGAACGCATGAAGGAATATATTCCGGGAGCAATGGTCACCGTCATCGTCCAACAGTTGGGAAGCCTCCAATACTATGTGATAGGCAAGGTGGCAAAACCGGGCATGTATAATATCTCGAATGAGATCACCGTCCTACAGGCGCTTGCCCTTGCCGGCGGTCCGACGACTTTCGCAGACGAGAGCGGCATTGCCATCGTGCGGAAGTCCGGACCGGAGGACATCCGGCTGCCTTTCAACTACAGCAGGGTGAAAAAGGGCAAAGACCTCGAGCAGAATATTTTGCTGCAAAGGGGAGACGTCATCATCGTGCCTTAATCCACTCGGCCATGAAGGGCTTCTGTTCTTGAATGGCGCTATTGAGCCTTCCAGGACGAGGCGGGTGTTCATGGTGAGTGGTGGTCGCATTCTATCGAAAGGAAAGCGCAGCGTCGGGGCCGTCGGAGCGGCGCCGGGGGCTTTTCCAGCGCTCACTAACCGCTTCCAAAGAACAATGAGAGAAGACAGATGAGAAAGCCCATCCCAGACAAAACGCTGCCAGCAGCCCTCGCTGTCCTTGCTGTCCTTTGCTTCTTGCCGCGTCCTGTCGCGCTGTGCCGTGCAGCCGATTGGTCGCTCTCCTCTTCGGTCAACGCGACCGAAAGCTATGACAGCAACGTGCGTTTTAGATCGTACAACGAGGATGATGATTTCGTCACTTCGATCCAGCCGAAGGCCTCTCTCAAAGGCCAGACGGACCAAACGCTTTTCCAGTTAGATGCCGATCTTACAGGTGAAAAATATATCAACAACACCGATCTGGATGGGATTTATACTAATGACAAGATTAATCTCAATCATAAATGGTCGGAAGCGCTTGAAACGGATGTAAACACTTTCTTCATCCGGGATTCGACGTTGGAAGACGAGTTGCAAGAATCGGGGGTCCAGTCGGTCAAGGCGGACAGAAATCGGTATGGTTTTGGTTTGACGCAGATCTGGGCTCCCTGGGAGACCTTTTCTGTGTCGCTCGGTGGAGATGCCGCCAAGACAGTGTATCCAAACGGTGAACGTACGGATCTCACTTACTGGGATCTCTCCCTTGGACCCAAATGGTCGCTCAACGAGCGCGATCTCATCGGGGCCAATATATACTATCAGAACCAGGATTACTCTGATGACACGACCATCAGGAATGCCGGAGGGTTGCTGTACTGGCAAAGACAATTTGACGAGACGACGGCCTTTTCCTTGGGAGCTGGGTACCGCCTGACCTGGAATGAGTATACTACGGGGGGATGGGGCATTGTGTGGACTAACGCGGGATATCGTTTGAAGTATATGGAGGAGGAAGAAGATGAGACGGACGACGGCTTCTTGTTTCTTGCGACGCTCAACAAACGATGGACCGAAGCGCTTAACACGTCCCTATCCTTAAAAAGAGATCAATATAGCTCCACGGATGCACGAAGCTACGAGCGCAATCAGGCGGTTGCTCACCTACACTATAAGATGTCGGACATAACTGCTCTGGATTGCGATCTGAATTACAGCCTGAATACTGTATCCGGAACGGAAAGCGAGGACGCGGAAGACGTCAATTACCTGTGCGTCACTCCTGCCATAACCAGACGGCTTGCCGAAGACCTATACATCCAAGTCGCCGGCTCCTACACGCATCAGACCGATGACTACGATTCGGGCGCCGATGCGACCACTGAACGTTATAAGACATGGATTATGTTCACCTATTCGTGGCCAAGGCTCTGGGAGAATCATTAGTTTGATGCGCGCTGGAGCCCGGGCCCACTGGGCGGTTTCTTTTCGCGGACCCCGTTGCGCTCTGAGGCGAGGTTTTGTTTCATAGTTGTGTTGTTGGCTGTATGTATGAACAAGCGGTCTAGCCGGAGGCTAAAATGGAGCAACAACTCCAGTTCCAACAAATCAAGAGCATTCTTTGGAGACGAAAATGGTGGCTCGCGGTTCCATTCATCATTGTTGTCTCTGTGGTGACCATCATCGCAGTGGTGCTGCCTTCCATTTATGTGTCGAGTTCCACGATATTGATTCAAGATCCGCAGATACCCGACGAGGTGGTGAAGACGGGCGTCACCAGCTATGCGGATCAGCGCATCCAGTCGATAACACAAGAGATAATGTCCCGCTCCAAGATCCTCGCTCTTGTGGCGAAATACGATCTTCTACCCAAGAAAAGAGAAAAGCTTTCTGCGGAGGAGGTCGTGGATGCGATCAGAGATCGAATCAAGGTGAACACTATCGATGCGGAAGTGAAGAAGGACACTCAAGTCAAGCCGATTTTGCTGACCATAGCCTTTGAACTCTCCACCGAGGATGAAGACCCGAAAAAAGCTCAAGCGGTTACAGCAGAAATTGCTTCTTATTTCCTCGAGCGCAACCTGGAGGCGCGTGAAAAGCATGTGCGCACCACAGCAAAGTTCCTGGAGGGTCAGGTCGATCAGGCCAAGGAGCACCTAGATGATCTGGAAGCCAAATTGGCCGCCTATCGTAAGGATCACCTGGAAGAGTTGCCGGAGTTTTCAAATCTCAACATGCAGAAGCTGGAGAAGCTTAACTCGGATATCAGCAATATCAATATGCAGGTTCGCTCCCTGGAGGAGCAGCGCACAACTATCAAAGGCAATATGGGTGCGCTGGACCCGCTGGGTTCGTCGACCGGCAGAGTGATAAGCACCGACGAAAGACTACAGCAGGCCCAGATGGAGCTTGCCGCGTTGATTTCGAGGTACTCGGAAAAGCACCCATTGGTGCAGGCAAAGAAGCAGGAGATAGCCATCCTCGAGAAAGATAGCGGCGGGGCGGGAGCTAACGTTGCCTCTACGAGCGCGGCGGCGGACAACGTCCAGGAATTGGAGACTAAGCTTGCCACGCTGAAGGGACAATACACGGAGAAGCATCCTTTGGTTGTCGCCGCAACACAGGAACTGGCGAAAGCTAAACAAGAGCTTCGTAAGGCGCAGAGCCAGGGAGGCCCATCCGAATCGCGCGCAACCGGAGCCCCCACCAACCCCGCCTATATAGCGCTCAGATCGGACCTGGAGAAAGTCGGCGTCACCATATCCGCTCTCAATGCTGAAAAGCAGCGCATCGAGCAGCAGATGAAGGATGTCTATGACAAGCTGCACGGCATGCCCGAGGTGTCGAAAGTCTATAATGAGCTGAGCACTGACTATATGAACGCCAAAGCGCATTATACGGATTTACAGCAGAAGTACATGGCCTCCCAAGTGGCTCAGGGCATGGAGGAGCAGCAGTTGGGCGAGAACTTCCAGATCGTGGAGCCCGCATTCCTGCCGGAGAAAAGCTCCAAACCCAACCGGATTGTCATCATCCTCCTGGGCGTCATACTGGGGGCGGGTTTTTCGGTTGGACTGGCAGGTCTCAGGGAAATTTCCGACAGAAACATCCACG
>CALFXO010000003.1 GCA_937958025.1 uncultured Syntrophobacteraceae bacterium
GGGCCCGAAACCGATGTTTCAGGCCCGCCAAAGGCTCCCCGCATCTCCACCGCCCCTCCCCAGGGCGGCTGGATCGCGCCTGTCCGTTTCGTAGGAGCAGGATAAGCCGCCAGTTCAACACCTTCCGACCTTATAGGGCATGACTACAGCTCAAATCCGGCCGTCTTCAGTTCGTTGTCGGAGAGGCACGCCAGCACGTGGCTTCGCGCTCCGTGGATGTGCTTCCTGATCGTCTCTATGCTTCCTTTGACGTCCTTATTTTTCATTTTCCTTACGAGCATGTGGTGCTCGGCGAGCGCTTCTTGCATGCGGGCAGGATCGTAGTTGTCGAGGCGCGCGCGCAGATAAATGTGCTCCAGATTGATCTTGAGATGCCACTTGAGGATTTTGTTCTTCGTCATCTCAGCGAGTTGGAGGTGGTAAGCCGCGTCCAGAAAGATCTTCTTGCGGTTGTAATACGGCGGGTTGTAGTTTTCGTATTCGCGGAGCTTCTCTTCGAGCTTCGCGTAATCTTCTTCCCCCGCCTTCAGTATGGCCGTTTCCACGGCGTAAGTCTCCAGCGCTTCGCGGACGCCGAAGGCGTCCCATGCTTCTCCCAGGTCCATGGGGCGCACGTAAAACCCCCGGCGGGATTCGGAGACCACCAGTCCCTGCTGCTCCAAGCGATTCAAGGCGTTGATGACCGGCGTCCGCGACATATTGAGCATCCTTGCGAGGTCATCATACACGAGTTTCTGACCGGGAACGAATTTCTGGTCGAATATCAGCTGCTTGATGCTCCTGTAGGCGTCCTCGATGAGCGTATTGGAATCTGTCTTGGGTCGTGCGACGCGCTTTGGCCTGGTCTCGGCTTCCGTTTCCATTCCTGTCTCCCTGGTCCACCAGTGGTTTCTAATGTTATCCTGAGTTTAATTGATCGCGGGGCTACGCCAAGTCTGGTGGAGGGAATTTCCGATGTTTCCCCGTGTGCGGGAAGTCTATAAGTGAACTGTGGGCCCGTCTCCCTGGGGGAAAGAGACGAATGCGCGCATAGCTCCCTCCCAAGCGCAATGGTGGTGGAGCCATGGTATGAAGAGGCGCCGCGGTGGCTTCACGCCGCCCATCTGGAGCGCCTCTCGCCTGCTGGCAAGGCGTCGCTCTTATCTTGCTCTTCTTGGAGGGCTGACGACCGCCTCTCCGTCGAGCACGAGTTCGCCTTCCTGGTTGGAGCAGGTGGTGCGAAGCTTGACCTGCTTTTTTTCTTTTATAATTTCCGTCACCTCGACACGCGCCGTTATGGTGTCTCCGATACGCACCGGGGCAAGGAAACTGAGCTCCTGCTTCATGTAGATCGTTCCAGGACCAGGAAGCTGCGTCCCCAAAATCGCGGAAATAAGCCCGGCGGCAAGCATGCCGTGGGCGATCCGGGTCTTGAAGTAGGTCTTCTTTGCATACGCCTCGTTGACATGGGCCGGATTGAAGTCCCCTGTTATACCGGCGTAAAGATAAACATCCGACTCGGAGACCGTTTTCGAGAATTCGGCGGCGTCCCCAACTTGAAGCATATCCAGTGTTTTTCCCGATTGCATGCATTCCCTTCCTAATAGAGCCTACTTGGCGTGGAAAGCCTGTCCGGCTTCCAATATCCCACCTGGAATGGATTATTGCCTATCTGTCTGATAATATCAAATATTTAATGCAAAAGGGCGTGATTCAGACTCATTTGCGGTCAGTTCAGGCTAAACTCGGAGAGCCGCGCAAATGACGGGAAATCACATGGGCGCGCTGGTCCCCACATCACTCGATTATCGCCAGGACTTCGTCTTCTTCCACCCGTGCGCCTTCGGAAACCCTTATTTCTTTAACCACGCCGTCGCAGGGAGAGTCTATTCCCGTTTCCAGCTCCATTATTGACTCCATCACCATGATCTCTTCGTCTTCCTGAACGACGCTTCCTGTTTTCACATGGACCTTTATGATCTTTCCAACCATGGGGGCGAGAAGTTCCTCGGGCATTTTTTCTCCTTTCGGCATTCAGTCGATAAAACAGTCGGCATCCGCTTCCACGGTCAGGCCGTCCCCCTCCGCGAGGCGCAGGAAGAGTCCTTCGATCTTTGGCAGCTCGTAATGGAAGAAGTACTTCATAGTCTGAATTTTACCCCTGTAGAAGGCGGATTCGGCTTCCGACGCCCCGCGCGCGAGCCCTCTCGATGCACAGGTCCCCATGATGAGCCACTGCCATGCGATGGCGACGACTCCAAACGCCTCGAGGTAGAGCGACGCGTCAGCCAGGTAGCACTCCAGCCCCTTGCCTTCGGATATTTCGCGGAGCCGCGCGGTGCATTCCCGAAGCTTGCGGAGCGCCTCCGCGAGTCTCTGCGCACACTTGGAAACATTTGAGTCGGACATGGCTTCATCGATAGATTTCCCCACCTCTTCGAGGAACAGCGCATAGGCTTTGCCGTTCTTCATGATTATTTTCCGCCCCAGCAGGTCGATGCCGTGGATGCCGGTCGTTCCTTCGTGGATGGGGTGAATTCTGCAATCGCGATAGAACTGCTCCAGCGGGAATTCGTCGCAGTAGCCATATCCCCCAAGAATTTGGAGACCCTGGCTGCATGAGAGGATGCCCATTTCGGAGGGGTAGGTCTTGGCGATGGGGGTCAGAAGATCGAGCAGCAGGGCGTATTTTTCCTTTTCCTCTCCATCCAGGGCCCTGGTGTAGTCGGAATAGAGCGCGCACTGGAGGAGGAGCGCAAGCGAGCCTTCCACCACGGCCCGCTGGAAAAAGAGCATTCGCTTGACGTCGGCGTGCTCGATGATGGGGACCGGGAAAGACGCCGGGTCCTTCATGCCGGGTTTGCGCCCCTGCGGGCGCTCCCTGGCGTACTCGAGCGAAGCGTAATAGGCGGCGGAGGCGATCCCCGCCGCCCCGATGCCTATCTCGATCCGGGCTTCGTTCATCATCTGGAACATATAAGAGAGCCCCTGGTGCGGCTCGCCCACCAGCCATCCATGGCAATCGCCGTTTTCCCCCATGCTGAGCTGAGTTATAGGACAGCCCCGGTAGCCGAGCTTGTGGAAGACGCCCGCAACGTTCACATCGTTCGACTCGAGCCCCTCCCCGCACGGGCGGCGACTCGGGACAACGAAAAGCGAAAGACCCTTCACGCCGAGCGGGGCGCCCTTTATCCTTGCCAACATCAGGTTGACCACATTGTCCACGCCGTCGTGGTCGCCGCCCGAAATGAAAATCTTCTGCCCCTTGATCCTGTAATAACCGTCGTCGGTCGGCTCCGCCTGCGTGGTGAGGTCGGCGAGCGAACTCCCGGCCTGCGGCTCCGTCATGGCCATGGTGCCCTGCCATTCCCCGGCGAACATCTTGGGAATGTAGGTTTCCTTCAACTCCCCGGAGCCGAAAGATTCGATGAGGTGCGCGGCCCCCGTGGTCAGCATGGGGAAAACGCTCGCCGAGTAATTGGCCGCCGCGAAGAGGAAAGAAAACGACGCCTTGATGGTCCCCGGCAACTGCTGGCCGCCGAAGTCGTATGGCGCGTTCGCCGATATCCACCCCCCCTCGCCGCATTCCCTCATGAAATCCCTCACCATGGGCAGCACTTTCACCCGCCCGTCCTTGAGTTCGGGAGGCTGCAAGTCCATGGCCTTCAGATTGGGCCGAAGAAGCCCCTTGCCGATCTTTGCGGCGGTGTCCAGCACGAGGTCGAACGACTCGCGGCTGTGGTCCTCGTAGTAGGCATACCGGGCGAGGCCTTCCGCTTCCAGGACTTCATGGAGCATGAACCTCAAATTGCGCAGGCTGGCGAATACATCTCCCATGGGTGCGACTCCTCGTTGGCGAGAGACTGGATGGTTAAATGCTATACTCGTTGATGATTGAAGATCACGCTTTCGTAGGAGCGGCATCCTGCCGCGACTGACGGCGCGTCGCGGCAGGATGCCGCTCCTACGGAAGGAGAAGCCTCCAGGATCAAGACATTCAAACCTTTACAGGAATAACTTGTTGTTTATACATAAAAATTCAAATTGTGTGCGTCTGCCGTCCGAGAGCAAACACATCTACCGCTCTCAAGTCTCCGGGAAATTCGGGGTCTTGGGCCAAAAGGCGCTTCGGGAGAAAACCCGGCGCCACACGCCACAAATATCGCGCGCTTACATGGAAATCAGGAAGCCTTCATCCCGACGCCCTCGTTCGCTTTGTACACCTTGCAGAGCAGCGCTCTCAGCTGGTATGTGCCCATGGCCGGGTCGTAGGGCGGGGCGTTGCTCGTGAGCACGTTGGCGTTGGACTCCCACGCGCCATGGTCAGGCGATTCGTCTTCAGGAAGCCACCATCCGAACTGCACATTGACCACGTCGGGCTTGATGTTTTCGCTCACCTTGGCCTTCTGCCGGATTCTTCCCCTTTGCGTTTCGATCCACATCCAGTCGCCGTCTTTTATTCCGGCTTTGCTGGCCGCATCCGTGTGGATTTCGGCCTGCGGATAAGGGTCCCGCGCCCGAAGCGACGGGACCTGCCGGTATTCCGAGCAAAAGTAATACTGCGACCGGCCGCCGGTCGTGAGAATGAGCGGGTACTCCTCGGCCAGCTCCGGAGCGCTCCGAGGGCTCTCCGGCGGCTCCCGGTAATAAGGCAATGGATCGTATCCCAGTTTTTCCAGCGCACTGGAATAGAGCTCCACCTTCTTTGAAGGGGTGCGGAAACCGCGCTGCTCGAACTTGCGGTAAACAAAGGGAACATCCGCGTATGCGCGTTCCTTGAGTTCGCTGAAGGTGACGCCGAGCCTCGACAGTTGCCGGTCGTAGCTCGCCTCGAGGGAGTCGTTGATGACGTCGAGCCCCATCCGCTTCGCGATATCGACGAGCGCCTCCTCGACCTGCCGGCACTCCCCGATGCGAACGATCTTCTGATGAGCCAGCGCCGCGTTGTGGGCGAGAAACGGAAGCCCTATGACCTCGTCCATCTCGAGCCACGTCGCGGCGGGGAGGACAATGTCGGCAAGCTCCGCCGTTGGCGTCATGTAGAGGTCCATGACCGACATGAAGTCGAGGCTCATGAAAGCTTCACGCACCTCCTTCGCGTTGGCGTAGGTCAGGAGGCCGTTGTTGCCGAATATGAGGAACGCCCGCACGGGGTAGGGCTCGCCGGTGCGCATGGCCTGAAAAAGCGTCGGGATGTGCGCCGACGGCATCGGGGAGGTGGGTCCCGAAAGAACCCGAAACTCCCCCGCGCCCAGACATTTTTGGAGGGACTCCATCGACAGCCCTTCGCGCGTGAGCGGCGGGATGTCCGCAAGGACGTTCATCCCCAATATGAAGCCTCCGGGGACGTCGATATATCCGCAGAGCCCCGGCAAAAGGGAGATGGCGCGCACCGTCTGGAAAGCATTGGGGCTCTGTTCGATGCCGACCCCCCACTCCAGCGTTCCTGGCCGGGTCTGGGCGAAGAGCCTGGCTGCCGCAATAATGCTCTCCGCCGGGACGTCGGTTATCTCCGCCACGCGACCCGGCGGATATTCACGCGCCCGTTCCGCCAGCTTGTCGAAGCCCGTGGTCCAGTCGGCCACAAACGCCTTGTCGTAAAGCCCTTCCTCGATGATGACGTGGATCATGGCGAGCGCAAGGGCGGCGTCCGTTCCTGGGCGCACCGGCAGCCAAATGTCCGCCTGCCGGGCCAGTTTCGTGCGGCGCGGATCGACGACGATGAGGCGCGCCCCCTTTTGGAGACACCCCCGCGCCCGGAACTGGATCTCCCCGTCAGCCCCCGACACGGTGGGGTTGGCCCCCCATGCCAACACGCAGGCGGGGTTCACGTCGCCGTAATAATCGCACACGGGATAGGCGCCGTAGGTCATCCGGGAGGCGAGGACCCGTGGGAAGAGGCATTGCGCGAGGCCCGGCTCGCACCAGTTGGGCGTGCCGATGGCGTGGGCGAAGCGTATCACGTGCCGGTAGTACGACCTGCCGGTCCCCTGCCCCACCGCGACCGATTCCGGACCGAAAGTTTCACGCACCGCGTTGATTTTTTCCGCCATTTCACTCAACGCTTCGTCCCAGGTGATGCGCTCCCACTTCCCCGAACCGCGTGCGCCCGTCCGCCGGAGCGGATGCGTGAGCCGCCGGGGGTTGTAGAGATGCTCGATGCTGGCAAGCCCCTTGGGGCACATTTTCCCCTTGTTGAAGGGGGATTCCGGGTCGCCTTCCACCTTGACGACCCTCCCGTCCTTCACGCGCACCAAGGCGCCGCACCCTCCATGGCACATCCGGCACGCGCTCCTGTAAACGCCGTCCTCGCGAGCCCACACAGCCATGTCGTTCATGCCGTTCTTCACCATTCTTCTTTCGCCTGCCGCTACCACGCCGTAAGGCCGCCATCCACGGCGATGATCTGCCCGGTCATGTAATCGGACGCCGGGGAGGCAAGAAATACGACGGCCCCCATGACGTCCTCCATCCTGCCATAGCGTTTCATTGGCACGTCGGCGAGGAGCGCTTCCCCCGCATTGTCGAAAGTCCACTTGGTCATCTTGGTCGGAAACCAGCCGGGGGCGATGGCATTCACGTTGATGTTATACCGAGCCCACTTGACGGCGAGGTCCCTGGTGAAGGCATTCACCGCGCCCTTCGACGTGTTGTAGGCGATGGCGTTCAGGTAGGCGGGGTCTCCCCCGCGCGATCCCGCATAGGAGGATATACTGATGATCTTGCCCGAGCGGCGTTTTATCATCTCTCTCCCGACCGCCTGCGTGCACCGGAAGACGCCGTTGACGTTGAGGTCGATCACCTTGAGCCAGTCCTCGAACTTCATGTCTTCCGGCGACGCTCCCCAGGTGCGCCCGGAATTATTGACGAGGATGTCGATCTGGCCGAACTCCCCGAGCGTCTTACCGAGGACGGCGTCGACGTCGCCTTCCCGGTTGATATCGCACTGGAAGGCCAGCGCGCGGCCTCCAGCGGCTTCGATCTCATGGGCGACCGCCTCGCATTTCTCGATCCGCCGGGAGAAAACCACCACGCGGGCCCCCGCGTCCGCAAGCGCCGTCGCCATGGCCCGGCCTATGCCGTCGCCGCCGCCGGAAACCATGGCGACCTTCCCGGTGAGATCAAACAGTTCGAGCGCTTTCATTGCATCTCCTCTCATCGTCTGCGTTGAAATTCCATTCCCGTCGTTCCATTCCGCCGCGCCTTTCCGCAACAGCCGGACGATGCGCCGCAGGTAATTTTAATTCCTAATAGGAATAGAATCCACGGCCCGATTTCTTTCCGAGAAGTCCCGCCAGCACGCGCTTCCGTAGGAGGGGGTGAGGTTTGTAGCCCGGCCCCAGGTCGCGCTCCATAGTTTCCATGCCGTGCATCGCAATTTCCGCCCCGACGAGGTCGAGCAGCCTGCACGGCCCCATCGGGTGCCCGGCGCACACTTCCATGGCCCGATCGACGTCTTCCGGCCGATTCCCCTCCTGCACCAGCTTGACGGCTTCATTCATCAGCACGTCCAGCAGCCTGCTCACGATGAAACCGGCGTAGTCCACCGCTTCGATGGGCTCCTTTCCAAGCGACAGGATGAAGTCGCGGGCCGCCTCGAAAGTAGCGTCCGAAGTAAGCTGCCCCCGGATGATTTCGACGCCTTTCATCAGGGGAACGGGGTTCATGAAGTGGACCCCTATGCAGGTCTCTCCGCGCTTCGTGACCGCCGCTATCTGCGTGATGGGAAGCGCCGATGTATTGGACGCAAGGATGGTTTCGGGAGCCGCGAGCGCGTCCAGCTTCCGGAAAAGGTCGTGCTTGACGGCAAGGCTTTCAAACACCGCTTCTATGACGAGGTCCTTCCCCGCGACGGCCTTTTCGAGGTCCGTCGTGAATTCAAGGTTCGCCAGCGTTTCGTCCGCCTTCTCCCGAGTCACCCTGCCTTTCGACGCCAGTTTGGCAAGGCTGGATTCTATGCCGGTCCGGGAGCGCCGCAACGCCTCTTCGCTCACGTCCTGCACCGCAACTTTATAGCCCGCCGCCGCGCTCACCTGCGCCGCGCCGCTTCCCATTATTCCCGCGCCGATCACGGCAATGGATTCGATTTTCATTCTTGCCCCTTGATTATTATGAATGCAGCCGTTGCGGGGAGGGCGAGCCCCCCAACCCCACCCGGATATCCTTCGATGCCCCCCGCCTCTTGCCTTATTTTCCTTCAAAAATCGGTTTGCGCTTTTCCAGAAAAGCTGCCATGCCCTCCTGCTTATCGCGTGTGCCGAAGAGCATGCAGAAAAGGTCCTGCTCGATCTGAAGGCCGTCTTTCAGCGAAACGCCAAGCCCCCTGCGCATGGCGGTCTTGGCCGCCCGGACCGCCACGGCGGGCATCGCCGCAAGTTTGGCCGCGAGCGCAAGCGCTTCGTTCTCCAGTCGGTCAATGGGCGCCACCTTGTCGAGCAGCCCGATGCGCTGCGCCTCCTCGGCCTTGACGTTTTCCCCGAGCAGGATCATGCGCGCCGCGACGCCGGGGTGGATCAGCCTCGGGAGGCGCTGCGTCCCGCCGCCCCCCGGCATGATGCCGAGCTTGATTTCGGGAAGCCCCAAGACGGCGTTTTCAGCGCCGATCCTGAAATCGCAGCAGAGGGCGATTTCGCACCCGGCCCCCAGCGCGTATCCGGCAATGGCCGCGATGGTGGGCTTAGGGAGGTCCGCGAGGCGCTCCTGGACGCGCATCGTGAGGTCCGTCAGGCGTTGCGCGTCGGTGACTCCCCCCTCGGCCATTTCCCCGATGTCCGCCCCGGCGACGAACGCCTTCTCTCCACCTTCGAGGACGACCACGCGGATGGCGTCGTCCTCCTCGCACGCGGCGATTGCGGTTTCAAGCTCCCGGAGCACCTCCGGGTTGACCGCGTTCAGTTTGTCGGGCCGGTGGAAGCGGATGCGGCAAACGCCGGATTCGATTCCTGTCTGTATGTATTTCAGGTCCATACGCTGTCCTTATGCTTTCCTCGCCGTGACCGGAATCAGACCTTCAGCACGCAGGCGTCCGCCTGAGCCAGCCCGCCGCAGATGCCGCCAAGGGCGTAGCCGCCGCCTCTTCGGCGCAGTTCGTAGATGAGATTCATCATGACCCGCGCCCCGCTCGCCGTGTTGGGGTGTCCGATGGCAATGGCGCTCCCGTTGACGTTGGCCTTTTCGTGGAGCTTCGCCGCCTTCGCCCTGTCTCCGTCCGACAGCTTGAGCATGCTGACGAGCGGGACCGCCGCGAACGCTTCGTTGATTTCGAGTATCTTGACGTCATCCAGCGTGAGGTCCGCGAGCCCGAGCGCTTTCATCGCAGCGTAGGCCGGGGCTTCCGCCATGCGGTCCGCCGGGCGTGCGATGGAGGCCATGGAAACGACTTCGGCAAGAGGCTCCAGGCCGAGGGATTCCGCTTTCTTACGCGTCATGAAAAGGATTGCCGTGGCGCCGTCGTTCAGGCCGGGGGCGTTCCCCGCCGTCACGCCCTTGCAGCCATAGATGCCGGGGAGCTTCGCTAGGCTTTCCGCGCTCACGTCGGGCCGGTATTGTTCGTCGATTTCGAGGGTTATGGGAGGCTTCTTGCCCTGCGGGATTTCCATCGGGAGCATCTCGTCCCGGAACTTGCCCGCATTCCAGGCTTCGCCGTACAACCGGTGGCTGCGGAGCGCCCAGGCGTCCTGCTCCTCCCGCGTGACGCCATAAGCCGCCGCGAGGTTGTCCGTGTCCACGGAAACGGGGTTGAAGTCCTTGTAGCCGAGAGCGAAGAGCGGGTCTTCCATCTTCACGTCGCCCATGCGGAACCCCTTCCAGCGGAGTCCCCGCACGATGAGCGGCTCCTGGCTGAAGGAAGTCGCCCCGCCCGCGATGGCGCACTCGATTTCCCCGGCGACCATGGCGCGGCAACCGTAGTGGACCGCCGACATGGCGGAGACGCACGCCTTGTCGAAGGAAATGGAAGGCGTCTCCGGCGGCAGTCCCGCCTTGATGAGCGTCTGGCGGGCCGCCACCGAGGTGTAGACGTCCTTGCAGACCGACGTGTCGCCCACGCCCCAGAAAACTTCTTCCACCTGATCCGCCGGGACGCTCACACGCTCGAGGACCGCCTTCATGGGAATCGCCCCGAGGTCGAAATAATCATATTCCTTCAGCGCCCCGCAGTAGCGGCCAAATGGGGTGCGAACGGCGCTTACGATGACTATGTCCTTATACATTGGATTTTCTCCTCTCCGCATGGCGGCCGAAAGACAGCGGCCTCATGTAACGATGCGGTATCGCCAATTCTCGGATTAAAGGGGGATGTTTCCGTGCTTCCGGTGCTGGCGGAGCGGTTGCGCCTTGTTCTCCAGCATTTCGAGCGCCGCGACGATCCGCTTGCGCGTGTCCTTCGGGTGGATGACGGCGTCTATGACCGAGCGCGAAGAGGCGTGGTAGGGCGTGAGGTACGTCTCCTGGTACTCGCGGACCTTCTCGTCGAGGAACGCCCGAGGATCGGCCGCTTCGCCGAACTCACGGTGGTAAAGTATCTTGACGGCGGGTATGGCGCCCACCATCTGCATTTCGGCGGAAGGCCAGGCAAAAACCTGATCGAAACCGATTTCGTGCACGCCCATGGCGGGGATCGATCCGCCGTACATCTTGCGAAGGATCACGGCGACCTTGGGAACGGTGGCCTCCGTCCATGCATAGAGCATCTTCGCCCCGTGGCGGATGATGCCGTTATGCTCCTGGGAAACCCCGGGCATGAAGCCGGGAACGTCCACGAGGCTCA
The DNA here is from genome assembly GCA_937958025.1 of uncultured Syntrophobacteraceae bacterium. Taxonomy (GTDB): domain Bacteria; phylum Desulfobacterota; class Syntrophobacteria; order Syntrophobacterales; family Syntrophobacteraceae; genus CALFXO01. The sequence continues at coordinate 10,748 of CALFXO010000003.1, forward strand.
CGACCGGCGTGTTGTAGGCGTCGCAGGTGCGGATGAAGCGGGCCGCCTTGTCGGAGGCGTCGATGTCGAGGCAGCCGCCCATGATTCTCGGGTTGTTCGCGACGATGCCGACGACCGCCCCCGCCATCCGGACATAGCCGACGAGGAGGCTCTTGGCGAACCCCGGCTGGATCTCATAGAACGCCCCATTGTCCGCGATCGCGTGGATGACTTTCTTCATGTCGTAGGTTTTGTTGGGTTCGAGCGGGACGATCTCGATGAGCTCGGGCGTTTCGCGATCGACCGGGTCCGTGTGCGGAAGGCGGGGCGGGTGCTCCGCGTTGCTCTGCGGAAGATAAGACAGGAGCAGCTTGATCTGGTCGAGGCAATCCTGGTCATTTTTGGCCGTCCGGTGGATGACGCCCGACTTCGTGCTGTGGACCCTCGACCCCCCGAGTTCCTCGAGGGTCACTTCCTCGCCCGTCACTTCCTTGATGACCGCCGGGCCGGTGATGAAAACATGGGACGTTTTTTCGACCTGGATGATGAAGTCGCAAAGGGCGGCGGAATAGGCGGCGCCGCCGGCGCAGGCCCCCATTATGGCCGCTATCTGCGGGACGATGCCGGAATTGAGCGCGTTCTGGTAAAACATCCCGGTGATGCCGTAGACGTTGTCCATTCCTTCCTGGATTCTCGCGCCCCCCGATGCGTAGAGGCATACGACCGGGGCCATGTTTTCCCGCGCAAGCCGCAGGACGTAATGGATTTTAGCGCCGTGGGTTTTTCCCGTCGAACCGCCGAGCACCGTGACGTCCTCCGAGACGATGAAAACTTTCCTGCCCCGCACCTTGCCAAATCCCGTGACGACGCCGTCCCCCAGATGCTTCTTCCTGTCCATCCCGAAATCGTGGCACTGGTGCTCCGCCATCATGTTGATTTCGACGAAGCTGTTTGGGTCCAGGAGGTAATCGACCCGCTCCCGGGCGGTCAGAAGCCCCTGCTGGCGGAGCTTCTCAAGGCGCGCCTCCCTCCCGCCGCCACAGGCCTCCGTTTCCTTCTCTTTCAACTTCCGGAGTTCGTCCTCCCAGGTTCTCGACCCTGCCATGCCTCGGCTCCTTACTTAAGGATGTTGTTCGATGAATCATTCGCCCTTCGACTGGACGAGTTCGATGAGGATGCCGTATGTGCTCTTCGGGTGCAGGAAGGCGACCAGGTCCTCGTGTGCGTTTCGGTATGGTTTCTCGTTGATAAGAGCGACGCCTTTTGCTTTCAGCCGCTCGAGCTCCGCCTGGACATCATCCACTTCAAAGGTGATGTGGTGAAGCCCCTGTCCCTTCTTGTCGATGAACTTGCGGATGACGCCGCCCGGCGTCGTGGACTGAAGCAACTCGAGTTTGGCTTCCGGCAGGGGAATGAAGGAAAAGTCGAGTTCCCCGAAGGATTCCCGCTCGCTGGTCGGAACCCCGAAGTTTTCCTCGAAGAAGGCCCGCGCCGCTTCAAGGTTTTCGACCGCGACGCCAATGTGATGGATGCGTTTAATCATTTATCGTCTCCCCGTAAGCCAACTGGTCCATATCCTGCGAGGCTCCCGCAACGTTCCCGCCTGGTAGCTTTCCCGATTTCTTAATCCTGTCTGTCCCCATCCCGCGTCAACCGCCTTCACTTATCCCGCCTAAGCGGCTTCCTGTGGGCTCATATTGAATTACAAACTTAATTAAATTTGATTTGTTTCATTCTATATTCCAGGGCCACCCCGGTCGTCAAGCTCTTTTTTGCAGTGAGGGGAAGCGGATTTCCAAATTGAACAATTCCCACGTTAACAAAGGATGGAAGCGTAGTGCACAAAACGTTCAGAATTGTGGATGAGTGCAGGGAAACGGTTGTCACCATGTAATAAGGAAAGATTCCGCCGGCTAAATTTAATTAAAAATATTATTAAAGATAGGGTCAGGGATGCCTGAACAGTATTTCCGGAATGACAAGCGACGCCGGCAAGATGGAATGCAAGCTCCTATCCGCGAAAAGGTTCCTGGGCAATCAGCCGACCCGGCTCCTAAACATGCATCCCCGCCGCGTGGCCGGACGCCCACGCCCAGTGGAGGTTGTATCCTCCGAGTTGTCCCGTCGCGTCCACAACTTCCCCGATGAAATAGAGGCCGGGAGTGGTCGTCGATTCCATCGTCTTGGAGGAGAGCTGGGCCGTATCGACGCCGCCGAGGGTGACCTCGGCCTTGTTGAAGCCTTCCACCCCCACGGGTTGCACCCGCCACGCGTGGAGTTCACCGGCGACCTCATCCAACTCTCTGACCTCATACTGTTTGAGGGGGCGGGGCGTCCATCCGCGCAGACGGCTCCACGCTTTTACGAACCGCCCCGGCAGACGCCTTTCGAGGAGCGTCGTGAGGAGCATTTTCCCGCCGCGGTTTTCGGTGAAAACTCCCCCCAGGTCGAGACCGGGGAGCAGGTCTATTACGATGGGACCTCCGTCGTCCCAATAGGAGGAGATCTGGAGCGCCGCCGGGCCGCTCAGCCCACGGTGGGTGAAAAGAAGACTGTCGCGAAAGACCGCGGCCTTATAACTCACGGACACATCCATGGATATCCCACTGAGCGCCCCAAAAAGCGCCGAGTCGTCCCGCCCGAACCGAAGCGGAGTGAGCGCGGGGCGAAGGGGCGTCACCCTCATGCCGAATTGCTTTGCAATGCGGCCTCCGAGATTGCTGGCCCCGAGCCGAGGCATCGAGAGCCCCCCGGCAGCCACCACGAGGGACTCGCAGCCAAAGACGCCCCGGCTGGTTTCGACCCGGAAACGGGATTCCCTTGCTATGCTGAAAATATCGCAACCAAGCAGGAAGCGGACGCCCGCCTGCTCGCATTCCGACCGGAGCATCTCCACGACTTCATGGGCGCTCCCGTCGCAGAAAAGGCGGCCAAGCTCCCGTTCGTGCCAGCGAATTCCATGCCTATCGAGGAGGGAGATGAAGTCCCCCGGGGTGAAGCGAGAGACAGCCGAGGTGACGAAGTGTGGGTTGTGGGAAATATAGTGCTCTCTGGAGACGATCACGTTCGAGAAATTGCAACTGCCGCCACCGGAAATCAGGACTTTCGAGCCTATTTTAGGGGCATGGTCCAGAACGAGAACCGAACGGCCGCGCCCTCCGGCTTTCATGGCGCACATGAGCCCCGACGCGCCCGCACCAACCACGACGACATCCACCTTCATCCCTTACGCCCCTTTTCTGGAACTCGTTTTCCCGACGCTTGAAGCCGCACTCCCCCGGTCGAAAGCGGCACATCCGGCATTCTTTTGGAATCGCATATTGGCACACCATTTGCTAGAATTATTTACAGGCGATGCCTGAGAACGGAGCGACGCCCTGCATCTTACCAACCCCTCTTCCCATGTTCAAACGCTTCTTCGACAGTGCGACACTCCAAGCACGGACTCAATTTTGTAAAACAGGGTGGATTCTTCAAACGTAATGCGGGTCAACGGAATATCCGATCCAGGAAAGCGGCCCCGCCAGCGAATGCAGGCCCCCGGCAGGGGCTCGGATATTGACGGCGCAGGGCGCAAACGACGAGCAATCACGGGAGGGGCGAAGAGTCATGGCCGGACTGAAGAACTTGTCCATCAAGAGAAAACTTATCGCAATGAGCCTCTGGGGAGTCATACTTCTGGCGGTCATCGTATGGATCATGATCGGCGCCACCCAAAGGAAGATAAGGGAGAAAGCGGAAGGCAACGCCCGAGCTCAAATGGAGAACTCCACCTCCCGCATCTGCCTCGGGGTGTACGACATGGTTTCGACGCAGGACAAGTTGCTGCGGATAACGCTCCAGAGGAACATGGCTGTCGCGCTCGACGTGCTGAAGCGCGCCGGAGGAGCGGCTCAGGCTAAGGAAACGGTTTCATGGAAGGCCGTCAACCAGATAACGCACGACAAGATGGAGGCGACGCTTCCGAAGATGACAGTCGGCAACGTCTGGCTCGGACAGAACAGCTCAAGGGATGTGGCGACTCCCTTTGTGGACCAGGTCGTTTCCCTTGTGGGAGGGGCCTGCACGGTATTCCAGAAGATGAATTCCGCCGGAGACATGCTGCGCATCGCAACGAGCACGTTAACGGCGGAAGGCGAACGCGCCACAGGGACGTTCATACCGGCTGTGCATCCCGACGGAAGACGCGACCCGGTCGTGAGCGCCGTCATGAAAGGCGAGACGCACACAGGGCGGGCGCAGGCGGCGGACAGTTGGTATATCTCCATGTACGAACCTATCCGCGGCGAAGGAGCTGAGATCATTGGCATGATATTCGTCGGATTCCCCATGGAGTCCGTACCGGAGTTGAGAAACGCAATCCTCAATACGCCAGTCGGAAAGACGGGCTATGTCTACGTCCTCGGGGGCGAGGAAGACCAGAAGGGCTCTTATATCATATCATACAAGGGGCTGCGGGACGGGGAAAACATCTGGAACGCGAAGGACAGCGAAGGAAAATACTTTATACAGGAAATCGTCAACAGGGCCATCACGTCGAAAAGCGGCGTCTGCAACTTTGCCTACTACTACTGGAAAAACAAGGACGACCCGGCCCCCCGGAGGAAAATCGTCGCGCTCACCTACTATGAGCCCTGGGACTGGGTGATAGGCGCCGGGGCGTACGAAGACGAATGCCTCGACTCGCTCAATAAATTGAACGAAAGCTTCGATCAGGCGAAAACCATAGAGGGGCCCGTCATCCTCGCCGTCATTTTGCTGACAGGAATTCTCAGCTACGTGGTGAGCAGGCAAATTTCCATTCCGATCGGGAGGGTGTCGGAACAACTCAAAAGGATGGCGGGCGGCGATTTTTCGGCCTCCATTCTGAAGTCCGACAAGGAGTGCGGCGACGAGGTCGGGGCGCTAGCCCGCGCCGCCGAAACGCTCAGCGAAAACATGCGCCGAATGATTGGCGACATCACGGGCGGCGTAAATACGCTCGCGTCTTCGTCCACGGCGCTCTCCTCCATTTCAGAACGGATGGCCTCGGGGACGGCCGACATCTCCACCAAGGCAGCCGCCGTAACCGAAGCAGCCAGGCTCTCGAGCGACAACGTGGCGTCCGTGGCCGCAAGCATGGAGGAGGCAACGACCAACCTCGGCCTGGTGACCGAGGCGACTGAAGAGATGAGCGTTACGGTCGGCGAGATCGCATCCAGTTCGGAGAAGGCCAGCCAAGTCACCGGGGAGGCCGCCGAGCACGCGCACACCGTTTCCGCCACGATGAAGACTCTTGGGCAGGAGGCCACCGAAATCGGCAAGGTCACGGAAACCATCACGCGAATTTCCTCGCAGACAAATCTTCTCGCCCTGAACGCAACCATCGAGGCGGCGAGGGCGGGAGAGGCGGGAAAGGGGTTCGCCGTGGTGGCGAATGAGATCAAGGCGCTCGCGCAGCAAACGGCAGCCGCTACGGAAGACATCAAAGGCAAGATCGTGGGCGTGCAATCCGCCACGGGAGGCGCAATAAAGGACATAGAGAGAATCGTGGAGGTCATCCGCCAGGTGGAGGAGATCGTCGGCAGCACCGCCGCCGCTATCGAGGAGCAGTCAGTGGTGACCAGGGACGTGGCGTCCAATATTTCACAGGCGTCGGCGGGCGTTAAGGATTCCAACGAACGGGTGGCGCAATCGGCGGAGGCCATTCAGTCCATCGCCATGGACATCGACCAGGTGAACTCGACAATAAATGGAATAAGCAGAGATGGAGACCAAATTCGCGGCAGCGCCGCGGAGCTTTCGGAACTTGCCGGGCAACTGCGCGAGATGGTGGGACGGTTTAAGGTGCGTTGAGAGCCGCCGCAAAACCATGTGATGCATGGAGGCGGTGGACCGACTCCCACACCGGCAAGAGGTCCTCTTCCAGCACCCCGCGCCAGGAGGGCGAGGTTTTTTCCACGTGCAGCCTCGCCCGCCGCCCCATCACACGCAGGGCGGATGGGTCGTCCAGCAGACGGTCCACGGCCCCGATCCAGACGGCCGGGTCGCGATTCGGCAGCAACACGCCATCCACTCCCGGGGCGGCCATAACGTGCCGGGCCCCTTCCTGACAGGCTGCGACCGCAAGCCCGCAGGCGCGCGCCTCCATAATGACGTTCGGCCAGACCTCCGCCTCCGATGGGGAGAGGAGGAGGTCCGCTCCGGCGTAAATACGGCCGAGTTCGCTGTGGGGCAGATTCCCGGTGAAGGTCGCCCGGCCCCCGAGAAGTCCAGTCAATTTCTTGCGCAACGCGCCATTGCCGACCACAAGAAGATGAACGTCCCGATTCTTTTCAAGCAAGCCTTTCACGACCGCGGCGACCACCTCCGCCCCCTTCACCGCATCGATCCGACCGACGAAAAGCAGCAGGAGTTTCCCCTTTGGAACCCCGAAGCGCCGCTCCATCCAATCCCGGTCCCTGCGATCGGGATTGAAGAGGTTCAGGTCGAGGCCGCGTCTGAGGTGGTGGACAGGGACGCAGGGGGCGAGCCGTTTCAGCATTTGGACGTCACGCCCGTGGGAGGCGAATACGGCTTCGCATTGCCGCATGTAGCGCCCGAAGCCCCGCTCCATGAAACGCTCCTGGATGTCGAGAAGGCGCAGGTCGTCGATAAGGAGCCGTAAAACCGAAGGAGGGAGGAGTCTCCCGAGAATCATCGGCGTGTATATTCTAGCCCATCCGATGGAGTCGGTCTGTATCGAGGTGACCAGGGGGACTCCGCTCACAAGGGATTTGCGATAGGCGGTCTTGGCGAATGCATAGAAACAACTTGTCGTATGGAGGATGTCAAAGCCGCTCAGGCGGGAGAAGAGCGCCGGATGGAAAGGCGCCAGGTCGGTGTGGGTGGGAATGCCGTTAAGGAAGGGGAGTCTCTCGGTCCCTAAGACGGGCGGAAGCAGAATGCTTCGCACGTTGCTGGCATGGCGCGCAACGCCCGGCCGGTCCCCCAGGAAAAAGAGAGTGAGGTCCAGGTCGCCCCGCCCTTCCGCCACCCGAGCTATTTTTTCCCATGTTCCGGCCAATCCCCCCACCTCGGAGGCATGGTTCGGCCTGTGGTCGATCAGAATGGCCACCTTCAGCATGTCTTTCACCTTCATCGCCCGACAGAGCTTCCCCCAGCGGGAATCAGCGTCCGGCCCATCTCTCGCCTGATATTATCGATGCACGGATTTATGCATGGATCGCAGCATTATACGTTTCAAGGCTGCAAAAACCATTTTTATACACTTCCTTCCGGATTTTGTTAAGAGCAACTTGATATTTCATCTTGAGACTCCCATTTTGCCCCCAGAGTCCGTAAAAAGGCTCCGGCATGATCTTTTTTGCACGTTTTTGTCGTTCGGGCGAAAAATGGAAAGACGTAAGACATTGAATACGCTTATTTTATGCACTCTCGACCTTCGCTATTTTGTGAAAAGCAGCGCGATTGGATCATTTTTGTATTTTTTATTGACTCCCTTCTTGTTACCCCTTACTATTTACTCCCCTTACCATGGTGGCCTTATTCGGCGGCTGCAAAGAAGCGGGGAGACACCCCGCACGCAACCGCCTTCATCTGCGGGAAAAAATAAAACCCGACAAAAATGACGGCAAGGCCCGGATCCACCGTCGGAGCCAATCCGACAATTCAAGACGCACCTATCCCCCATCGCGGCGTCGCCTACTTATTTGTTGCTCCAGCCATATTGATTAAATCCAAATCGTGTGGCATATGGAAATGTTATGGTTCAGTTCATTAAAAGGCGTATGGCAAATGTCTCCCGTTTCCGGCTTTTAGCTGCGCTCCCCCCACTTGCGCTGAACTGGTTGGAAGATCATTTCTCTGTTGCACTTGTCGCCGAACACCCAAAAAGATAGGCCCCAGCTCCGAATCGCTTTCTTATAAGCATTTCCGACCAGCTGGAGGACAATTCGCACCGAAGGAGAGACGCGGAATGAAAGAGGCTATTCAATTGGAAAATTTGAGGAACCAACTTCCTTACCTTGAGCTCCGGCGCAAGAGGGGCAAGAGCATTCAATACGATTGGCAATCGGAGTGGGAGCGGTTTGACGCCAAGGAAATATTCAAGTTCGATCTTTCGTCCATTCCGGAGGAAGAACTGGAGGCGATGCGCAGCCGCAAGGACGTCCTGTTGGATGGAAACCACGCGGCGCTCTCGATTTTGACGCGGCTTGTGGACGGCCTCTGCGGGTACCCTATCACGCCCTCCACCCCGATTGCGGAAGATTTCGCCAAGGCGTCGGCCAGTGGCGTAAAGAATATATTCGGCAGGGAGCTCATGTACTTCCAGCCGAGCGACGAGCTTTCAGCAATTGTGGCCGTTGAGGCCATGGCTTCCCAGGGCGGGCGCTACGTGGACAACACCTCTTCGCAAGGCCTTGTCCTCAAGATGAAAAATCTTTTCTCGGTCGCCGGAAAGCGCCTCCCCGTGGTTATGACGGTCATGGCCCGCGAAGTCAACAAAGGCTCCCTCAGCATCCATTGCGGCCACACGGATTTCTACGGCGTCCGCAACACAGGCTGGGCGCAGCTTGTTTCGGCGGACAACCAGGAACTGCACGAACTGCTGCCCCTCGCTTTCAAGGTGGCGGAGCTGCGACAGGTGATGCTCCCCTGCATGGTCATCGGCGACGGCTTCATCAAGAGCCACGCGCTGGAAAACGTGCGGACGCTCTCCGACGATTTCCTCGAGAGCTTCGTCGGGCTTCCGAACGAGCTGTACCGCCCCGATTTCGAGCAGCGGACGCTTACCGGCACGTTCACCGACACGGAGCTCACCATGGAGGGGCAGGTGGCGCAGGACTTCGCTTACCGCTTCTTCAAAAAAGGCTTTATCGCCGCGATGAATATGATGAACAAGATCCTCGGCACCAACCACAAGGTGGTGGAGAACTACCGCACCGAGGACGCGGACATGGTCGTGGTGGTGCTGGGATCGGCGGCTGGCGTGGTGAAGGACGTGGTCGACTACTACCGCGACGTGCGGGGCTGGAAGGTCGGCGTCGTGCGGCCGGTTCTTTTCAATCCCCCCTGCTACGAAGAACTGGCCTACGGCATGCGGAACGCGGGCGCCATCACGGTGCTCGAGCGCTCGGCGCGGGCTCATAACCAGCTGCTGCTCGCCGACGTGCAGGCGGCCCTCCAGATTTCACTCCGCGCCGGCCGCGAAGGCAAGGACGAGCACCGCATCTACGGCAGGAACGACATGCCGACGTTGCTCCACGGGGTCTATGGCCTCGGCAGCAAGGATTTCAACAAGTACGACGTCGCCGCCGCCATCGAGAACATGGCCGCTTGCCTGAACAAGAAACACGGCGGATTCCACCGGGATTTCTATTGCGGCATCGAAGGTCCCTTCACCTTGCAGGCAGCCCCCCTTCCCGGCTACTACGAACGGGAGCTCGGGATGACCTTTATCGGCATCGGGGCGGAAGGCGTCAAGACGGCCCTCGAAACCGCCTCCTATATTTACGGCGAAGACCACGGCGAGGGCTGCAAGTTCATCCAGTCGAGCGCCCGGTACGGGGCCGCGCGCAAGGGCGCCGCGATCTTCATGAACCTCCGGATCAGCGACCACCCCATCCGCAACAGCTCGGAGCTGACCGAACGGGACGTGCTGGCGTTTTTCAACGAAAAGTTCCTGGTGGATGAAATCCTCAGGGATTACGTGGGCGGCCTCAAGGAAAACGGCATCTTCGTGGTGAACACGACGAGAAGCTCCGCCGACCTCCTGGCGTCGCTCTCCCCCTTCGTACAGGGGCTCATCCGCGACAAGAAGATCAAGCTGATCGCCCTCGACGCCACCCACGCGGCGCTCAAGCACCTGAACCGCAACCTCCCCGGATCGGCCATCGTCGGGCTCATCAACAAGGAAGTGGGCATTATTCCCGAGGCCGATTTCAGGAAGCGCTTCGAGAAAAATCTGGAAAAGAAGATCGGCCAGAAAAAAGGCCGCCACATGATCGACGCGAACCTCTCGCTGCTCGACTTCGGCGCATCGCTCGCGGGCGCCGGCGCATCGAACGGCATCGCGGAGCGCGCGGGCGCAACGGCGCTCACGTGCCCGCCCTACTCGGTCCCGGCGCCGGATGATTTCGGCCAGGCCCCTGGGGCCGCCGGATTGCCGGTGGTTATGACGGAAAAGGACGAACTGGGAACGATCAAGGCGGTGAACCTTGTCGAGAACTACGAAGAGGAATTTGTCGAAACGATGGTGAAGCCCATCGCGCACGGCCAGAAGGTGCCCTGGGACAAGTTCCTTCCCCTGGTGCCCGCCGGGACCAGCAAGTACAGGGACATGAGCCACATCGGGACGCAGCTTCCGGTCTACGATCCGTCCCGCTGCACGTCCTGCGGCGTCTGCACCGCGACCTGCCCCGATTCGGCGCTGTACACGACGGTCACCGACCGCCCGATCCCCGAAGGCGCGGACAAGTACTTCAAGGTCTTCAAGAAGCCCCCGAAGGGCGTTCCGTGGGACAACTTCGCATTCAACATCAATGTGGTCCCAAGCGCGTGCAAGGGCTGCGGCATTTGCGCGCAGGTGTGCCCAACCGACGCCCTGCGCATGGTTTCCAAGACCGACTTGCGGGACGACCTCTTCCTTCCGGCGGAGTTCAAGGAATACGACCGCACAAACGAACTCGCACGGTTCGTGAACCAGTTGACCCCGATGCAGCAGGTGCTTTTCGTTTTCTCGAAGCTCTACCCCGGCAAACATACGCTTTGCCCCGGTTGCAGCGAGGGAACGATCAGCCTGCTCACCTTCTTCGCGGCGGAGTCGCTGCGAAACAATCCGCAGGGCATCGAAACCTTTTACCAGGGGATCAAGATCTTGTCCGACAAGCACCGGACGGACCTCGAGCACATGCTCGACAACGGATTCAACATCTATACCATCAATTCCACGGGTTGCAGTCAGGTGTCGGAACTGGTGAACCCGTACAACTCCCGCATCTATCAGTCGGGGCACTACGGCTTCGGCACCGCTTCGGCGGCGGCGCTCGGCTCCAAGTTCGCGCTCGACCAAATCTATATGAACAAATATAGCGACGTACTCACCAAGGTCATCGTCCTCGCGGGCGACGGGGCCATGTACGACATCGGAAACGGCCCCTTCAACTACGCGCTCGGCGAGAATTACGACATCACGTGGGTAATTTACAATAATGAAGGCTACATGAACACGGGCGCACAGAAATCCGGCGCCACCCGCTTCGGGAGTGACCGTTCCACGTCGCCATTCGGCTCCAAGACGGCGGGCAAGACCACGCTGCATCGCCGCATCATAAGCCAGGCAGTCGGAATTTCGCACGTTTACGCCGCGAAGCTCACGATCGACAATCCGGCCTACGCCATGAAGATCCTCAAGGAGGCCATAGCCTACAACGGGCCGGCGGTGGTTGAGTTCTTCTCGGCCTGCCCGCAGGGGCAGCAAAGCTCCGACTGGGCGGGTCCGCTAATCTCCCGCATGATGGTCGAGGCGAGAAAATGGCAGGTCGCCGTGCGGCGCCCGTTCCAGCGCCTCGACATCTCGGCCAACCCCGAACCCGAGAAGGTGTATCCGTCGGAAGGGAAATCCTTCAAGAAGGGCGTCAAGCGCGAAGCGGCGACCTTCTACGACGTGGTCAGCATGCTCGGCCAGTACAACCAGCACATCAAGACGCAGCAAGGCGACGTGATCCCGGAGATCATCCAGGTGAACGAAACGGTCAGCCTCTTCCGCTGGCTCCGCAACCAATACATGGCCGGATACCGCGACACGATGCCGAACGAGGAGGAAGTGGAGCGTCTGGTGAATGAGCACTATCCTTTCTAACGTAAATTGAGGCTTCACTCGGCCTCGAGCAGGCCCCCGTCCGCTCAGCTCACCATGCGAAGGACGGGCGCGCCTGCCGCTCCGGAGCATGAAACCAAGGGGCGCCCGATAAGGGACGCCCCCTTTTGTCCGCCTTCCCATCCTACAATCCCGGGTTCTTCCCTTGCCCTCGTCCATGCTCGCGCGCCGTGTGAACATCGGTAACCGTTCGGCGAACCCCACCTATGCAGCCTCTTGAAGCTCCGAGATAATGC
>CALFXO010000004.1 GCA_937958025.1 uncultured Syntrophobacteraceae bacterium
AGTAACCGCCTCATCCGCGGCAGGAGCCGCACGAACCGCTCGTCCCGTTCCATTCGGGTCAAAACATACGCAAATAGGTCGAACGTGTTATCTTCGTTATCTGGATAACCTTCTAGCCCTGCACGCCAGTGACCCTCCAGGGCGTCCAACTCCTCGCGGGGATTGCCTCCCGCCTTCCAGGCCGTCGTGTACGCCTTCTCCAGTTCGTCGAGCTTTGCAGCCCATCCGGGAATCGCTGCCGCCCGGTGCCAGTCCTCGCGCCCATACCGCGATGCGAGGTCGGCGTGGAGTTGTTCTAGTCGGGCGGACGTTGCCGCCCGCGCCACCTTCATGTCGCCGTCCACTGGATGCATTAGCGGCCCCTTGTCTGAGAATGAACGACCTTCATGGTGTCCCGCATGTCTAAGAGAGCGAAGCGGCTTTGCGCCCCCACGTAATACAGGAGGGTCTCGCCGCCGGGTCCGTAGCGGTGGGCCTCAACGCGAACCAGGGTCACGGGGTCCAGCGACTCGTCTTGAGCGATGAAGCCGTCCTTCCCAACGTCCTTCGCCTTGCTGGCTTTCCGATTGCGGTGCAGGATTATCATCTGGTCGCAATCCGAGTGGATCGCGCTCGAATATTTCACGTCCTCGGCGCTCATGATCTCCGTGGCCCCGTTCTCCCGCTTCCTCGGTTGCGCTATCAGCAGGATGGGAATCTCCGCTTCTTCCGCGAGGAGCTTGAACCCTAGGACAGCTCTCGATAGCTCTTCATTCACCCGGTCCGACCGGCAAAGGAGGTGCAGGTTGTCGAACACCGCGAATTTGATCCCATATCGATTGATTGCCTCCCCGAGGGATTGCATAAGCTCCTCCGGCTTCTGGAACTTATAAGCATGGCCGAAAAACAGCGGCATTCCTTCGAGGAGCGGTCGAGCGCTGCGCATATCCGTAAGCGTCGGGTTCTCAAGGCGATACTGCGCCTGGATGAGCTTCCGCATGAGACGCTCGGGGCGCATTTCAAGACAGTAGAAAAGCGCCGGCGTTCCTCCGAGCACGAAGTTGCGGGTCACGTCCAGCGCCCAGGTGGTCTTGCCGGTCTTTGGGAGCGCCGTGAGGATTACGAGGTCTCCCGGCTTCCACCCGGATACGATCCGGTTGACGTTCTCCCATGGGGTCGTGATCCCTTTGTGCTCCTCCCCCGCTGCAAGCTCACCTTGCAGGAGGTCCAGGGCGTCTCGAACGCTGATTATCCCTGGAAGCTGGAATTGCTTTGCACCCTTGAGGCAGGCATGGAAATCATCTGCGGTGTGCTTCTGAAAGAAGTCGTTTGCATCCTTAACGGGAAGCTGAACGTTCCAGCAGCGGTTGCAGCCAAGCCGCTTCGCCACCGACACCGCGCCTTTCTGACCCGCCTCGTCGGCGTCAAAACAGAGGTAAATCCGCTTCGCCTTTTCGAGCTGCCGAACCCAATCCGCATCGAAGGAGCCCGCGCCACCGGTGACCCCCACGGCGTTCTCGAAGCCGTGTTGAACGAGGGTCATGCAGTCGATCTCGCCTTCCGTCAGGATGATTTCGTCATGCACCTGAATGGATTCGCCGTTGAACAGGACGCTGCGGCAATCAGGCGCCCGCAAGAAGTCCTTTTCCGCCGGAGGTAGCGCCCGAAACTTGACGTTCGCCCACTCATTGCCATACCGATTCGGAATCGCCAGACACTTCACGCGGCCACCGTTTTTAGCGCTGAACTGCTCGCATACACCAAGCTTGAATCGCTTGATGGTCTCCGCTGTGATCCCGCGAGCGTTCAGGTAGCGGAGCGTTTCGTAATCTTTGAAAATCGCCTCATGCCACGCCTGGATGTCATTCGGGTTCGGCTTCGACCACGTGGTCTTCCGAACCGCCGGGTGAATAACTTCCTCCGCGTCGCCGAGCTGCTTCTTGAGCTGGAAGAGGTTTCCCTTCGCTTGGCATTTTTTGCAGTCCCAGAGCCCACCATCCTTGCTTATAAAGAAATGCCACCCCTCATCATGGCACACAGGACACACCTTGATGTTTACTTGATCGTTACGAAGGCGGTGCTCCCACCCCTTTGAACGAACGTATTCAATCGACATATCCGACAACCTCCCCGTTGATGGCATCAAGCAATGATCCTGTTTGCGTCCGCTCTTCGTTTTCTCCTGCATCAGCCCACGGCATTCGTCGGAGCCATGTGCTCGCCATGGGAATGTATTGAGGATCACGCCACTGGTTGCTATTTGCGTCGCGATGCAAGCTCGCCAGTAATGCATCTATCTCGGGAAGCGCCCCCTTACGGGCGAGCGCCACCCATGCCTTGCGCGCCTGCTCCTTGCCCGCGCGTCTCGGCGGAAGCCCGCGTGCCGGGTATTTCTGCCAGAACGTCTCGAAGTCGGAGGGGCGGTCGTGCATCGGTCGATGCACAATATCTTTCTCTTTTGGTAATGGAGCTGGAGATGGAGATGGGGCATTGCGGGTTGATGCATTCGGCAATGCCCCATCATGCTCGGAGCATTGCTTGTTGCATGTATTAGCATCCCTGGCGCCCCATCGTGCATTTGCTGCGGCCTTCGCCTTCTCGGATCGTTGCGAGGCTCCTGAGGCGTAAGGGTTGTGGTCTCGCCAATCGTGAATCGAGTACACGCAGTCATCCTCAACGTCCAAAAGGCGCAATTCCACCAGTGCGTCCATGAACGTATCCGCGTCACCGTCCCACTGTGCGGCCAGCGCGATGTCCTCACGGTCCCACCCATCGAGGCGCCCAGAGGGCTTGCTCTGCGATACCGACAGCAGCAAGTCGATAAAGCCGACGACGCCATCCGGCCCCAGACGGCGTTGGAGCTTTTGCCGTTTAGGATGATGTAGCCAGGATGTTTGAAGCCGAATATCCGTGTTCATCGGAGCTTCCCGGCCTCGGCAAGCTCATAGAGGAGGTCCATATCGACAAAAACCTTTCCGCCGACGCGACGGAATATTTCGGGAAAGCGTCCTACATGATGCCACTTGTAGCCCGTTGCGGACTTGATCGGACTGCCGGGGGTTTTACTTAGATCGGAAATGCGAATCCAATTACGCATGTCTCACTCCATCCACAGATTGACTGAAAAAAACTTATCCATGGCGGGAGTAGATCATACCCAATTTTTTGATGCAGCACGGCTACGGTAGGCGGGGCATATTGCGTTGCAAGAAACTGGAATTACTTATTTATTTTCTTAGAAGGCTTCTTGGAAGGGGTAGATTTGACGGCTGCACGCCAGACTTTTTTTGCCTCGGGCATCAAAAATCTTTCGAAGGACAGGCTCGGTGACTCGCAGTAAATCTCGCTGGCGATACCCTTAAAGCGGTCATCGTTGGTCAAAATGTGGTTCACCGCGTCTTCGCAGCTCGCGTACCGGCCCAACAGCCGGACTCTTTTCAGTTCGCGGAGGAGCGGCTGGATGAGCTTTAATTTTTGTGCTCGCTCCCGCGACGCCTTGATCTTGCCTCCCTGCCCGGAAATCTCCCGGTGGAACTCTATGGGGAGGACCCCCATGCGGGGTTCGGCGCCAATGCAAATCTTGAGTCCCATGAAGATTTCTCCGAGGCCGATTCCCGACAAGACATCTTCCGCCAGCGTCTCGGGGGATATCCCACCCAAACGCCAGATTGCGACATGAATCAGACCGTTGGCGCTGAACCAACGGGCAAGGTGTTTTTTTGAATCCTGTGATTCTTCCCATACAGCTTCGAGGCGTTCAACGGCACTTTCGAGGTTCGCTTGGAAAGATTCTTCGTCGATGGGACCGTCCGAAATCAAGAACTCGGCCATCGGCCCGATAATCTTTCTTGCCCATGGAAGATCGTAGTTGGCCCTTGCGAGTGCCTCGATTCCATCGATGATCTTATTGAGGAGGTCCATTGAATAATCGGCATCTGGATTCATAGATGGCTATCCTTTGGAAGATGGATTTCACATGGGAAAATGAGACGTTTCGGGCAAAGGGATGGGACCCAATTATCACGAGGACGCCCCCCTCGCGACGGGGTATGGGGGGTCTCGATGACGGGGTGCCTCTCGGCGACGGCGGACGGGTGATGCGTTAACACGATGTTAACACGCGCCACGGCGCTCTCGCGGGGGAAGGAACCCGTTCTCTCCTGCTGGGAGGCAACGGCGGCATCCCTCCTCCCGGAGCGCGCCACGTTTTTCACGCCCCCAGTTCGGGTACGGAAAGACAACGGCAAATCTTCCGTGCGAGCCTGTCCGGTATTTCCGTGTGTCGGGGCACGGCTTCGCAATGGCCCGTCTGTGGATTGCACCAAAGGGAATGCTCGCCGCCCTCCCGCTTGAGATAACACCCGTATCTCCGAAGGTGCCTCAGCAGGGCGCTCCGCTTCATTCGACGACCACCATTTCCCGTATGGCTTCGCCTGGCATTCCCCGCAACGCGTCTTCTCGCCGGTCTTCCAGTATAAGCGCTAGGGCCTCCCTGAGGCTGCGCAGGGACTCCGGTGCAGTGCGCCCCTGTCCGTTGGCTCCGGGGATTTCAGGGCAGTAGGCAATAAACCAATCTCCATCGCGCTCGACTATGGCGGTAAATTCATTTCTCATGGTTCAGTCCTTTGCTTGTCTCTTGGTTATCCGGGTCCGCCTCGCCAACAACCTGCAAAGCAAGGGTTCTGACAAGCGCGATAGCCTCCTCCTGAGTCCTTCCGTAAACCAGCGCGCCGGGAATTTCGGGAATGGCCCCGATCCAGCGACCGTCTTCCTCCTGCTCAATCTCAAGGGTAAATTTCAGTTCGTCTCTCATGTCGCCCCCCTATCGCTTCTCTCGTAATGGAATAACATCGGCTTCGCGCTCAGATTGAGTCTTCGCCAACACCTTCCCCC
>CALFXO010000005.1 GCA_937958025.1 uncultured Syntrophobacteraceae bacterium
GCGGGAAGGCGACACGCGTTAAGCATTTTGTGCTCCGTGGAAATCCAGGCTAGCGCCTGGTAATCGGCGTCTTGCAGCGCATCCTTGCTGACCGTGGAGGGGTCCACGAATACATCGAGCCGTATGAGCGTCTGGGTGAAGGCCCCGTAGCCGCCGATCACGATGGTCGTGAGCAGCACGAAAAGAAAAACCATGCTGAGCCCTATCGCCGCGAGTCCGTAGAATCGGAAACGGCGCTCGGCCCTGTGGCGGCGCGCCAGCCCAGATCTCACGATGTCGATGGACCTGCGCGGCGCGCACTCTTCCTTGCCGGCTGGAATGGAGATCGCGTTACTCATACTGCTCTCTGTACTTTCTCACCACGTAAAGGGCGATGACGTTCAGGAAAAGGGTTGCGATGAAGAGCACGAGGCCGAGGGCGAAGGCCGCGAGCGTTTTGGGGCTGTCGAACTCCTGGTCTCCCACCAGCAGTGTGACGATCTGCACCGTAACCGTCGTGACGGCCTGGAGTGGATTGGCGGTGAGGTTTGCCGCGAGCCCCGCCGCCATGACGACGATCATCGTTTCGCCTATGGCCCGCGACACTGCGAGCAGCACGCTCCCGACAATGCCGGGGAGCGCCGCGGGGAGCACCACGTGCTTAATGGTCTCCGACTTTGTCGCTCCGAGGCCGTACGCCCCGTCTCTCAGGGACTGCGGCACGGCGTTGATGACGTCGTCCGATAGCGACGAGACAAACGGGATAATCATAATCCCCATGATGAGTCCGGCGGCCAGGGCGCTTTCCGAGGATACGTTCAGGTGGACCGCTCCGCCGACGTCCCGTATGAACGGGGCCACCGTGATGGCCGCGAAAAAGCCGTACACGACGGTCGGGATTCCTGCCAGGACCTCCATCATCGGCTTGGCGACGTCCCGGAACCGCTTATTCGCGTATTCGGAGAGGTAAATCGCCGCCATGAGACCGATCGGGACCGCCGTCATCATGGCTATCGCCGAAATCATCGCGGCGCCCCAGAAAACGGGAACGGCCCCGAAGGAACCGGACGAACCCACCTGGTCCGCGCGTATGGCCGTCTGGGGGCTCCAGTCCAGGCCGAAGAGAAAATCGAGCAGCGGCACGGCGTGGAAGAACCGGATAGCCTCGTACAGCACGGAAAGCACTATGCCTATTGTCGTGAAGATAGCGATGGAGGAGCAGAAAATCAGGAAAACGGAGACGAACCGCTCGACGTAGGTCCGGGCGCGCAACTGGAGGCTGATCTTCCGCTGCACCAGGCCCGCGCCTATCATCGCGAGCGCGAGCACCGTCACCGTCAATGCCGCGTCGCCAATCTGGCGCAGCCTCCGGTAATGCTCCGCGGCGGCTTTCATGGCGGGGCTCGGATCTCTGGAGACGACGTTGCCGCTCACAAGGTTCTTGACGTCGTTGAGTATGAGATTGAGCCGCTCGGGGGGAAGGGACCGCATTTCCTCGGGCATGTCGGAAATGACGAGCTGCGTTATGATGCGAGGCTCGAGACTCACCCACAGCGCTAGCGCCGCGAAAGCCGGGACGCAGCACCAGAGCGCCGTGTAGAAACCATGGTAGGACGGGCGCGAATGGAGCAGCCTGACGCCTCCCGCCTCTCTTCCCACCTGGTGGGATTTTCGCCGCCCCCAATAATATGCCAGGGAGGTCAGCGCCAGCAAAACGAGAATCAGACGGGAAAGAGCCATTGTGTTACTCCTTGAGTTTTTTCTTTTCAGCTCCCCCTATCTACAGGTGAATTGTTACATCCATGTGAAAGCGCGGTTACGATTCAGATGAGGCGTCAGCGTTGGCCTTCCGTGCGTGGCGTCACCGAAACGCCATCCTCGATCTTGTCGCTTGGATAGACGATGACCCGCGCCCCTTCCGGCGCACCCTCCAGGATCTCCGCCTCCGCGTCATTGCGCATTCCCACTTTGACTGCGTGAAGGGCCGCCTTGCCGTCCTCCACCGCGAAAAGCCGCCATTCTCCGTCCTGCCGGAAGAGCGCGCCCGTTGGCGCCTTGAGGGCGTCTTCGGCTTCCGCGACCACGATCCTTGCGTCCACGCGGTAGCGGTCCAGAAGCCTTGTGCGTTTCGCGATCGGGTCGATCAGGTCCGCTATGACGTTGACGCGCTGCTCCTCCACGCCGAGCGCCGACACCTTGGTGAAAGCCGACGGCTCCACCAGCCGGACGCGCGCTGCAAGCGGATCGTCCCCTCCCCACCTCTCGAGGATGACTTTCGCCCCTGGCTTGATCCGCACTCCGTCATCCGAGAGCACGTCCACGACCACCTCGATTTCGGAGGGGGCGCCCACCTCGACGAGTTCGGCCCCCGCCGCGACGCTCACTTCGCTTTCCTGGACGAGCCGGAGCACCACCCCATCGATGGGGGACCGCACGTCGAAGCGCGTTGTCTTGCCGCCCCCTGCCCCGGAGGCGTAGCCCCGAATGGTAAGGAGCGCCGCTTCGGCCTGCTCCAGCTCGAATCCGGCCACTTGCAGCCCGAATCGCGCCGCCTCGACGGCCTCACTCGCCGCGCGCTCCTTTTCCTCCGCGTCGTCGAGGTTCTGGCGGGAAACCGCCTTCCCGGCGAAAAGCGGCTTCATGCGCCCGAGTTGCGTTGCGGCGTAGTCCCGCTCTACCCGCCGCTGCTCCAGTTCGTGCAGCGCCTGCTCCTTGGCCGCCCGCGCCGCTCGCACTCTGGCCTCCGCCTCCGCCACCGCGCGCGCGTCGAGAAGCGCCGGGGCCGTCGGCTCTATGGATGCGATGATCGTCTTCCCCGCTTCGACCCTGTCGCCCTCCTTATGCTGCACGCGGAGAAGCCTCCCCGCGATGGGAGCGGAGACGACGTAGCGCTCCTTGACGCGGGTCTTCCCATCCTCGTCCACGGTAACCTGGATAGGCCCCCTCTTGACGATGGCTGTGTCGACCGGGAGAGGCTTGGGTAGGAAGGCGTAGACGATAGCTCCCGCTACGAGCAACGTCATGACGCCGTATATGGCCTTTTTTGCTGCGGGTTTCATGAACCCCCTTTCCGGGAATTTTCGTCGTTGGCCTTGGTCTAGTCGCGCGCTTTCAGGACCGCCACGAGGCTCAATCGCTTCAGCTTTCTCCTCGCGCCGAGCGCCGAAGCCGCCGTTGCGAGCAGCACCGTCACAGCGGCGAAGGCATACGTCGAGCTTTCGATGACCAGCGGGAACCTTTGCGTTTCGGTCGCAAGCGCCTTGACCGTCAGGGCCGCGAGCGCCCACCCGAGCGCCAGCCCGAGCGGAATCGCCGCGAGCGTCAGGATCGTTATCTCGCCAAGCAGTATATAAGACGTCTCCGCGTGGGTGAACCCGATGACGCGGAGCGTCGCTAGCTCCCGGCTGCGCTCCGAAAGCGTCACCTCGATGCTGTTGTACGCCACCCCGAACGTCACGATGCAGGAGAATATAACGTAAAACAGCGTGGTTATGAGCAGGTTCTTGGCGAGCGTCTCCCGGAAGCTGACAAGGGCGGCTTTCTTGAGCGACGCCCCCGCGATGAGCGGCGTTTCCTTTATCTCCTTGTAGAGCGCGGGAAGCTTGGTGGCGTCGGTCGTGAGAAACGCTCCCGAGACGACGTCGCCTTCGCTCAGCATCGCGTTGAGCGCATGGATGTCCATGTAGGCCGAGGTCCCGGAAAAGTCCCGTATGAGGCCGGTGATTCGCACTTCGCGGACGGGGCGCTCCCCCTCCATCACCTCGACGGTCACCGTGTCTCCTATGCGCGCGCCGAGAATCTCCGCGAGTTTTTCAGACATCATAATGCCGCTTGGGGGAATGGCGACTTCGCGCTCATCTACGTCGAGCAGCCGGTAGAGCGTCCTTTCTTGGGGCAGCCCCATGATTGCCGTCCGGCGCGACCTGTGACCGAGCCGGAGCCGCACCGCCGCGCTCCGGAAGGGCTCAGCCCGCGTCACCCCCGGCAGGCGGGCGATTTCGTGGAATCCCCGCAACGACCTCGACTCCACCAGGGTGAGCGTCATGTCCTGCCTCTGCGTCCTGAAAAATTGGAAGTCGATAGTGTAGTTTACAATGTCCACCGTGAAATTCCCTATTACGAGGAGTGCTACGGAAAATGCCATGCCAAGGCACGAAAGGACGGCGCGCACCGGCCGCCGTTGCAGCTGCCGTAAGATCATTATCGTCGGCGGCGAAAACATGCCCCGCCTTCCAATCCGCTCGATAAACGTCTGATGGTAGATTCCCGGCGCCTCCGGGTGCATCGCCTCGGCGGGCGGGAGCATCATCGCGCGGAGCACGGTCCCGATGGTTCCAAGGACAGACATGGCCGCGGCGAAGAAGAACGCCAGAAAAATGGCCTTGGAGGAGATATGGTATTCAAAGGACGGGAAGCGAAAATATTGGGCGTATATGTCCGTCAGGCTGTTTCCCAGCCAGATTCCCGCCGCCGACCCTATGCAGGCGCCGATTACGGCGATCATGAGAACCAACTTCAGGTAATGGAGCCCCACCTCCCGCCGGGTGTAGCCAAACGCCTTGAGTGCCGCGATCTGCTCCCTCTGCGTGTTGACGAGACGCGACATGGCCACGTTGATGATGAAGGCCGCGACCGCGAGGAATATCGATGGCGTGATGACGGCGGTCGCCCTCAATTGCTGGATCTCGTCCGAGATGAGGCGGTGCGAGAGTTGTTCGTCCCTGCCGTAGGCGCCTAGACCTCCGTAGCGCTCCGTGAGGTTGTCGAGATGCTGGAGCACCTCCGCTTCGTTCGCGTCCGGGGCCAGGGTGAGGGCGACGTCGTTGAACGCGCCGTCCAGGTCGTAGGCAGGGGCCAGCTCTTCGTAGTCCATCCAGAAGACCCCGAAACGCTTGTCGTCGGGCAGCAGCTCTCCTGGCCGTATCTGGTAGATGTACTCGGGCGAAATGCCGACGCCCACGATATGGAGGTAGTCGAGCCGCCCGTTGATGACCGCGCGCACCCTGTCGCCGGGGCCGATGCCGTTCGCCTCCGCGAAGGGCTCGCTCACCACGGCCTCCCCCCTCCGTCCTGGCTCGATAAACCGGCCTTTGCGGAGGTGGAGTGTGTTAAGTCCTTCGTGGAGCCCCTTCGGCAGGGAGATGAGCCTCCCCGTCACCGGCTCCGGGGTGCCGGGGGCGTCCAGCACGACGTCCACCACGATGCGGGCGTCCACCTGCGAGACGCCGGGGATTTCCGCTATGCGCGCCACAAGCGCGTTGGGCGCCCGCTTGAGGTGCGTGAACGCCTGGGCGAAGCGGCATTTGTCGTAGTACGCGCTCCGGGCGGATTCGAGCGACTCGACCGCCGCCGCCGACATCACGTAAATCGCGATGCCGGACCCCATCACGAGCGCAATGGCGAGCGCCTGCCCCTTCATGCGGGATAGGTCGCGGAAAAGTTTTCTGTCGAGGGCGTTCATGGGGCGTCACCACGCGAGGTCCTTCGGCGCGACCTTCTTCCCGTTGCGTCGCACGCCGGTTATCTCTCCGCCGGAGAGCGATATAACTCGGTCCGCCATTTCCGATATGACGGCGTTGTGGGTGATGAGCGCCGTGGTGGTCCCGAGCTCCCGGTTGATGCGGCCGATGACTTCGAGCACCAGTATGCCGGTGTGGGCGTCGAGGGCGCCCGTCGGCTCGTCGCAAAGGAGCACTTCGGGGCGCTTGGCGATGGCGCGGGCGATGGCCACCCGCTGCTGCTCGCCGCCCGAGAGCTGCGCGGGAAAATGGTCGAGGCGGTTGGCGAGGTCTACGAGCCCGAGCGCCTCCTCGGGCCGCATCGGGTTGCTCGCTATGTCCGTCACGAGCGCCACGTTCTCGCGGGCGGTGAGGCTCGGAATGAGATTGTAGAACTGGAAGACGAAACCGACGCATTCGCGCCGGTAGCGGGTGAGACGGGCGTCGTCGAGGGTCGTGAGTTCCTCGTCGTAGTGGCGGACGGAGCCCGCCGTCGGGTGGTCGAGTCCCCCCAGGATATTCAGGAGCGTGGACTTGCCGCTGCCCGACGGCCCGAGCAGTACGGCGATTTCCCCGGCGTAAAGGTCGAGGTCCACGCCCCGGAGCGCGTGCACGTCGATCTCGCCCATGTGGTGCACCTTGCTCACGCCGCGCACCCGGAGCACCGCTTCCGGTCCCGCGCTTTCCTCGGCGGGCTGGGGGGCGCTTCCGGCTGTAAGTCCGCTGTCCATGGTAACCGCCTCCGGTTCAGAAAATCCTTCGCCGCGCGCGTCGCCCAGGTGAGAGCGGGCGCGACGCGCAATGCCTCTTCTTGCCATGTCCGGGGTCAATTTTCAATCGATTCCTTGCCCAGGGCAAGTTCCAGGAAATACCATGCCTGAACAATGTCCTCGTAGGAGCGGCATCCTGCCGCGACGCTGCGTCTGTCGTGGCAGGATGCCGCTCTCAAAAGAATAAAGGAAGTTGTCCCTGGGTTGGTTAATTCTTTAGAGTTGCCTTATTGGGGGAGCGTCAGAGCATCTCCATGTCCCGGAGCATTTGCAGGTCGTCCTCCATGCTCCTTCCCGCGACGGTGAGAAGTGGACCGATCATCATTCCGTTGGCCCCGCCGAGAAAAATCATTCCCTGCAAGTCCCGGAGGTGCGCCCGGCCCGCGCAGACCCGCACTTCGGCGCTCGGATTCGTCAGCCGGAACATGACAACCGTCCGGATCATGTCGAGGGGCCGCATCGGTGCCATGTCTCCCAGTCGCGTTCCGGGAATCGGGATCAGGAAATTGAGCGGGATGGAATCCACGGCCTCGCGGGCGAGCAGCAGGGCCAGTTCCACCCGCTGCTCCAGGGATTCTCCGACGCCCATGATCCCGCCGCAGCAGACCTCGAGTCCCGCCTCCCTCGCGCTTCGGACCGTCGCGAGGCGCTGCTCGAAGGTGTGCGTGGTGCATATAGAGGGGAAAAAACTCGGCGCTGCTTCGAGGTTGTGGTGGAACCTCTTGAGCCCGGCGCGCTTGAGCGCCGCAAGCTGCTCCGTCTCCAGGCACCCGAGCGAGGCGCACCACTCCACTCCGGGGGCTTTCTTCGACGCGATGGCCTGGCAGATGCGCTCGACGCCCTCCGGGGAGAGCGCGCAGCCGCTCGTCACGACCCCTAAGTGGCCGATAGGTTGTTTTGCGGCGCTCTCGTAGGCCTCCACCAGCTCTTCCTCGGAAAAAAGTGGAACGGCTTTGGCCCCGGTGTGATGGCGCGACGACTGGGCGCAGAACGCGCAGTCCTCCGGGCACGCTCCCCCCTTGGCGTTCACGATGGAGCAGAGCGAGATCTTCTCCCCGAACCGGCGGGAGCGCACGGCCCCGGCGACGGAAAAAAGCCGGGGCAGAACTTTTGTGGACGCCTCGAGAACGCTCATCGCAAGCTTCTCGCCGATGGGCTCCCCTCGCTCCGCCGCAGCCTCGATGGCCTTCAGTGTGGTGTCTTCCATTTTCCCTCTCGTGCTTCGAGTTTCTCTGTTGAGGTTGCTTCGTTAACCTGTTCTCTAGGTATTGGTTAACGAATGAAGCCTTTTTAGCATCCCCCGGCGTCAATGTAAACCGGAATGCGCCTTTGCTGCGCCGCAAATCGCCGCACCTTTTCTTGCCTTACGACGTTGCGCCGGTAATGGGTGACGCGGACAACTCGTCCCGAGTTGTCCGCGCGCGAAGCGCAAGAGGAAAGAACCCCGACGCCTCGCTGCAAACCGGGGGCATTGGATGTCGGCGCCGGCAGGGCAGGGGGCAAATCAAACATCCGTCCGCCAACCATTTTCTTTTGAAGACCGGCGCCCTCCTCCCGCGCCGCAACTCCCTCTATTCTCCCGTCCCTCCTGCGGAGGCTGCGACAAACTCCACGAATTTCATCACGACCGCAGACGTCTCTGACTGTCTCCACGCCATTGCCGCCTCATAGACCGGGGCGTCTGCGGGAAGGTCGAGGAACGCGACCCCCGGCGGTTGGTCCATGTCCGGCGTGACCAGCATGGGGGCGAGCCCGAGCCCCGCCGAAACCCTCCAGAGCTGCGTGGCGATGTTCATCGTGTATTGCTCGATCCGTGGCTCGAAGCCCTCCGCGCGGCAGCGGAGAAGGAATTCGTCGTAATATCCCGGGCCGTTGCTCGCGACTTCCACAAGAATCAACGGCTCGTCCGCGAGGTCCCGCCATTCGACGCGGGGCTTTTTCGCGAGCGGGTGGTCGGAAGGCGCGGCGAGCTTCATCGGGGCCTTCCGGATGCGCCGGAATGCAATGGTCCGGGGCGGTTTCTCCGGCGGTATGAGGAACCCCACGTCGATCCCTCCCGAAGCCAGTTCGTCCATCTGGCGCGTCGAGGGATGATCTATGAGCGAGACCCGTATGCCGGGGTTGATCTTCTGGAAGTCCCGCAGCATGCCAGCGAATTTTTGGACCGCCATCGAGGAGATGACCCCGATTGTGATGCTCCCCACGTCTCCGCGCGCCCGGAGGGTCGCCTTCCTCTGTAGCTCGGCGGCGCTCTCGAGGATGGCGCGCGCTTCCGGCAGGATCTCCCGCCCCGCCTGCGTGAGCGCGATCGTGCGCCCTCCCCGGTCGAAGAGGAGCAGCCCGAGTTCCTCTTCGAGGTCGCGGATTTGCTGGCTGAGCGGCGGCTGGGCGATGTGCAGCCGCCGTGCCGCGCGAGTGAAGCTCATCTCCTCGGCGACGGCGACGAAATAACGCAGGTGGCGAAGCTCCATGGCATATCCAAAAGCTATCATAGGTAAATTAACAATATATTAGACATATGCCGATTTCGCCCGTTATGCTGCGCGCATGAAAAACAAAGTCACCCAATACATGCGAAATCGGAAGCGAAGCCGGGGTCCGGAAATGGACGGCGAGGAGCCTGTCCTCAGCCAGCGGCTTCTTTACCTGCTTACTGTAACCACGGCCCTGGCTGTTGGAAACGTTTATTACAGCCAGCCCCTCCTGGGGGAGATAGGGCGGGAGTTCCACGAAAACGCGGCGACGATGGGCCTCGTTCCCATGCTGACACAGTTCGGCTATGTCCTGGGCCTGGTTTTCGTGACGCCGCTTGGCGACGTGCTGGAGAAGCGCCGCCTTGTCGCGTCGATGCTTGTCCTAGCGAGCCTTTCGCTGCTCGCCGCCGCAGCTTCGCCCGACATCGTCTGCTTCGCCTCGGCCTCCTTCGCCATCGGGGTGACGGCGGTGCTGGTGCAGGTGCTCATTCCGTTTGTCGCGGCGCTGAGCCCCCCGCTAAAACGCGGCGGCAATCTCGGCGTCATCATCGGCGGCGCGCTGATTGGCATACTCCTCTCCCGCACCTTGAGCGGCTTTATCGGTTCGCGCATCGGGTGGCGTGGAATGTTCGCGACCGGGAGCGGCGCCATGCTGATTCTCGCCGGAGTGCTTGCCGTGGCGCTTCCCCGCCACCGTTCGTCCGAGGCCATTCCTTACCCGAAGCTCATTTTATCGGTGTATGAGCTCTTCCGCGACCTTCCGGAAGTCCGCGCCATCTCCCTCACCGCCGGTCTGATGTATGCCGCCCTGTCGGCGTTCTGGGCGACCCTCGCTTTCTACCTTCAAAGCGACGCCTACCGCATGGGGCCGGAGGTCGCGGGGGCCTTCGGTCTCGTCGGGGTGGTGGGGGCGCTCGCGGCGTCCATGGCGGGGCGGCGCGCCCAGCAGGTGGGCGTGCGGCGGCTCGTTCAGGGCTGCATCGGGTCGATGCTGCTCGCTTATGTGCTCTTCCTGTCGCTCGGCGGGCATTTCGCGGGGATGGTCGCCGGGGTGATCCTGCTCGACCTCGGCGCGCAGGCGGCGACTGCCTCCAACCAGCTCCAGTTGTACGCGATCCATCCGGCGGCCCCCACGCGGCTCAACACCATATATAAGATATATTACTTCGCAGGAGGCGCCTTCGGCTCTGCGCTCGCCGCGGTCGGCTGGGAGCATTTCGGCTGGGCGGGCGTTTGCGGCGTGGGAGGCGGCCTGTTGCTCGCCGCCCTCATATGGGAGAAAACCTCGACCTGCACCCGCAAGCTCTATGCGGGCGTGGAGAGCGCCCAAGCTGCGTAACGGCGGTTCCCTGGCATTGCGCGTCTCCTGTCCTCTCTAGCCTCTCCTTCCGCTTTCCCGCCCCCGGAAAATTACCTCTTCGGGCAGCGTTGAAAATTCCTGTTTGATTTTCATTTCCCGCCTTGGCTATAGTTCCCGTGACCGGCCCCGGAGTTCGCCAATTCATGGATATGGTTGCAATGTTATCCTAGCTGAGGATTGAAAATCACGCTTTCGCAGGAGCGGCGTCCTGCCGCGACTGCAAAAGGATCTTGCGGTAATGAAATTCCCCCGTTCCATCCACGACCTTCCCATCCGTTATAAGCTGTTCCTCGGCATCTCTTTCGCGTGCATCCTGGCGATAACCGTCGGAAGCACGGTTATTTACGCGCTCGTCCGCAGGACGATCGAGCAAAACATCGAAAGCGAGCTGAAGAACTCCACGTCCACGATTCTCAACATGGTGCGAACTTCGGTGGAGGTTTCCATCAAGAACCACCTGCGGGCCGTTGCGGAGAAAAACAGGGACATTGTCTCCTATTTCTATGAAATGAGCCGTAGCGGGGAGCTTACGGAGGACGAGGCCAAGCGCCGGGCGGAGGCGGTGCTTCTCAGCCAGAAGATCGGCGAGACCGGCTATATTTATTGCATCGACAGCAACGGCTTCATACTTGTCCACAACAAGAGGGCGCTCCTCCATACTAACGTAGCCAACTTCGAGTTCGTGCGGGACCAGATGGCGCGAAAGGAAGGCTACATGGAGTACGACTGGAAAAACCCCGAAGAGGCGGTCGCGCGTCCCAAGGCGCTCTACATGACCTACTTCGCGCCGTGGGACTGGATCATCTCCGTCTCCTCCTACCGCAGCGAATTCAGCTCGCTCGTCAATGTCGACGATTTCCGCAAGAGCATCCTGTCGCTTCGCTTCGGCAAGGAAGGATATTCCTTCGTCATGACCGGGAAGGGAGAGCTGGTGGTGCACCCCAGCCTGGAAGGGCAGCAGAGCTATTATGCGGAGAACGCCCGAAACAGTGATTTCGTGAAGGAAATTTGCGCCCGGAAAAATGGGAAGATTATCTATAAGTGGAAAAACCCGAACGACGCCGAGCCCCGCACCAAGCTCGCCATGTTCAGCTACATTCCCGATCTCGACTGGATCGTGGCGTCGTCCAGTTATCTGGACGAGTTTTACGCTCCGCTCTATTCCGTCAGGAATCTCTTTGTCGCCATGGTGCTGCTCTCGCTCGTGCTCATTTTGCCGCTTACGGTGCGGATAAGCGCCGCGATCACCAACCCTCTCCTGGAGTTGATGAACCGTTTCGCCGCGGGGGCGCCGGGGGACTTTTCCGCGAGGGTGGATAAACGCTCGGGCGATGAGCTGGGGCAGCTCGCTTCCTACTTTAACCTGTTCATGGATAAGCTCGAACAGTATAATAAAAAGCTGCAAGGGGAGATCCTCGAGCGCGAACAGGCGGAGGAAGGCCTGCGGCTGTCGGAGGAGATGTTTTCAAAAGCCTTCAAGTCGAACCCCAACGGCATGTGCATCCTCTCTCTGAAAGATAGCCGCATCATAAACGCCAACGATTCCCTGCTGATCGCGACGGGTTATTCCCGCGAGGAGGTCTTCGGCAAATCGGCCATGGAAGCAGCCATCTTCGGGAAGGAAGGCCAGACGCGCAGGCTGATAGACTCCATGAACCGGCGCGGGCATGCGCACAACCTGGAGATAGAGTTTTTCGCCAAGTCCGGCGAGGTGCGCATCGGAATGCTTTCCGCCGAGGCGATAGAAATCGGCGGCGAGCGTTGCATGCTCATGACCATCGAAGACATAACCGACCGCAAGCGCCTCGAGCGCGAAGTCATGGAGATAGGCGATCGGGAGCGCCAGCGGATCGGTCAGGACCTCCATGACGATCTTTGCTCCCACTTGATCGGCATCGAGGTGTTGAGCGCCGTGCTCAGCCGGCGCCTCGAAGAGAAATCCTCCGATGAGGACGCGGCCTACGCCGGGAAAATCCGGACGCTCATCAGCGAGGCCATCGAAAAGGCGAGGCGTCTCGCAAGGGGGCTCTGTCCCGTGCACATGGTGTCCTACGGGCTGGAGTCGGCCCTCCGGGAGCTTTGCATCAATGTGGGCGAGGTGTTCAAGATTTCCTGCGACCTCAAATGCAGGGAATCGGTCCTCATCCATGACAATACGGTCGCGACGCACCTTTTCTACATTGCGCAGGAGGCCGTCCAGAATGCCGTGAAACATTCCATGGCGAAGACCATCACCCTGGAGCTGACGTTGGACAACGGCTTGGTTTCCCTCGCGGTGAGTGATAACGGACAGGGGATGCCGCAGGGTTCCGCCTCGACGAAGGGCATGGGGCTTCGCATCATGCACCAGCGCGCCAAGATGATCGGCGGCGCCATTAAGATAAGGCAAAACCCCGAGGGCGGCTCCATCATACGGTGCTGCGTCCGGGACCCGGATAGAAAGGATGTTGCTCATGGGCAGTCCCAAGGTTGAAACGGCGGCTCGCGGAAAGGTCCGGGTGATGCTCGTCGACGACCACCCGGTTTTCCGCTTGGGGCTTCGCGAGCTTATCAACCAGGAAGAAGACCTCGCGGTGTGCGCCGAGGCGGAGGACGTCGCTTCCGCGTGGCGTGAAATACAAAGTATGGAGCCCGATATGGTGATTGTGGATATTTCTCTCAAGGGCCGGGACGGCATCTGTCTGGTGAAGGAAATAGCCAAATATTACCGGAACATGCCTGTGCTTGTCCTCTCAATGCACGATGAGAGCCGGTTCGCCGAACGCTCCCTCCTGGCCGGGGCCAAGGGCTACATCATGAAGCAGGAGACGATAACCTCCATCATCGAGGCGATGCGCTGCGTCCTGGAGGGAAAAATATACCTGAGTGAAAAGCTCAAGGACGTCGTGCTGACGCAGTTCGCGAGCGGCGTGAGGACGACTGAAAAGTCGCCGGTCGACAACCTGAGCGACCGGGAGCTGGAAGTCTACCGTATGATCGGTCACGGCTTCGGGACGAATGAAATTGCCCAGAAGCTTCACTTGAGCGTCAAGACGATCGGGTGCTATCGCGAGAGGATCAAGGAAAAGCTAGGCCTCAAGAGCGGGACCGAACTGATGCGCAACGCCATGCGCTGGGTCGAGGACGACAGCATCCTGATGGAGCCAGGAAGTTAGGGCAAATCCGGAAACTTGACTTCTCCGCGACCCTTCCCCGATTTTCCCTCCCGTTCGCGAGGTCGGCGGCGAGCTGCGCCTCCCTATAGGTCATGAACCTACGTGGATAGGTGGGCGACCTACGAAAGATTACTTTTTCCCCCCGCGATGGAAACAGTTCGCCGCCGATTTTCATTCTTAATGAAATCCTTCATTATTTCTTCCGAAAATTAGCCGTCAACCGGCCGATGCCGCCTGCCGGGGCTTGCGCCCGGTTAGGGGCGGGCGTCCTGAGCCCGCGCCCCGCCCCGAAACCTAGCATTGCGGCGGTTCATCCACGGAATGGAGACGGTGGAGCGAGAAGCAGCAGGTGCGGAACTATTGAAAAGGAATTTGGAGGAAAAGCATGAATTTTGAGTTGACCGAAGAACAAAAGATGATCCAGGACATGGCCCGGAAATTCGCCGAGCGTGAAATCAAGCCCGTCGCCGCCGAGTTTGACAAGACCCACAAGCATCCGGAAGAGATCGTGAAGAAGATGGGGGAACTCGGACTCCTCGGCGTGGCGATTCCCGAAGAGTATGGCGGAGCGGGGATGGATTATGTGAGCTATGTCCTGGCTATGATAGAAATTTCCAAGGCGTGCGCCTCTTGCGGCGTCATCATGAGCGTGTGCAACAGCCTCTATTGCTTCCCTGTGTTCAAGTACGGCACGGAAGAGCAGAAGCAGCAGTTCCTCCGCCCGGTCGCGAGTGGCGAGGCCCTTGGCTGCTACGGCCTCACCGAGGCGGGCGCTGGTTCGGACCCTGCAAAGATGCTCACCAACGCGGTGCTTGACGGCGACGAGTGGGTCATCAACGGCACGAAGAAATTCATCACCAATGGCAACGTGGCGAGCTACTGCGTCCTTGCGGCGGTCACCGACAAATCCGCCGGCTACAAAGGCATCAGCTCCTTCCTGGTGGATCTCAAGAATACCAAGGGATTCCGCGTGGGCGGCGTCGAGGACAAGCTCGGCATCAACGCCTCCGGCACGGCGGAGCTGGTTTTTGAAGACGCCCGCATCCCGAAGGCGAACCTGCTCGGCAACATGGGCGAGGGTTTCAAGCAGATGCTGACGACGCTCGACGGCGGCCGCATCGGCA
>CALFXO010000006.1 GCA_937958025.1 uncultured Syntrophobacteraceae bacterium
GGCCAGAAGGATTTCACCTACAACCCGCCCCCAACCGAACGATTGCAGCCGGAAACGGTCATTGTGGCGATAGGGACTCCCACTCAGATCAACCTCTTGAAGAAATTCTGCGGGAACGAAGTCTATATGGATGAAACAAGCGAAGAGGACGGCCCGAAAGCCTAGCGTTTGAGCAGCTTACCGTGGGATGCTCGGGAATGTCCGAGCGGGAGGGTGGACGCAGCGCAGCCGTTGCCCACCCCACGCGGTGGAGCAAACAGGTTCTACAGCGATCGAGCTACGGGATGACCAACTGCTGGCCGGGCTGGATTCCCCCTCCCTTGATATTGTTCTGCTTCTGCAAATCTCCCACGCTCACGTTGTATTTCTTGGCAATGCTGAAAAGGGTCTCCCCCTTTTGCACTACGTGACGGCTCGCGACCTTGGCCGGGGCCGCCCCGGCCCCCCCCTTGCCCACGGTTTTCTCCGGAGCCTTCACGGCCTTGGGAGCCGCCGAATTTTCCGTAGAATTTTTCACGGACTGCCGCGATTCGTCAGCTCCCGGGATCGGGAAATCGCTTCCTTCGTCCTCCGCCAGCGCTCCAGACCCGCCATCCGATGACGCCGCCCGGCAGGCGACGTCGAAGTTCTGTCGGAATGAGTCCTCACATCCCTGCGGCAATTTCAGCTGAAATTCCCCCGCCGGGATCTCGTCCGCCCGGAACGTGGGGTTCAGCCGTTTGAATTCCCGATAAGTCGTCCCGGCGGCCGCCGCGACCGTCCTTATGGAAGTCGGCTTTGAAAACGTCGCGCTCACCCGGGCCACCTGGAACGGAGGATACCCCTGCCCCTTCATGAGGGCGTATCCGTACAGCTCCGGATTGCTCAAGACGGCCTTGATGGCGAGAATCCGGAACACATAGCGCTCCGTTTCCAGCGGGAGCTTCATGAGGTAGTAGCTCGTCACGCCCTGGGAGCGCATCTCGTCCTGGATGCGACCCTCTCCGCAGTTGTACGCCGCGATCGCCAGCGACCAACTGTTGAAGCGCTTGTAGAGGCTGTTCAAATAGAGGAACGCACTGTCGGTCGAACGCTCGTAATCGAAGCGCTCGTCATAGGAGCCCTTTTGGGCCAGCCCATAAGCCCGCCCCGTGGAGGGCATGAACTGCCAGTGCCCTCCGGCTCCCTTGGGAGAGGATGCATTGGGGAGCAGGTCGCTCTCCGCCACGGCGACGTACTTGAGGTCTTCGGGCAGGCCATTGGCGCGGAGCCGTTCCTCGATCCACGGGAAATAGCGCTCCATGCGCTTCAGCCACAGGTAAACCTGCGCGTTGTTGTAGACAATGAGGGTGAATTCCTTGTCGAAGCGCTCGTACACGTCCTGGTTATCCAGCGGCACGGTTTCCCCGCAAAGATCCAACTTTCCGGGAGGCGGGAAATAGGGGACCTTGTACGTCGACTGGATCACGGTCGTTTGTGTATGCACGGGAGGCGCGGCGGCTGTTGCGCTGGCTCCTCCCTGATTGGCGCCCGTCCCCGTGGACGCACACCCCGAACAGTAAAGCATAAAAGCCAACCCCGCCATTGCCAAGCGAAACACGCTCGAATGCGCCCCATCCTTCATAGCGACACCCCTACGCAACCTAATTAATGTTGTTCTGTAATAAGCACTCGAGCAGAAGTTCTTAAACGTTTCGAGCCACCAGGCCCTTCATTCCGACGGAAGTCGGAATCCGGTTCTGTAGCGCCTCTCCTGGACCCCGACTTTCGCCGGGGTGACGAGGCCGAATGTTGAGAAATATTTGCTCAGGTGCTTAAGTGTTTGAAACCGCTCGGAGCCCTCCCGCGCGCGGCCCTGGAAACCGTCGCGCGGAGTTAAACTCTCTATTGAAGCCACTATATTACAACCGGACAAAACTTTTGTGAAGCTGGAAAAAAGCGGCGGCCGTCGGAGCGGATACCGCTTAATAGTCGAAATCCACCGCCAGAATGCTTTCGCCCACCGCAAGCACCTGTTTGAGGACCGCCTGGTGGTCCGGGTGAACGCTGTAGCGCTTCATGGCGTCCAGGTCGTCGAAGGTGGAGACCAGGGCGAAGTCATACGACCTCGGGGAGCGGACGACGTCGCGCCCGAATTCATAGCCCTTGATTTCCGGGATGCGCGGCGGAAGCCCCGCCAGGCCCTTTTCCATGTCGGCAATCGCGGACTCGCTTGCATCGGCTTTGAACTTGATGAAAACAACGTGTTTTAGCATTCCTTCCCCCTTATTTTATTATGGGTTTTGGCAACCGAATGGCATGGCGGAGCGCATCATCACGCCTCACACCGCCGACTGGACGTCGCGCAGGCGGCGCACGTCGCCTACGCGGATCGTGAGGCGCTGCATATCGAAATATTCCAGCAGCGGAATCATGTACTTGCGGCTCACCTGGGTGAGGTCTTTGAACTGCGGGGTGGAGATTTCACCATTCTCTTTGAGGAATCCTATGAGGCGCTTCCTCAGCTCCACGATGACGGAGGAATGGAAATAGAGGTCCTCCTTGATCCGCACCAGCACCCCCTGGGACAGCATCCAGTCGAGGACTTCCTTGCGTCCACGCGCGTCTCCCGGCAACCGTTCCGCCATTTCTTTAAACGACGGCGGCTGGAGTCCCGCCCCCTTGAACTCCTCCTCGATCTTCCGGCGGATCGTCTGCTCCGCGTCCGACAGGTCGGTCTTGTGCGAGGCCAGCCGCACCAACTCCTTTTCCTGGACGATGGAGCCCCCCCTGCCGAGCAGTTGGAGGGTGTAATTGTAGAGTTTCACGTCCATCGTCTTCGGAAGCAGCGCCGCCAGCTCCTCCTTGGGCATGCCGGGCCGAAGGGGCAGTCGCCCGTGGTAATCCGCGAGGGCCTCCGTGATGGACAGCTTGAGACTCTCCAGCGCCTCTGAATGGATCAGGCGGCGGTTTTCCTTGTCGTACATGATAACCTGCTGCCTGCTGGTGAAATTCTGCAGGAGCTTGTCGAACGCCTTTGAGGAAACATTCGCCCGGATGGCGAGTTCCTGCTCCGTCACGCCAGCCCAGTGGGCGTCCTCCACGTGCCAGAGGACGATGGCCGCGTCGTCCCCGTGCAGGAGCGTCTCGAGCGCCTTCGCCGCCTCCGCCTTGCCCTGCCCCTTGTGTTTCTGCGGGAGAGGGTGCAGCACGTCCCCGCCGCCTATCGTATGGACCGGCGAATAGGAGCGCAGCACGAAGCGGTCCCCCCGGAGAGCCACGATGGGTTGGTCGAAGCGCAGTTGCGCGAAGGCCCCCTGGCCAGGCGCAAGCTCCTCGCAGCCAAGGAGAACGAGGGTCGCGAGACTTTCTCCCGTGCCCGAGTGAAAGCGCACTTTCGCCCGGTTTTTTACCGGACGGGAGGCGCTCGAAAGAAGCTCCAGGTATACGTCCAGCATATGACTCGGCGCAAGCGCCCCCGGCCCTGCGATGACGTCGCCGCGCTGGATCGTCGTGCGCTCGATCCCCTGGAGATTGATGGCGGTGCGCTGCCCTGGAAGCACCTCTCCCACCTCGGCGCTGTGCACCTGGAGCCCTCTCACCTTCGTCTTGAATCCGCTCGGATAGATCGTGACGGAATCCCCCACCCGCAGCCTGCCGGAAATGCTTGTCCCAGTCACGACGGTGCCGAATCCCCGGATGCTGAAAACCCGGTCCACCGGGAGACGGAACGCGCCCTCGGCGCTCCGCGCCGCCACGCCCTCCACGATGCGCGCCAGCTCCCCGCGAAGCGCCTCTATCCCCTCCCCTGTTTCGGAAGAAACGGAAATGATGGGCGCTCCATCAAGAAACGTGCCTTTAAGGAACGTCTTCACGTCCTCCCGCACCATCTCGATCCAGTCGGGGTCATCGACGAGATCGATCTTGGTGAGCACGACCAGTCCTTTTTTGACCCTCAGCAATTCACAGATTTCCATATGCTCCCTGGTCTGGGGCATCACCCCTTCATCGGCCGCTATCACGAGCGCCACCAGGTCGATTCCCGTGGCCCCCGCCACCATATGGCGTACGAAGCGCTCGTGGCCTGGAACATCCACGATGCCGAGCAGGTCGTCATTAGGGAGCCTCATGTGGGCGAACCCAAGCTCGATGGTGATTCCACGCAGCTTCTCTTCCTTCAACCGATCCGTATCGATTCCCGTAAGCGCCCGTATGAGGGACGTTTTCCCATGGTCTATGTGACCCGCGGTGCCTAGTACCACCTGCTTCATAGCTTCGCCTCTTTCTTTCGGCCGACTTTTCTCCGGCTTGAATGCATTTGCACGGACAGGGATCTAAATTAACAGAATAAATGTCATGAGTTCAAGGGCTTTCGCATGGAAAATGCTTTGACAAGCGGAGCAGGATTGCGATATGCTTCCAAGGTTTTTCACTTCTATGACAGGTCCATTCCTTGACGCGCGGCGCGGCCGGAAGAAGCGTCGGCCGCGTGCATAAGCATTGCAACTTATCAGCGGGGAAAAGATGCGTCCAATAAAAGTCGGATTGGTGGGATGGGGCACAGTGGGATGCGGCGTCATCCATGTGCTCAGGGAAAACGCGAGGATCATCGAAGACCGCCTGGGAGCACCGCTGCTCATGCACCGCGTGGCGGACCTGGACCTGGAGCGCCCGAGGCCGGTGGACGTTCCCCGTGAGATGCTCACGTCCCGAGTGGAAGACATTATTGAAAATCCCGAGATCGACATCGTAATCGAACTCATAGGCGGCCTTGGCGTGGCGAAAAGCATCATCCGCAGGGCGCTCGAGAACAAAAAGCACGTCGTCACCGCCAACAAGGCGCTCCTCGCCCACCACGGAAACGAACTTTTTGAACTCGCAGCAAGCAACGGATGCACCATCGGCTTCGAAGCGTCGGTCGCTGGCGGGATTCCCTTTATCAAGGCCCTCCGCGAAGGGCTTGCGGCAAACCGCATAGACACGCTCTTCGGCATACTGAACGGCACCGCGAATTACATTCTCACACGAATGACCGAAGCCGGAATTCCCTTTGAAGCCGCCCTCCGCGAAGCCCAGGAAAAAGGATTTGCCGAGGCCGACCCGACGCTCGACGTCGAAGGAATAGACACCGCGCACAAGCTGGCCATCGCCTGCGCCATCGCCTTCGGGGGCGACATCCGCTTCGACGACGTTTACACCGAGGGAATCGGCAAGCTCGACCCGCTCGACATACAGTTTTGCGAGGAGTTCGGATACCAACTGAAGCTCCTCGCGATAGGCCGCGAAAGCGACGGCCGGCTGGAGATGCGCGTGCATCCGACCCTCATCCCCACCGGGCACGTGCTCGGGAGCGTGCGAGGCGCCTACAACGCCATCCACATCCACGGCAACGCGGTCGGAAACATCATGCTCTACGGCCTGGGAGCGGGAATGAACCCGACGGGGAGCGCCGTCGTGAGCGACCTCATGGACATCGCGCGCGACATGGCCCGGAACGTCACGGGGCGCATCCCGCCGCTCGGCTTCCTGCCGGGCAAGGCGAAGCCCATGCCGGTCAAGCCTATCTCGGAGATCGTCGCCTGCTACTATATCCGCTTCGCGGCGGTGGACAGCCCCGGCGTGCTTTCCAAGATTTCGGGCGTCCTCGGCGACCACGAGATAAGCATCTCGGCGGTCATCCAGAAGGGTCGCGAAGTCGAAGGCGCGGTCCCCATCGTGATGATCACGCACGAGGCGCTCGAGGACAACGTCCAGAAGGCCCTTGCCAAGATTCGCGAAATGGACATCCTGCGCGGCCCGAGCAAGCTTATCCGCATCGAGGACAACCACGCGGAAGCCGCTTTCTGATCCAGGCAAGCCAACACTCATGAAATCTCCCGGCCGTCCAGGCCGGAGCCGGGTGCATTATGGAATGGAAGTACATCGTTTTAGTGGGTGACGGAATGGGGGACCTCCCCATCGAGCAACTCGGAGGCAAAACCCCCCTTGAGGTTGCGAAGACGCCCAACATGGACCGCCTCCTCACGCTCGGAAGAACAGGGCTCGTCCACACCATCCCGCCCGGAATGGAGCCCGGCAGCGACATTGCCAACATGAGCCTGCTCGGTTATGATCCCAGGCTTTACCATACGGGGAGAGCGCCCCTTGAAGCGGCCAGCATGGGCGTGCGGCTGGAACCGGCGGACGTGGCGTTTCGCTGCAACCTCGTGACGCTCGCAACCGGCGCGGACGGCGTGGTGCGCATGGACGATTATTCCGCCGGCCACATCACCACGGAAGAGGCCCGCGAGTTGATCGGCGCACTGCAAGAAGCCGTCGCGGAAGGGCCGCTAAAGCTCTATCCGGGCGTGAGCTACCGCCACCTGCTGGTCTGGGCCGGAGGACGCGCCGATATCGACGCGACGCCCCCCCACGACATCCTTGGAGAGTCGGCGGCTCCCTATGAAAAAGGCTATCCGAGCGCTCCACCCATTTTTGCGTTCCGGGAAAAAGCCGCGAAGATTCTTGCGGACCATCCCGTGAACCGCGCGCGCGCGGCCGCCGGAAAGCGGACCGCCAACGCCGTTTGGCTCTGGGGGCAGGGACATGCCCCCTCGATGCCGTCGCTCAAGGAAAAATACGGCCTGACCGGCGCCATGATTTCCGCCGTGGACCTCCTCAAGGGAATCGGCGTGTATGCGGGGCTCGACCCCGTTTTCGTCCCCGGCGCCACGGGCTACCTCGACACCAACTACGCGGGCAAGGTGGACGCGGCGATCAAGGCCCTCGACGGGGGCCAGTTCGTCTATGTCCACATCGAAGCCCCCGACGAGGCAAGCCACGAGGGAAGCCTCGAAAAGAAGCTCGCCGCCATAGAAGCCTTCGACGAAAAGGTGGTCGGGCCGGTCGTGGAAGGCGCGGCGAAGTTTTCTAAGGTCCGCGTGCTCATAGCCCCGGACCACCTCACCCCGATAGTGAAGCGCACACACGCTTCGGACCCTGCGCCGTTCCTCCTGGTGAACGACCTGCACGGAGAGGCCCGAAGCGCTGCGGGAGGCGCCGGCGGGTTCTGTGAGCGCCGGGCGCGCGAGGAGGGCTGGCTCCTCGAAAGCGGCGTGAAGCTCTTCGACCTCTTCATAAGGGGCGAGTAGGCGGCATCGAGCCCGATGGATGCGACTCTTTTGAAGCAGCGGCGCTCAGGGCCACTGGCTCCGCCTCCGCCGCCATGTAGGAGCAGCTTCCAGCCGCGACGAAGTGCGGCGAAATTCTTCTATGACAAACAGAGAAGCTCACCAGAAGAATCTTCGCAAAGGCCGCTTTTTTCGACCGGGCTATTGGTATTTCATTACGACAGGCACAAGGAGCAGATTGCCGGTGTTTTCCGATTCCGCCGCTTCAAAGATCGTCTTGGACTGCCTGAAATGGTTGGAAGAGCAAGGCCGGATCGACTTGACCGCCGCCGTGGTTATGCCTGACCACATTCACTTCGTTGCATGCCTCCAGGGAGCGTCCCTTCCATCGCTGATGCACTCACTGAAGAGCTACACTTCCAACAAAATCAATGATCGTTTGGGAAGAGAGGGACCGTTGTGGGAGCCCCAGTATCACGACCATGCGCTCCGAAGCGAAAATGAGTGGAGGA
This sequence comes from uncultured Syntrophobacteraceae bacterium, assembly GCA_937958025.1. Classification (GTDB taxonomy): domain Bacteria; phylum Desulfobacterota; class Syntrophobacteria; order Syntrophobacterales; family Syntrophobacteraceae; genus CALFXO01. The sequence goes on from CALFXO010000006.1 coordinate 7,580, forward strand.
AGCGTGTGAGCTACTGCCTTCAGAATCCCGTGCGATGGGGGTTGGTCGGCAATTCCAAGGAATATCCCCATTGGCATTGCGCCTATGAGGTGTGAGATTTCACCCGCTATGTGGTCTACAGTCGCGGCTGGAAGCCGCTCCTACGGAGCGATGCGAAGGAGCGGCGCGGTTTCGCGTTGCCGTCGTCTCGATAGAGCCGCATAGAAACCCGATAGCGCGGATTTGGATGAATAGAACCACCGAACGGAATGGAACGACGATGGTGCAGTCCCAGATCAGAGTGATTTACGCCGATACGGACGCCATGGGGCAGGCATATTATGGCAATTACCTCAAGTGGTTTGAAATCGGGCGCGCGGAGCTTTTCCGCTCCCACGGCATGAGCTACCACTCCATCGAGGAGGGAGGCGTATTCCTGCCTGTCATCGAGGCCCACTGCCAGTACCTGAAACCTGCCTTCTACGACGACGTCCTCATCATCGAGACATTCTTCTCCTTTGAAAGCCCCGCGCGGCTCCGGTTCGACTACGAGCTCCAGCGGGAGTCCAACGGGGATATCCTCACCAGAGGCTACACGGTGCACGTCTGCACGGACAAAAACAGGAAGATGATCCGCCCCCCCGCGGCGCTCAAGGCAGTCCTCGAATCGGCGGTAAAAAGACAAGCAGAGTAACTCACAACAGCGATAGGTTGCAGCATCATGATTGTGTATCCCGCGATCGATCTGAAGGAAGGCGCGTGCGTCCGGCTCATGCAGGGCGACCCGGATCGCGCCACCGTTTATGGCAAGGACCCGCTGGCCGTGGCCCGGCGGTGGGAGGAATCGGGGGCCGAGTGGCTCCATGTCGTCGATCTCGACGGCGCTTTTGAAAAAAGCCCTAAGAACCGCAAAGTTATCGAATCCATCGTCCGGGGGATATCCATCCCGGTGCAGGTCGGGGGAGGCATCCGCAACCTCGAAACCGTCCGCGACTACCTCTCCATGGGAGTCGCGCGGGTGATCCTCGGCACCGTCGCCCTCCGCCAGCCGGAGATCATGGAGGCGGCCTGCGCGGAGCACCCTGGGAAAGTCGCCCTCGGCGTGGACGCCCGCAACGGCAAGGCGGCCATTGAAGGCTGGAAGGAAGAAACCAACACCGACGTCATCTCGCTGGTCGCCAGTTTCTCGCATCTTTCGATCGCCGCAATCATCTACACGGACATCCATCGCGATGGCATGCAGTCCGGGGTGAACATCGAGGCCACGCGCCGTTTGCTGGAATCCACGCGCTTCCCCGTCATAGCTTCCGGCGGCGTGGCGGCGCTCAAAGACATCGAAGCTCTTCTCCCTCTGGGGCCGCTTGGGCTCGATGGCGTCATCACCGGCAAGGCGCTCTACACGGGAGCGCTCGACCTGAAGGAAGCCCTCGCACTGGCCGCGGGGAACGTAAAATGACAGGCATGGAAAAAGGGGAAAGCATGGAGCTTTCAAAACGTCTCGAGGAAGCGCTCAAAGAGGCCATCCGCAACAAGGACGCAACGCGGCGCGATGCCATCCGCATGGCCATGACGGGCGTCAAGAACAAGGAAAAAGACCTGCGGAGAGCGCCCAACGACGCCGAGATCGAGCAGATCATCGGTTCGCAGATCAAACAGCGCAAAGACTCCATTGAGCAGTACCTGCAAGGGGGACGGCCGGAGCTGGCGGCCAAGGAAGAAGAGGAAATGAAGATCCTCATGCAATTCCTCCCCGAGCAGCTTTCGACCGAAGCGCTTGAACAGATAGTTTCGGAAGCCGTGGCGGAATCCGGTGCGACGTCCGCGAAGGAAATCGGCAAGGTGATGAAGGTCCTCATGCCGAAGGTTTCCGGGAAAGCCGACGGTAAACTAGTGAACGAACTGGTGCGCCGGAAGCTTGGAGCGTGACCCGGCGGGCGGCGCATAAGGACCGGGAGGGGCGCTCCCGCGCCCGTGGGGCGGAGTTGTTTGTTTTTTGTTACAACCTCTTGATTTAATTTTTGTCACTGGGTAAAAATCAAAGGTTTGCAGATGTACGTTTAAAAAATCCGCGGGGGGTGGGCAAGCCTAGATGTCTGCTTCGGATGTAGCCGCTTTGGTGAAACAAGCCGTCGATATAGTGGACGTCGTCGGACAGGTCGTGCCGTTGCGCCGTGTGGGGAACCGCTATATCGGCCTCTGCCCTTTCCATGCGGAAAAAACCGGCTCGTTCCATGTGGACGGCGAAAGCCAGTTCTTCCACTGTTTCGGATGTGGCGCGGGGGGGGATGTGCTGACGTTTGTCATGCGCTATCAGAACCTTCCCTTTGCCGATGCATTGAAATATCTTGCGGACCGTTACAACATAGCGCTTCCCGAGCGGGATCGGGGTGAAAGCGGGGCCGCCAGGGCGTCGCGTGAGGAGCATGACAGGCTCCACCACGTCCTGAAAGCGGCCTCAGATTTCTTCTACGACCAGCTCCATCGGAGCGCGGCGGGGAAAGCCGCCAGGGAGTACGTCGCGAAGCGCGGGCTTCCCGAAAAAACGCTGGAAGCGCAACGCCTTGGCTTTGCGCCCGACCGTTGGGACGGCCTTCTCCAGTATCTGAAGGGCATGGGCGCAAACCCCGACTTGGGCGTCCAGGCCGGTTTACTCGTCCAAGCCGATGGCGGACGCTGCTACGACAGGTTTCGCAACCGCCTCATCTTCCCCATTGCGGACGACCAGGGCAGGATCGTCGCCTTTGGAGGAAGAAGCCTGGACGGATCGGAGCCCAAATATCTCAACAGCCCGGAAACTCCGGTCTATCATAAAGGGCGCATGCTCTACCAGTACGCAACGGCCCGGAAGGCCTGCCGCGATGTGCGTCAGGTGGTGGTGGTCGAAGGATATATGGACCTGCTGGCTTTTCACGGCAGGGATTTTTTTCGGGTTGCGGCAACGCTCGGAACGGCCCTGACCCCGCAGCAGGTGCGGTTGCTCGCCCGAATTGCCGACGAGGTGATCCTGCTCTACGACGCCGACCCGGCGGGAGAAAAAGCCATGGTGCGCGCGGCCCCCCTCTTCCTGCAAGAGCGGCTGGCCGTGACGTGCCTCCAACTCCCAGACGGGATGGACCCCGATGACTTCCTGAGAGCAAAGGGCTTGGAGGAGTTCGAGAAACTGATGCAACAGCGTCGGAGCCTTGCGGCGCACATCACGGGGAAAACCCTGGACCAGTGGGACGGGACCAACGGCGGGAAAACCAAGGTGCTGACGGAGCTTCAATCGCTTTATGCCAGCATGAACCAACCCGTGCTCAGGATGGAATGCCTGCGGCTCATCGCGGACAGGCTCTCCCTGCCGGAAAAGGTGATCGATCAGCAACTGCGTCGGGGCTCTCGAATGTCGGGAAAGGCGGCTCCGCATTTCACCGCGGCGCCCATTCCCGAGTGCAGTCAGACCCAATCGCCGGAGGAGAGCATTCTCCGCATAATGGTCAAGCACCCCTCCATGATCGAAGAAGTGAAAGCATCGGGAGGGGTTGAGTTTTTTAATCCGCCGCAATTGAAAGCTATTGCGGAAGCCTTGGTGCAATCCCCCCATCCTCCCCGGGAAGCTTTTGACGCATCCGCCGTCTACGCCATGCTCCCCGGGCAGGAGTTGAAGGAGCTCTTCACTCGACTGGTGATGGAGTGGGATTCCTACGGGGAGGCAAGCGAGGCGCAATTGTACTTGCAGGACCGCCTGGGAGCGTTGCTCCAGCGGGAAGAAAAGAAGAAACCGCCCAGCCTGAGGGAAGCCCTCCGCGCCGCGGAGCTCGAAGGGGACGCCGAGAAGGCGCTGCGGCTTCTTAAGCAGATCCGAGATCTTCATTCATCGAAGAAGACGAAGGAAAGACAGGAAAACGTTTAGGGAGAGATAATGCAGATGACAGAAAAAGAGATGAAGGACAGACGCGACTCATCTTTTTCCAAGCCCGAAATGGAAGATCTCAAGCGCCTCATCACAGTGGGTAAAGAAAAGGGTTATCTCACCTACGACGAAGTGAACGAGGCTTTGCCGGAGGAACTCGTATCCCCGGAAAAACTCGATGACATGATGATGATATTCGACGAAATGGATATCGAAATCGTGGACTCCGAGCAACAGGTCCAGGTGGTGCGGGAAACCTTGGGGACCGACGCGGAGGGCATGTCCGAGGATGAGGAAGAAGAGTTCCAGGTGGAAGCCGACGGAGCCAGTCGCGTCACCGATCCCGTTAAAATGTACCTGCGGGAGATGGGGCAAGTCTGTTTGCTCACCCGCGAAGGGGAAGTGGAAATCGCCAAGCGGATCGAGGCGGGGGAGCGCGAAATCTTCAACGCCATCATGGAGTCCTCCATTGGCCTCAGGGAAATCATGAACCTGCGCCAAAAAGTGACCGAAAACTGCATCCAGTTGCACGACGTCCTCCGCGAGGTTGACGAGGAAATGGCGCCCGAGGAAGAGGAGGTCCACCGCAATCGGGTGGTCACCATGCTCGATGAAGTGGAGCGTCTGGACCAGGAAGCCAAGGAGATGCAGCGCAGACTGCAAGAGTGCGCCGGGGAGCTCGGCGAGAGCGAAGCCGAGGAGCTGAAGCGCTCCGTGCAGCAAAATAAGGATCAGGTGGTCAACCTGCTCAAGGAACTGCACCTCGGCAAGCGCCAGATCGAGCTCATTATCGAGAAGCTGCGCGCCTACCTGGAAGGCGTCGACAGGGCGGAGCGTCGGCTGGAAGCCTGTCTCCTGGCCTGCAAGCGGCCCATCCATGAGTTGCAGGCGATCTATGAATCGCCCGATTGCGCGGTGCTCGAATCCTACTCGACGTCTCTCCGGATGTCTTCGGCGTCCCTGAAGGAGCTTATCGGAAGGGCGATCGAGGCGAAAGAGTTCATCGGCAGGCAGGAAGTCGAGGCGAAGATGGACGCCCGCTGCCTGCGTCAGGTGCTGCGCCGGGTGGAAGACGGCCTGCTCCGGGCGAAGTTCGCCAAAAGCGAATTGATCGAGGCCAACCTGCGGCTGGTCGTGAGCATCGCGAAGAAATACACCAATCGCGGGCTCCAGTTCCTCGACCTCATCCAGGAAGGCAACATCGGCCTCATGAAAGCGGTCGACAAATTTGAATACCAGCGCGGCTACAAGTTCAGCACCTACGCCACGTGGTGGATTCGGCAGGCCATCACCCGCGCCATCGCCGACCAGGCCCGCACGATCCGCATCCCCGTCCACATGATCGAAACGATCAACAAGCTGATCCGCACCTCGCGCTACCTCGTCCAGGAACTCGGCAGGGAGCCCACCCCGGAGGAAATCGCCGACAAGATGGAATTTCCCGTCGAAAAGGTGCGGAAGGTCCTCAAAATCGCCAAGGAGCCCATCAGCCTCGAAACCCCCATCGGCGAGGAGGAAGACAGCC
>CALFXO010000007.1 GCA_937958025.1 uncultured Syntrophobacteraceae bacterium
ATGACCTCGACGCCGCACTTCTCGCAGACCACCCCCCGGTGCTTCATGCGCTTGTACTTGCCGCAGTTGCACTCGTAGTCCTTGATAGGGCCGAAAATCTTGGCGCAGAAAAGACCGTCGCGCTCCGGCTTAAAAGTTCTGTAATTAATGGTTTCAGGCTTTTTCACTTCCCCGTAAGACCACTCGCGAATCCTCTCGGGCGAAGCGAGGGTGATCTTGACGGAGTTGAAGTTCAATGGGTCCTTCGGTTTCATGAAAAGACTGTAAAGCTCTTTCAAAGGGACCTCCTGGCATTCAGGGTGAAGCCGCACCGCGCTCGGGCGTCCCCGCAACGCGGCGTGTGTTTTGTAATATATGTATGCATTCCCGCCCGATTGGCGCGTCGCTCATCCTTTCCGGCAGCCGGCTCGCGGGAAGGGGAGGGGGCGTCTCCGAAGCGGGATTTTATGCTTGCGTGTGTGGGAAACGGGCCGCGATCAGCCTTCCTCGCCGTCCTCCTCCTCAAGGAGCCGTACGTCAAGCGCCAACGCCTGCAATTCCTTGATGAGGACGTTGAACGATTCCGGGAGGCCCGCCTCGAGGGTGTTGTCGCCCTTGACGATTTTTTCATACATCCGCGTGCGTCCGGCCACATCGTCCGATTTGACGGTGAGGAATTCCTGGAGCGCATGCGCGGCGCCGTAAGCCTCCATGGTCCACACTTCCATCTCGCCCAAGCGCTGGCCGCCGAATTGCGCCTTGCCGCCGAGGGGCTGCTGTGTGACCAGGGAGTATGGCCCGATGGACCTGGCGTGGATCTTGTCGTCGACCAAATGGTGGAGCTTCAGCATGTACATCACGCCCACCGTGACAGTTTGGTCGAAGGGGTCCCCCGTGCGGCCGTCGTAAAGCGTCGCCTGGCCGGTCGGGGAGCACCCGGCTTCGGACAGGAACTCACGGATTTCCGGCTCCTCCGCCCCGTCAAAGACCGGAGACGCCACATGCATGCCTTCCTTGTACGTGGAGATAAGCGCCTTGAGGTCGTCGTCCGTGGCCCCTTGGAAATAATCCTTGAACTCAAGTTCGTTGTAAATGCGCTTGAGTTTCTCTTCGATGGTCTCGCGCGACTTGAACTCCTCCAGCATCTGGACGAGCTGCTGCCCAAGGCCCTTTGCCGCCCAGCCGAGGTGCGTCTCCAGGACCTGCCCTACGTTCATGCGCGAGGGAACGCCGAGGGGGTTCAATACGATGTCGAGCGGCGTTCCGTCAGCGAAATAGGGCATGTCTTCGATTGGCAGGATGCGCGAGACGACGCCCTTGTTTCCGTGGCGTCCGGCCATCTTGTCGCCGACCTGAAGCTTGCGCTTGACCGCTACGTACACCTTGACCATCTTGATGACGCCGGGAGGCAACTCATCCCCGCGGCGCAGCTTGCCGATCTTGTCCTCGAATAGCGACTTGATGAACTCCACCTGCTCGTGGTAGCCCTCGTACATCGTCTCGATATCCATAGCGACCGAGGGGTCCCTCGCCACGCTCAACTGGGTCCAGAGGCCGGTCGGGATGCCTAGGAGGATCTCCTCGGTAATGACGTCGCCTTTCTTGAGGTAGATCTTCTTGCCGTCCTTGATGACGCTGTCGCTGATCTTGCCGCCCGTAAGCTTGGCGATCCGCTTGACAACGCCCTTGCGGATGATGTCTAGCTCGTCCCGCTGGTCTTTCATGATCCGGGCGATTTCCTCGTCCTCGATGAGGCGCGTGCGGTCGTCCTTCTCGACGCCCTTCCGGGAAAAGACCTTCGCGTCGATAATGATCCCCTCGACGCCTGGCGGAACGCGCAGGGATGTGTCCTTCACGTCGCTCGCCTTCTCGCCGAATATCGCCCGCAGGAGCTTCTCTTCCGGCGTGAGCTGCGACTCGCCCTTGGGCGTCACCTTGCCGACGAGTATGTCGTTCGGCTTGATGTATGCGCCAATGCGGATGATGCCCGAGTCGTCGAGGTCCTTGAGCGCTTCGTCGCCAACGTTTGGAATATCGCGCGTGATCTCTTCCTTGCCGAGCTTCGTGTCGCGGGCCACCACCTCGAACTCCTCGATGTGGATCGAGGTGAAGATGTCCTCCTTCGCGATGCGCTCGCTCACCAGGATCGAATCCTCGAAGTTGTAGCCTCCCCAGCTCATGAACGCGACCATGACGTTCTTGCCGAGCGCGAGTTCCCCGTGGTCCGTCGAGGGGCCGTCCGCCAGGATTTGTCCTTTGCGGATGACGTCCCCGTGGTGCACGACGGGCTTCTGGTTGATGCAGGTGTTCTGGTTCGACCGTTGGAACTTCGTCAGCTTGTAGATGTCGACGCCGCTGTCCCTCGGGTTGTCCTCGTTGATTTCGTCCGCCCGAACGACGATGCGCGTCGCGTCCACGTATTCCACGGTGCCGGAGCGCTTGGCCACGGCGGCCACGCCGCTGTCCCTCGCTACGATCCGCTCGATTCCGGTTCCCACCAGAGGCGACCGCGTCTGAATGAGCGGAACTGCCTGACGCTGCATGTTCGATCCCATGAGGGCGCGGTTGGCGTCGTCATGCTCGAGAAAGGGAATGAGGGATGCCGAGACGCTCACGAGCTGATTGGGGGAGACGTCCATATAGGTGACTTCCTCCGGCGGCACCATGACCAGCTCGCCTTGCTTGCGCGACGTCACCTGCTCCAGCATGAATCGCCCCTTCTCGTCGAGCGGAGCGTTCGCCTGGGCGATGATGTCGTCCTTCTCATCCATGGCGGTGAGGTAATTAACCGTCTGCGACACCTTTGAATCCTGCGCGGGGCGGTACGGGGTCTCGATAAACCCGTACTGATTCACTCGCGCGTAGGTGGAGAGCGAAACTATGAGTCCGATGTTGGGACCTTCAGGCGTCTCAATCGGGCATATGCGTCCATAGTGGGTCGGATGTACGTCCCGGACCTCAAAACCGGCGCGCTCCCGAGTGAGGCCGCCCGGTCCGAGGGCGCTCAACCGGCGTTTGTGGGTGATTTCCGAGAGCGGGTTGGTCTGGTCCATGAACTGGGAAAGCTGGCTCGTGCCGAAAAACTCCTTCACCACCGCCGAAACAGGTTTGGCGTTGATAAGGTCGTGGGGCATGAGAGCGTCGATTTCCTGGAGCGTCATGCGCTCCTTGATGGCTCGCTCCATGCGAACGAGGCCGATGCGGTACTGGTTTTCGAGCAACTCGCCGACCGCGCGAACGCGTCTGTTTCCGAGGTTGTCGATGTCGTCCACCGGCCCTTGGGAGTCCTTCAATCGGATGAGGTGGCGGACCGCTTCAAGAATGTCTTCGCGGCGAAGCGTCCTGTGGTCGAGCGGGACGTCGATGTTCAGTTGAAGGTTGAGCTTGAGCCGCCCGACTTCCGACAGATCGTAGTTGTCCGGGTTGAAGAAGAGGTTGTCGAAGAACTCCGTCGCCACCTCCAGGGTGGGGGGATTGCTCGGCCTCAATCTCCGGTAAATTTCTATAAGCGCGTCCTCGCGGCTGTTCACCTTGTCCATCAGCAAGGTGTTCCGGAAAGACGGGCTGATATCTTGCCCCTCCAAGTGGAGAAGCTCCACTTCGGAAATGCCGCGCTCGACCAATGCCTGCAGCGTCGCGTCCGAAATGCTGTCGTTGCACTCGGCGATGATCTCGCCCGTGCCATAGTCGATCACGTCCTGGGCGAGCACCTGCCCGACGAGATTGGACGTCTTCATGGGGAGCCGCTGGATTCCTGCGTCGAGTAGGCGTTTCAGGGTCTGCTTCCCCAGCTTGCGGTTCCTCTTGACGAAGACCTCTCCCGTCTCGGGATGGACGATGTCCTCGATCGCCCTGCTTCCCACGAGCACTTCCGGATTGAGCTCTTTCTCGGATTTCTCCCCGCTCAGCAGGAAAACTTTCTCGCTGGGGTAGAAATACGTCACCAGCTCTTCAGTGCTGTATCCCAGCGCTTTCAGCAAAACCGTGACGGGCAGCTTGCGCCGGCGGTCGATGCGCACGTACAGGATGTCTTTCGGGTCGAATTCCAGGTCCAGCCACGATCCCCGGAGCGGGATGATGCGGGAGGAGTAGAGGATCTTGCCGCTCGAATGCGTCTTGCCCCGGTCATGGTCGAAGAAGATGCCAGGCGAACGGTGCAGCTGGCTGACGATGACCCGCTCCGTTCCATTCACGATGAACGTTCCGTTGTCCGTCATCAGGGGCAGCGTGCCAAAATAAATCTCCTGCTCCTTGATGTCGCGGATGGATCGGGAGCCGGCGTCCTTGTCCACATCGTAGACAACGAGGCGCACGACGATCTTCATTGGAGCTTCGTACGTCATGCCTCTCGCAAGGCACTCGTCGACGTCGTACTTCACCTCTCCAAAGCTGAAGTGCACAAATTCCAGAGATGCGGTCCCGCTGAAATCATCGATCGGGAAGACGCTCTTGAAAACCTCCTGCAATCCCCGGTTGACCCTCTTCTCGGGAGGAGCGTCCATTTGGAGGAAATTGTCGTAGCTCTCCTTCTGCATCTGAATCAAGCTCGGGATGTCCACGATTTTCTTGATTTTGCCGAAACTCTTCCGCACCCGATACTCATGGGTTAAAGCTGTTGCCATGGCCTCTCCTGCAACCAATTAGAATGAGCGGACTTTCCGCCAAGCATCTTCCCGGCCCACCCGCCAGAATCCTTTGCACTGGTTAAGGATCTCTAAAATCGAAAATCGGAAACCGGCCGCACGGGCCTCTCAATCAGCCCGTTGCAGCCGGATTCCGATATGGAGCGTAAGAAGCGGAGCTATTTAATTTCGACCGTGGCGCCGGCTTCGGTCAACTGCTTGGAAATCGCCTCGGCCTCGTCCTTCGGAATGCCTTCCTTCACGACGCCTGGCAGTTTCTCGACCAGGTCCTTGGCCTCTTTCAGACCTAGGCTCGTGATCGCGCGCACTTCCTTGATGACCTGGATCTTCTTGTCGCCCACGCCGGTGATGACGACGGAAAACTCGGTCTGCTCCTCAACCGGAGCGGCTGCGGCCGCCGGAGCGCCCGCAACGGCGGCGACTGCCACGGGGGCCGCCGCGCTTACGCCAAAGCGCTCTTCCAGTTCCTTCACCAACTCGCTGAGCTCCAGAACCGTCATGTTCTCGATGAAAGCAATAACATCCGCCTTAGTGATATCAGCCATTTTTCTTCATTCCTCTCTACTAAGCATTAGCAGCTTCTTCTTTTTGTCGCTGAATTGCGGCAAGCACGCCTACAAAAGCCCTGGGGACTCCGCTCAGGACGGTGACCAAACCAGTGGGAACCGCGTTGAGGGTTCCCAGCACCTTGGCGAGCAAAACCTCGCGGGACGGCATATCCGCCAGCGCGGTCACTTCATCCGGGGTGAGAAACTTACCGCCGAGCGTCGCGCCCTTGACCTTAAGCTTCTCGTTCGTTTTGACGAAGTTCTTGAGTATCCGGGCGGGAGCCGTCGGATCTTCATATCCGATGGCGATCGCACAGGTTTCCTTAAGCAACGGCTCGAGAACGGCGGCGCCTGTTTCTCGCCCCGCCAGTCGCATCAGGGTGTTCTTCACGACCTGATAATCGACCTTTTCGGCCGCCAGCGCGTTGCGCAACTGCGTCATCGACTCCACGTCCATCCCCTTGAAGTCCGTGACAACGGCGGTGCTGGCCCGCTGCAGTTTCTCCCGCAGCTTCTGGATCACTTCTTCCTTTTTGGCTCGATCCAACTATTCAACCCCCCTTTCGTCTGCCGGCGTGCTTTCGGCTATCACTAACACCTCTCGCGAGTTGCATATGCCCGTGAGCCTGATTTGGTTCTTTCGCACCACATCTCGGTGGGCCGCCGTTCCAAAAGGGAGCGGCAATTAAGCGCCCTTGCGAGCGCGCCTACGGTCTCGGACGGCTGAAAGCGCCAAACGGCAGTTTGTCGATATTCGCGACGGCGAGAATGCGCTATCCCGTTCTCCGTCGTTAGTGCAATGATCGTCCCCCGCCTCTTACGCGATGGTCTTTACGGCTAGGGGATCGATCTGGATGCCGGGGCCCATCGTCGTCGAAATAGCGATTCCACGAAGATAGGTCCCCTTGGCGGTCGTTGGCTTCAACCGGATGAGCGTCTCCAGGAAAATGGAGACATTCTGGAGAAGCTTCTCCGACCCGAACGACACTTTTCCCATGGGGGCGTGGACGATCCCCGTCTTCTCGACGCGGAAGTCCACCTTGCCCGCCTTGATTTCTTTTACGACTTTGGCCAAGTCGAAGGTGACTGTGCCGAGTTTGGCGTTGGGCATGAGGCCTCTCGGGCCGAGGACCTTTCCGATCTTTCCAACCGTGCCCATCATGTCGGGAGTGGCGACCGTCTTGTCGAACTCCAGCCAGCCCTCCTTGATCTTATCGACTAGTTCGTCTCCGCCCGCATAGTCGGCGCCAGCGTCCAATGCTTCCTTCACCTTCTCGCCCTTGGCGAACACGAGCACGCGCACTTCCTTGCCCAACCCGTTTGGCAGGACCACGGTGCCGCGTATCATCTGATCCGCGTGACGCGGATCGACGCCAAGGCGGACAGCGATGTCCACCGTCTCGTCAAATTTGGCGAAACTGCAATCCGATGCGAGCGTCAGTGCGTCTTCCAATGTGTAGCGTCTGGCCCGGTCGATCTTTTCCCGTACTGTGCGGTATTTCTTTCCTCTGTTCGGCATCTCCAACCTCTCCACAAACTCGAGCTCTATGCATTCGTAAACGGGGACCCGTTTACTCGACTTCTATCCCCATGCTGCGAGCGGTTCCCGCAATCGTCCTCATCGCCTGCTCCAGCTCCCGGGCGTTCAGGTCGGGCATCTTGAGCTTTGCGATCTCTTCCACCTGCGCCTTGGTGACCTTAGCCACCTTCACCTTGTGCGGCTCGGCGGAGCCCTTCGCGATCTGCGCCGCCTTCTTGAGAAGTACGGATGCCGGCGGGGTCTTCGTAATATATGTGAACGAACGGTCGGAGTAGACCGTGATGACGACCGGAATTATCATGCCGTCCTGTCCCTGCGTCTTCGCGTTGAAGGACTTGCAGAACTCCATGATGTTCACGCCATGCTGGCCAAGAGCCGGGCCGATGGGGGGAGAGGGGTTCGCCGCTCCGGCGGGAACCTGTAGTTTGACGTATGCAGCAATCTTCTTTGCCATTGTAGTTCAACTCCTTGACGGCCTGCGCCGCCATGATTTCATAACGCTAAATGCGGTTCACTTGAACGAAGTCAAGCTCCACCGGCGTAGATCTGCCAAAAATGCTTACGAGAACGCGCACTTTCCCCTTCTCAGGCATCACTTCGTCCACGACGCCGTTGAAACTGGCGAATGGGCCGTCGACCACATTGACCTCGTCGCCCTTTTCAAAACGATATTTGGGGCGAGGCTTCTGGACGCCTTCCTCCATCTGAGCGATAATGCCTTCGGCTTCCTGCTCCGACAACGGAATGGGGCGCTCGTTGCTTCCAATGAAGCCGGTCACCTTGGGCGTGTGGCGGACAAGATGCCACATGTCATCGTTGAGTTCCATCTCGACCACGATATAGCCGGGGTAGAATTTTCGGGACGATGACCTGCGCTGCCCCTTAACCAGTTCGATGACCTTCTCGGTAGGCACCAGGACCCGGCCGAGGAGTTCGCTCCTTCCCGCGTTCTTGACGCGCTCTTCGAGGGCGGCTTTCACCTTGTGCTCGAATCCCGAGTACGTATGGACAATATACCATTGCTTTGCCACGAGACCACTCCGCTCTCTTAGGTCGTTGTTCCCCGCTTCGGGAGCTATGTCGCCGCCCGGTTCGGAAGAAGGAGAGTGCGTTGATTTGCTAGCCGACAACGAGACGGATGAGGCGGCTCAGAACCATATCCACGGCGCCGAGAAAGACGCCCGCCAGCGCCACCACAACCAACACCACGGCGGTCGACCCGATCGTCTCTTTCCTGGAGGGCCAGACCACCTTGCGCAGCTCGAACGTCACTTCACTGAGATATTGCCGGAATTCACCCCACCAGCCCTGGACGGTTTCGCCGATGCTCTTTGAAGCCTTCTTCTTCGCGGCGTCCACCTTCTTGGACCTTCCTGATTTTTGGGAGCTTCCCGCCGAAGGCTTGTCCTGCTGCGCTTTGGCGCCTCGTTCAATGCTCTGATTTGTATTGCGATGGAGAGCGTCTGCCACTTTTGTATTATCTCCCATGCGACTGTAGTGCGCTCGTTGCGGGCAGTGAATGTGCGTCCTGCCGGAGCGTATCGCCGCCATCAGCAATCAGCGTCTGTATTGAGGCGGAGCTGCATCGTCCAACGGCGCGAGTCCCACCCGAAAAGTCCCGCATCCCGACAAGAGAGGCGCAGGGGCGCTCCAATCCTGAGCTCCCTGCGCCCCCATCGCCGTTCCATTCTGCATGCGGCCTGGAAGCCCGCCGCTCGGCGCGCCTCTCGCTACGGCATGCGCCCGATGCTACTTCGTTTCCTTGTGCTCCGTATGGGTGCTGCAGAACTTGCAATACTTGCGGAAGCTCAACTTCTCGGGCGTCGTCCGCTTGTTCTTCGTAGTCGTATAATTGCGCTGCTTACACTGCGTGCAAGCGAGAGTGACGAGCGTTCGCATAATCATCAACCTCGATTTCTATAAAACTATTCAATGACCTCGGTGAGGACGCCAGCGCCGACGGTCCTGCCGCCTTCACGGATGG
>CALFXO010000008.1 GCA_937958025.1 uncultured Syntrophobacteraceae bacterium
GCGCATACGCAGTCGCTACGGCCACCTCTCCAACGAAGACGCCGTGGAGCTTCTCGAAGCCATCCACCACGAAGCGCTCCGGTTCATCCTGATGGCCCATCTCAGCGAAACCAACAATCATCCCGATCTCGTCCTCAAGAGCCTCGCCGCCATGCGGGAGCAGCCCAAATGGCGAGACATATCCTTTTCGGTCGGCAAGCAGCACGAGCCGGGAGAAGAAATGGTGCTGGAGTAGCGGCGGAAAGCGTCACTCCGGCCCCGACGTCGTCCGGCCAACCCCCATTTTTCCCGATCACAGGCGGCAGATCCAGCGTTTCAACCGAACTCCGGTGCATTTGTAACCGAAAAAACCCGGCAGGCTGGTGGACTGCCAGCCCTCATCCTGCAGGTCTGCTGTAGGCTGGGGTGAGCGAACGCGAACCCCAGCAGGGAAAGCATGCAAAGACAATCCCGATAAAACCTCAGGAGCTTGGATAGTACGCTTTTAGGCGCTTGAAAAGGGGTGAGTGACCGGACTTGAACCGGCAGCCTCTGGGGCCACAACCCAGTGCTCTAACCAATTGAGCTACACCCACCATAAAAGGGAAGCAACAACGGAAAGGAAAGAATCAGGGGCAATCCAACCTTTAAAACGCAGCTTTAGTACCATGACTTCTCTGAAATTTCAAGAAAAAAATGGATGACAGGCGGGAACAAAACGCAACGCTCGCACTAATAACAAGTAATTACTATAATTTTATTGAACTCTTATGAGGGAATGGCAGCCTCGCTAAAAATCAAGAGTTGGCGCCGGGAACGGCAAGCATGGCGTCTCAGTTCCTTTAGCTCGATCGCTTTGATCTGCGCCTGTCGATGTCCATTAGGCTCCAGTTAGTTTTGCAGCAAGCTTTGTCTTCCTCTCTGCCCACTCTCTTATGAAGCATTGGGGGAAGGTGGCTTTTTCTCAGGTTGGACGAATTACAATTGATATTGGATTTCAACTTCTCAACGCACTTACGGGGAATGGTTTACTCGTTGTCGTTAATGGATGCTTTTCCAGGCATGCCAACTCTGCGGTTGCCTGCAATGGAGGGGGTGACGAGTGGATTAAAGCTTGCTTTTCCAGAGAATATGTTTACTATATAAGCTGTTGCTTTGTGCATTACCATGCTGAAGGTCTTTCTTGACGCCTCCATGGCTCACGAATCAATGCGGCTCTCCATGAACTCTCGTGTAGCCTGCTACCATCATCCCGGGCAAGAGTCTAGTTCAGGGGAAATATAAATAAACACGTGAGCAGCATCTCCATCAACCCTCCATATAGGATCTGGTTCAAGCAACTCCATCGGTTGGGACTTTATTCACCATTAATAACGGGCATCCATTCGCTGACGTCATCCAATCACAGAATGTGTGAGATCCTATGAGTTAAAGGGTAATTGACGCCCTATTCTCTCACAATGCGCCACATGGGTGGGCCTAGTGGACGTCGTCTGTGACAAAATGGAAATCGCCGGTGTTGGTCGCCAAGCGGGCAAAGGGGACAGCATGAATATTTATGTCGGGAATCTATCTTTTAAGACCACCGAGGAAGAACTAAAACAAGTGTTCGAGGCGTTTGGCGAAGTGAGTTCGGCAAAGATCATAATGGATAACTACACTGGAAGATCACGCGGGTTTGGGTTTGTTGAAATGCCAAACCAGAGCGAAGCCCAGAACGCCATTTCAGGTTTGAACGGGAAAGATTTGGGCGGTTCAGCCTTGCGCGTCAATGAGGCAAAACCTCGCGAAAGCCGTGGAGGTGGGGGTGGCGGTTTCGGAGGAGGCGGCTTTGGCGGCGGCGGCGGACGTGGAGGGCGCGGGGGTGGTTTCGGAGGAGGAGGAGGAGGCGGCGGCGGACGTGGAGGACGCGGGGGTGGCGGCGGTGGCGGAAGACGCCCATATTAGCTGGCGCATTCCTGACTATCGGTTGCTGCTTTTGGTGCACAGGCAAGTGCATAGCTTCCACTTTCTCGTGGTCGATCATAAAGCGTTCTGATATTAATACGGGCGGGTCCTAGGATCCGCCTTGTTTATTTGGTTAAGGCAAAGGCCCCGCGGGCAAGGCAACAACCATCGGGTGGTGTTCGCAATCGTGAAAGGACTGGTTGGAAAACCTGTGGAAGGCAAGGAAGGCGATCTGTCTTTGGAACTGTAGGTGACGTCCATGGGATTTGATCTCGACGTGGTTGCTCTTTCTAAATGGGGGATTCCTTACGAGGGGATCTTCATTGTTTCAGGTCCTTGCAGCGCTGAGAGTGAAGAGCAGGTATTGGAGACGGCCCTGGCGATTTCCAGGCATCCAGTAAATCTGCTCCGCGCTGGTGTATGGAAACCCCGCACAAGGCCGGGATCATTCGAGGGCGTCGGGACGCCTGGACTTAAATGGCTAAAAGAAGCGGGAAGAGTTGTTGGACTTCCTGTCGGAGTGGAAGCCGCAACCCCGGCGCATGTCGAAGAATGTCTTAAGCATGGCATCGATGTATTGTGGATAGGGGCTCGCACGACGGCAAATCCGTTTGCTGTCCAAGAAATAGCAGATGCCCTGCAAGGGGTGGATATACCCGTTTTGGTGAAGAACCCAGTGAGTCCGGACCTTGGCCTATGGATGGGCGCTATCGAGCGCATCCATGGTGCGGGAATAACCAGGCTCGGAGCCATTCATCGAGGGTTTTGCTCCTTCGAGGAGAGAGTCTATCGGAATAAGCCGGACTGGTGGATTCCGATTGAACTTAAGAGGAAATGCCCGCAACTCCCTATGATATGCGATCCGAGTCATATCTGCGGGAAGGTGGAGTTATTACAGATGGTTGCCAGGAAGGCGATGAGCCTTCTCTTTGATGGACTGATGATTGAAAGTCACATTAATCCAAGAGTTGCCTGGAGTGACGCTGAACAACAGGTGACGCCAGACGATTTGGGGCGACTGTTGGGAAGTCTCACTCGGAAAAGCGTTTCGACGGATGATCCCGAATATCTACAACGGATCGCCCACCTTCGAAAAGAAATCGATGCGATAGATGAGCAAATCATGGAACTCCTTATACAGCGCATGAAGGTGTCTTCAGAAATGGGCCGCATCAAGAAAAGGAACAACATTTCCATCCTCCAACCCGAACGGTGGCGGAAGACATTGGCAAATCGTCTAGAATCGGGAAAACTTTCGGGAC
The DNA here is from genome assembly GCA_937958025.1 of uncultured Syntrophobacteraceae bacterium. Lineage (GTDB taxonomy): Bacteria > Desulfobacterota > Syntrophobacteria > Syntrophobacterales > Syntrophobacteraceae > CALFXO01. Next base: position 3,189 of record CALFXO010000008.1, read on the forward strand.
TCCCCGAGGAGTTTGTTTCAATAATTTACCAATGCATTCATGAAGAGTCCATACGCTGGCAGGATCTGACAGAAGATCCCGAGGAACGATAAAGTATCCCGCAAACAATCACCGACTGTCAAGGTCCCGCGCCCAAGGAAATCGAGTCCGCTACAAATGTGCGCATTACCGCGGACCGAACAGACGGAGAATACATTTCATCCAGTTGCTCAGCTCAACAAATTCCGGCTCTTGACACTCCTCAAAACCGAGTATACGATCAAACTCGAATTGCCGAATCCCGCATATGCAGGAACGGGGGAACCGATCATTTGGGGCGCATCGTCAGGGAAGACGTAGGGCAAACTCTTCGGCCCAAGCCCGTCAGCTAACCTCGCAGGCATCGAAGGGTGGAGCCTGCCGAAATTGGGTCGGGGGCCGACCTCCCTGACTATTCCACAATTTCGGAGGCAGTTTAGATGAGCCGCGTTTCCTCCAGAGGCGGGAGTCCGTCCTCTTTGCATCATGAAAGCGCCCCGCCGTCCACTAACGAAAGCGCTACACCCGCCGGAGAAGGCGATCATTCCCTGGAAAGCGCTGCTCAACCAGCCAAGACCCTCGCATTGGCTCTCGGAGCATTGGGAGTCGTCTACGGAGATATCGGCACCAGCCCCCTTTATTCCATTAAGGAATGCTTCCACGGGATGCACTCCATTCCCATCAACCAGGCAAACATTTTGGGGGTGCTTTCCCTCATCTTCTGGTCCCTCACCATGGTGGTGAGCGTCAAATACGTCGTATTCATCCTTAAAGCCGACAACAAGGGCGAAGGCGGAATTTACTCGCTCCTCGCACTGATTCCTACAGACAAGACGCAGCTTCCGACGCGACTTTACGCATCACTGGTCTTCTCCGCCATTCTCGGTGCGGCGCTCCTCTATGGAGACGGCGTCATAACCCCCGCCATCTCCGTGCTTTCCGCCGTAGAGGGACTCGAAGTCGCAACAACCGCCGCGAAGCCGCTAGTGCTCCCCCTAACCTGTATAGTGTTGCTTCTGCTTTTTATGGTCCAGCATCGCGGCACGGCTGGAATCGGAAAAGTTTTCGGCCCCATTGTCATAGTCTGGTTCGCGGCTATCGGGGGACTGGGTCTTATTGAAATCTTTAAAAATCCCCATATCCTTGCCGCTATCAATCCAATTCGAGCCTACGACTTCTTCGTCGAAAACAAGTCACATGGCGTGGTCGCGCTGGGGTCGGTCGTGCTTTGCATCACTGGAGGGGAGGCGCTCTACGCCGACCTCGGCCATTTCGGCAAAAGAGCCATCCGGCTATCCTGGCTGTCCATCGCATTTCCTGCCCTGCTTCTCAATTATTTCGGCCAGGGAGCGCTCCTCCTCGACCACCCAGACTTGGCATTCAACCCGTTCTACGGAATGACGCCGCGAGTATTGCTCTACCCAATGGTCGGGCTCGCCACCATGGCGACGGTAATCGCCTCCCAAGCCATGATCTCCGGAGTGTTCTCCCTAACGCAACAGGCGGTGCAACTCGGCTATTTCCCCCGCATGCGCATCGTGCACACATCCTCGGCGACACAAGGGCAGATCTACATCCCCCACATAAACTACGCGTTGATGGCAGCCTGCATTGTCCTGGTGCTGACTTTCCAGGAATCGAGCAGGCTGGCGGGAGCCTATGGAATAGCAGTTACCGCCACGATGGGAATAACATCCATCCTTTACTTTTTCGTGATCACCCGCACCTGGAACTGGAAAATTTGGAAGGCTGCCCCCCTCGTTGCGGTTTTCATTGTCTTTGACTTCTCGTACTTTGGTTCAAACCTTCTCAAGATTGTGGATGGCGGATGGCTCACCATCGCCATCGCCATAGCCATCATGATTGCAATGACAACCTGGAGGGATGGACGCGCGGAACTTTCCCGCAAGATGTTAAGCGCGGGGTTCCCGATGGATATGTTTATGGAAGACGTCGCCCGTCAGAAGCCCCAGAGAGTAGCGGGAACGGCTGTGTTCATGACGGTTTCCCCAGTTGGAACCCCTTCGGCGCTGCTGCACCACTTTAAGCATAATCACGTACTGCATGAAAAGGTTATACTCCTGTCCATCCGCGCAGTGGACGTTCCTTACGTTCCCGCAAAGGAGAGGGTGAACGTCGAAGACAAGGGGCAGGGGTTTTACCGCGTGGTCGGATTCTATGGCTTCATGGAATCGCCCAAGGCGCCGGATGTACTGAGAGCAGCCAGAAAATTCGGACTCAAAATCGATCCCGCTACAACGACTTACTTCTTGGGTCGGGAGACGTTGCTCACCTCGGGCGCCTCAAAGATGGCGCAGTGGCGCAAGGCGCTTTTCGCTTTCATGTCGAGAAACGCGTGGACAGCCCCGGCCTATTTCGGCATCCCATCGGACCGCGAAATCGAAATCGGGGTGCAGATCGAGTTCTAATGCAACGCGAGGGAGGATGCGTCGGGCTACAGTGACGACGTGGGGTGAGCCCCTTTGTCAAGACAATTTTTTCACTCCGAAGAAGCAATGAAATCTGTTTGGAACTCCTTTCATAGATGATGGTATTATCCACTCACCTACCCGGAGGATAGGGCTCTGCTGGAGAGAGTTGATCGCAAACGCCAGCAAGGAGTTGGGCGGCCCCTCACCGCCCCCGTTTCTCCCCCGGAGCAACCCTGTCGTCCCAAAGCGTTATGGGACCGCGCTTTTCCCGGCTGGTCAGGCGCTCGATATTCCTCATCGCGGGACCGTAAGCCGGGTCGAGAGAATAGGCCGCGCGGTAGTGCTTTCTAGCCCCATCCAGGTCATGGCGCAACTCCAGGACGGCGCCCATCAGGTTGAACGCTTCCGGCCTCGTACTGGCTAGGCGCATCGCTCCGCTCAGATTCTCGACCGCCGCGCCGAGCCGCCCTTCCTCGATGCATTTTGCCGCGTGTTCCACAGCCAGAGAATACTCCGCGTTGTCGCTTTCTTCGTCGCGCTCCCTGTCCGCCGCCCGGAGAACGATTTCCCGAATCTCCTGGGGCGTGAACGGTTTTTGGACAAAGTCCCGCGCTCCCAGCTTCATCGCCTCCACCGCCGACTCTATAGACCCATGCGCGGTAATGACAACCACCCGGATGTCCGGTCTCAGCCTGCGGATCATCCGGAGCGCTTCCATGCCGTCCATTCCAGGCAACCGGAGATCGAGGAGCACGACGTCAAAACTTCTCTCCTTGATCCTGGCAAGCGCTTCTTCACCCGTCTCGGCGGCGTCCACGATGAACCCGAACGATTCGAGGCACTCCGACAAGGTCATCCGAATATTCTTCTCGTCATCCACAATTAAAACAGACGCGCTCATCATGTTGTTCTCCCGTATGGCAGACGCCGCCGCCGCCCTCACCCTCCGAAAAAAAAATACACGCTGCATCGTTAAGCGTCTATTCCGACGCTTCCCAGGCACGGATGTTCTCCATAATCTCGCCGGGCGTATGGGCCGCTTGCAGGCTCAGGAAAAGATGACGGCTCCGGGCAGCGCGACTTGCGACGGAGAGCGCCTCAAGCTTCGCCTCCGGGGCCCCCGCTGGCGATATTATGAGGAACACGCACTCTATTGGGTTTTCCGTCGCTACGCCGGTCACTCCTTTGAGTGCCACGCCCAGCGAAATAAACGGCAATTTCACCCCATCCACAGATACATGCGGGAAGGCGGCCCCTTCGTTAAAGAAGGTGGACGCTCTCTCCTCGCTTTCCATGGCATCCCGGAACACAGCATCGGCTTCGGCGACGCCGGTTTCCTTAGCCGCAATTTCAGATAAGGCCTTGAGCGCCTCTTCCTTCGATACGGGCTCCTTCCACACCACTATGCGCCTTCCGGAAAGCATGCGGCTGAGACGTAGTGGCGCGGACGCGCGAGTCGGCGCCGCAGCCGTCGCGACAGATTCCCTCCCAAGTGATTCTGCCCCGGACGAACTCTTCACGGAAGCCTCGTACGGCCGGGTGTCCAGGACAACGATAGTCACCCCCCTCGCCTTGTCGATGAGGCGCTCCACCACGTTTTTTTTCCCCAGGAGGCGTTTCATTGGCGACATCCTCCCCGGACTCCCGATGACGATATGCCCCGCGCGGTATTCCTTCGCGAACCCCAGAATGGTGTCGACGACGTCCTCCCCCTTGTAGGTGAAGACCATGGCGCCCAGTTGTTTGGCCAAAGTCAGGGTGCCGGAGAGTACGCTTTGCGTCGCGGAGTCGATGACCGTTGGTCCTTCCTTCGGCGTCTGCACATAAACGGCGTACCAGTTCCGGTTGAGTCTCCCCGCAAGCCGGGAGGCGTAGCGTAGGAGCTTCTCGCTGTTGGGGCCCCGCGAACTGAGGCACACCATCACTTGGTCGGGGGTGGGGGATGTTTCGTATTCAAATGCGTCGCGGCTCCGCTGGTCGATCTGAGAGGCAATCTCCCGCAGCGTAAGCTCCCGCAACTGCTCCAGGTTCGTTTTCCTGAAGAAATTGGAAAGAGCCGTTTCCACCCGATCCCTCGGGTAAATTTTCCCTTCCTCCAACCTCTTTCGAAGATCCTCCGTCGTAAGGTCTACATTGACGATTTCGTCGGCGTCCGCCACAATGCCATCAGGAATGCGCTCACGGACCTTGACTCCGGACACCTTCTCGACTGTGTCGTAGAGGCTCTCGAGATGCTGGAGGTTGAGCGTGCTTATGACGTGAACGCCCGCGGCGAGCAGGTCCTGCACGTCCTGGTAGCGTTTGGCGTTGCGGCTTCCGGGAACGTTCGTATGGGCGAGTTCGTCCACAAGCGCGACTTGAGGTTTTCTTGCAAGGACGGCGTCGACGTCCATCTCCTCCACCGCAATGCCCCGATGCTCGCGGCGCCGGCGCGGGACAACCTCGAGACCTTCGATGAGGGCGGCGGTTTCCGCTCGCCCGTGCGTTTCCACAAGACCCACCACCACGTCGATGCCTTCGCGCGCCAGGCGATGCCCTTCCTCAAGCATTTGCCAGGTCTTTCCGACTCCCGCGCTGTAGCCGAGATATATCTTGAGGCGTCCGCGCCGGGCGCGCCGGATCATTCGAAGGAAGGCGTCCGCCCTGTTCTCCTCCATCATTGCACGCTCCCTACGGCTTTCCGTCCAGGTCCAGGTTGAGTTCCAGGACGTTCACGCGCTGCTCCCCGAAGACGCCCAGGTCGCGCCCCTCCGTATGGGCGTCGATCTTTTTCAAGACTTCGCCCTCGCTCAGACCACGAGCGAGAGCCACCCGCCGAGCTTGTAGGAGGGCATTCTTCACGCTGATGTGAGGATCGAGGCCGCTCCCTGAAGCCGTCACGGCATCAGCGGGAATCGGGGCCCCCGGCGGCAGTCCGTTTTCGGCGCGGACCCGCGCGATGCGCTCCCCCACCGTATCGATCAGCTTCCGGGAAATAGGGCCAAGGTTGCTCCCGCCCGATTTCACGGCGTCATAGCCGTCCCCCGCAGCCGACGGGCGGGGATGGAAATACCCGGCGCCCGAAAATGACTGGCCGATGAGCCCTGAGCCAATCACTTTTCCATCTTTCACAACCAGCGACCCATTGGCCTTGTCGTGAAAAAGCCCCTGCGCCACTCCCCAAACCAGCACGGGATAAACGCCGCAGAGTAGAACCGCCAGCGAGAGCACGGCAATGACCGATGTACGAAGCTCCGCGCCAATAACTTTCACACTGAAGCCATTATCGCTCGTCTCGATCTTTTCCATGGCTTACGAAATCCTTTCTTAGACCAGATGCAGGACATTGACCATGAGGTCTATGCACTTGATGCCAACAAAAGGCGCGATCAGCCCCCCCACGCCATAAACCAGAAGGTTGCGGCGCAGGAGGTCCGTCGCGCTCATGGGGCGAAACTGGACGCCCCGAAGCGCGAGCGGTATCAGCGCGATGATGATGAAAGCGTTGAAGATGACGGCGCTCAGGATGGCGCTCTCCGGCGAGCCCAGCCGCATCAGGTTGAGGGGTGCGATGGCCGGAAAAACCCCGGCAAGCATGGCGGGAATGATCGCGAAGTACTTCGCCACATCGTTTGCGACGCTGAAAGTGGTGAGCGCCCCGCGCGTCATGAGCATTTGCTTCCCGATTTCCACGATCTCGATGAGTTTTGTGGGATTCGAGTCCAAGTCCACCATGTTTCCGGCTTCCTTGGCCGCTTGCGTCCCGGTGTTCATGGCCACCCCGACGTCGGCTTGCGCCAGCGCGGGGGCGTCATTGGCTCCATCGCCGGTCATGGCGACGAGATGACCGGCCGCCTGCTCCTTGCGGATCAGGGCGAGTTTGTCTTCGGGCCGCGCTTCCGCCAGAAAGGTGTCGACTCCTGCTTCCTTGGCGATTGCCGCCGCCGTAAGCCGGTTGTCTCCCGTTATCATGACCGTCTGTATACCCATGGCCCGGAAACGCTCGAAGCGGTCTTTGAGCCCCCCCTTCACTATATCCTTGAGGTGAATCGCCCCCAGCACGTGCTCCTTATCCGCGACGACAAGCGGCGTCCCTCCGCTTTGGGAAATCATTGTCACCGACGCCTTGACTTCCGAAGGAAAGGCTCGTCCCACAAATTCCATCACCGCGTCCGCGGCCCCCTTGCGTATCTGCCGGGTCCCCACGTCCATCCCGCTCATACGGGTGTGGGCGGAGAACGGTATGAATCGAGCCTGTTCCATTTCGGCAATGCGCCGCCCTCTCAGCCCGTATTGTTTGGCAAGGGCGACGATGCTCCGTCCCTCGGGCGTCTCGTCGGCAAGAGAGGCCAACTGCGCGGCATCGGCCAATTCCTCGACCCGCACGCCTTCGGCGGGAAGAAACTCCGTCGCCTGCCGGTCGCCAAGCGTGATGGTTCCCGTCTTGTCAAGGAGAAGCACATCCACATCGCCAGCTGCTTCCACCGCCCGCCCGCTCATCGCGAGCACGTTCTTTCGCACCAGCCGATCGATTCCCGCGATTCCAATGGCGCTCAGCAGCCCCCCGATGGTCGTCGGTATGAGGCAAACCAGCAGGGCCACCAGGACAGTAATGGAAAAGGTTGCTCCCAGATGGAGGCCGAAGAGCTTGAAGGTCATGATCGCCACCAGAAAGATTATGGTGAGCGACGACAGGAGGATCGTCAGCGCTATTTCGTTCGGCGTCTTCTGGCGGTTGGCTCCCTCGACGAGACTGATCATATGATCCAGGAAGCTCTCTCCCGGGTTCGAGGTGACGCGCACCCGGATGCTGTCGGAAAGGACCCTCGTACCGCCTGTAACCGCGCTCCGGTCTCCTCCCGCCTCCCGGATAACCGGAGCGGATTCGCCCGTTATGGCGGATTCGTCCACGGTGGCCGCCCCTTCGACTATCTCGCCATCCGCCGGGATGATTTCGCCGGCGGAAACCAGCACGAGATCCTCCTTGCGCAGCCGGTCGGCGGCTATTTTCTCGAAGGAGCCATCCGGCCCCAGCCGGTTGGCGACGGTTTGAGTGCGAGTCCTGCGGAGCGTGTCGGCCTGCGCCTTCCCGCGCCCTTCGGCAACCGCCTCGGCGAAGTTTGCGAACAGCACGGTGAACCACAGCCAGATCGTCACTTGGAGCCTGAAAGCAAACGATTCGCTCCCATTCCCGGAGAAAAGTCCCACGGTGGTGATGACCGCGCCGATCTCGGTCACGAACATGACAGGGTTCCTCACCATCCAGCGAGGGTTGAGCTTCCGCAGGGACTCGATCGCCCCACGCCCCACGATTTCAGAATCGAATATGGATTGCTTTTTTGCAGTCATGGCTTTTCATCCTGTTAGAACAGCTTGTCCGAGCCGGTCATCAAAAAATGCTCCACAATGGGGCCAAGGGAAAGCGCCGGGAAGAAGGTGAGCGCCCCTACGATCAGAACCGTCCCGACCAGAAGGGCGACAAACGTGACGCCCCACACGGGAAAGCTTCCTCCGCTCAGAGGGGTCTTCTTTTTCGCCGCAAGGTTTCCTGCCAGCGCAAGGACTGGAGCGATAAAGAAGAAGCGTCCAATGAGCATGGCCAGCCCGAGCGTGGTGTTCAACCATGGAGTGTCCCCGCTCAGCCCCGCGAAGGCGCTCCCGTTGTTGCCGGTGGCGGAGGAATACGCATAGAGAAGCTCGCTCAGACCATGCGGACCGCCATTGTTGAGCGCCGCGGCGCCCCAGTCGCTCACCGCGGCCCACGCGGTGAAGCAAAGAATCGAAAAGATAAGCGACAGCACAGCGATAGCGCTCACTTTTACATCATACGCCTCGATCTTCTTCCCCAAGTATTCCGGCGTTCGTCCAATCATGAGCCCGGCCAGGAAAACGGTCAGCACGACGAAGACGAGCATGCCGTACAACCCCGCCCCAACTCCGCCAAAAACAACCTCCCCTAGCTGGATGTTGACCATTTGCACAAGCCCCGCGAGCGGGGTGAACGAATCGTGCATGGAGTTCACCGCGCCGCAGGAAGCATCCGTCGTGATGACCGAAAAAAGTGCGGAATTGAAAATCCCGAAACGCACTTCTTTCCCTTCCATATTTCCGTCCAGGACGTCGACGCCAAGAGCTTGCAGGCGGGGGTTTCCCATCGTCTCCGACGACCATGCGGCAAGCGTCCCCAGAAGAAACAGCACCGCCATGGCGCTCCATACGGCCCAACCATGCCGCTGACTGCCAACCATCCGTCCGAGGGTGTAGGTCAGGCCGCTCGGTATCAGGAATATCGAGAGCATCTGGATGAAGTTGGAAAGCGGCGTCGGATTCTCGAAGGGATGCGCCGCGTTGGCGTTCATGAAGCCCCCACCGTTCGTGCCGAGCATTTTGATCGCGACCTGTGACGCGACCGGCCCGCCGGGTATGGTTTGGATGGAGGCGTTTTCACCTCCAGCACCCTGCTCCACTATTTGCGCCGCGGCATATGGCTTGAAATTCTGGATGACGCCCTGCGATGCCAGAAAAACGGCAAAAACAATGCATGCTGGCAGCAGCACATAAAGATTGATCCGCACGAGGTCCACCCAGAAGTTGCCGATTGCCTTCGTCGAACGTCTGGCAATCCCGCGGATCAGCGCCGCCGCGACGCAGATTCCGGCTGCGGCGGAAACGAAATTGTGAAAAACGAGACCCACCATCTGGGAAAAGTAGGAAAGTGTGGATTCCCCTCCATAGTTCTGCCAGTTCGTATTGGTGGTGAAGCTCACCGCCGTATTGAAGGCAAGGTCCGGCTTCATGGCGCCGAATCCCTGAGGATTCAGCGGCAGGATGCCTTGCAGGCGCAAGACGGCATAGGTGAAGAGACATCCGACGAGACTGAAAGCTGTCAAGGCGACGGTATAGCGCTTCCAGTCATGCTCCTGATTCGGCTCTATTCCCATCCCCCGATAGAAAAGACGCTCCACGGGCCGCATGAGCGGATCGAGGAATGTTTTTCCCTCCACGTCGAGGACGTGGGCCAAGTGCACTCCCACAGGCTTCGTGAGCGCGAGCAGCGTTGCGACAAAAAGCGCCAGTTGAATCCATCCGTAGACGTCCATATCTTTCGCGCCTCCCCTTCAGAACTTTTCCGGCCATAGGACCGTGGCAAAGAGATACAGGATCAGAGCAACTCCGATGACGCCAACTACTATATCTATCATGGCTACAGCCTCCCGAGAGCCTTCCCAAGTAGAATGCATACGCCAAAGAAAACCACGATTATAACCACATAGACCATATCCACCATCTTTTAGGCCTCCTGAAACCGGCGGTCGGCGCGTCTCAGGGAGAACGTGAAAACACTCCCCTCCCCTTCCACGCTTTCCGCGCTGATCTTGCCTCCATGCGCCTCGACGATTTCCCTTGCAATCGCGAGTCCCAGACCCTCTCCAGTTTCGCCTCCCTGTCCGGGCGCACGGAAAAACTGGTCGAAAACGTTTCTCAGATACTGGGCGGGAATGCCTTTCCCTGTGTCGGTCACCGTGAAGCGCACCACGTCATCGTCCATAGCGGCGGAGACGTCGACCTCCCCTCCCGGCGCGGTGTACTTGAGCGCATTCGAGAGGAGATTGTCGAGCACATGCCCGATCCGCAACGGGTCCGCCCAAACGTCCGGAAGCCCGGCGGGGGCGTTCATTTTCAAGGCGACGCCGCAGTCCCTCGCGGCGCTCCTCGAAGCTTCGATCTGTTCCATAATCAGCGCATGCGGCGATGTCGGCTTGAAATCCATCTGCATGCGCCCTGATTCAATGCGGCTGATATCGAGCAGATTGCTCAGTATGGAATGCAGCCGCTCTGTGTCGTCCCGCGCCGCAACCAGAAGCTCTGTCTGCTTTGGGGTCAGCGGCCCCACCCTCTCCTCCAGCAACAGGTAGACCGCCATGCGCAGAGACGTGAGCGGGGTCTTCAACTGGTGAGAAACCGTTGAGATGACGCCCCGCTTGAGCTCATCCTGGTGCAACCGGCTGGTGACGTCCCTCAGAATGAGCAGGACGCCGACGGTCTCCTTCTCCACATCCAGAATAGGGGTCGCCCGGGGGCTGAAAAAGTGCTCTTCTCCCCCGATAAACCGCTGCACCACGGCGCGGTTCCCTTGCGCCTTCACAAGGCCGCCGGCATCCCTCGCTCTTGCAACTATTTCCTCCATCCAGTCAAAGCCTAGGTCCTGTATATGGATGTCGGGCTTGATGCCAAAAGCGTCAGCAGCCAGTTCCGTGGCCAATTCCACATGCCCCTCCACATCCACGACGGCCACGGCCTCCGGCAGGCTATTGAACACCTGCTGCGTCGAGCGTTGGATGCGGGCAATCCTGCTGCGGTCGCTCCTGCGAAATTCCCGCAGGCTGGCGGCCATTTCGTTGAACACTTCCGAAAGGCGGCCTATTTCATCCCTGGAATCGCGCTGCACCGTCAGGTCCAGGTTTCCGCGCCGTATTTCTTCAGCGGAATCGGTAAGGCGGCGTATTGGACGCAGCACCCACCTTCCCGTAAACAGGATGAACGCTATGGCGACAGCCGCCCCAAACATGAGGAGGAAGTGCATGCGCCTGCTCGCGGCAGAGGCTTTGGCGCGCGCCATTTCGTTTGCCTCGCTCATATTCTTCTGATTCATGTCAAGGATTTCGCCTGCGGCGTCTTTGATTTTGGAAAACACCGGCAGGAGGCCGCCGAAATACACCGCCCGGCGATGCTCGATCGACGAGCGGAGGTCCTGCACATCCTGAAGAAGGGCGGTGTACCGAGCGAAAAGGTCCCTAATCCGTACGGCCTTCACCCCCTCTTCCGGGAGGGTGAGGTTGTCCAGCTCCGTGCGCAGCGCGTCCTCGAACGCGCCTTTGTTGCGTTCGATCAGCTCTGCGCCGGGTCCGGCGTCTCCCAGTAAAATGAAGAGCGCCCCGCTGTCCATGCGTTCGAGGGCTTCCTTCATTTGCTGGCAGGCCAGCACGCTGCGGTAGTTCTCCCGAAGGATTACGTCGATGGAGAGTCCAAGCGTCCTGAACTGCACGATGCTCTGGACCCCAATGATGACGATGATAAGGAGAAGTCCCCCGAACCCCAATGACAATTTTCCGCGAATGCCCAACATATGTTCATCCTCCCGGCCCCCTTCATAGGGCAATTGGCATGCCAGGAGCAGAAAGTTACAAGTGGTTGTTTAAAAAGGATATTTTCTTTATGACTAGAATGCGGCCATTGCAGATTGCAAGAAACCGGAGCGAAGACGCTTGCATTATGCACACCGCGGCGCATCATGCGAGGACCGGCGGCATCGAATCGCACCCCTCAAATTCCATATTTCTTCCTCCGCCTCCAGAGAGTAGCCTGATCGATGCCGAGAATATCCGCCGATTCCTGTAGCGACCGGGCCAATGCCAGAACGCGCCGAATATGCAGCTCCTCAATCTTCTCGAGGCTCACAGGGTCGCCGATGCGCGGGTCGGCGTCCCTCGGAGCGAGGGTTTCGGGAAGATGCTCCACGCTGGCTAACTCTCCCCGGCAAAGGATCGCGGCGCGCTCTACGACATTTTGAAGTTCCCGTATGTTCCCCGGCCAAGAATGCCCGCGCAATGCGCTCAGCGCCTCGTCCGAGAAGCCCAGAATCCGTTTCCCTCCCTGCCGGGCGAAAAATGCCAGCATGCGCTCCGCCATGGAAGCTATGTCATCGGTTCTCTCCCGGAGGGGAGGAACCACGATGTGGATCACATTGAGCCTGTAATAGAGGTCTTCCCGAAACAGCCCTTCCTTCACCATCATTTTCAGACTCGCATTCGTCGCGGCTATGACGCGAACATCCGCCCTGCGAGTCCTGAAATCACCAATGCGTTCATACTCTCGGTCCTGCAGGAAGCGCAGCAGTTTCGATTGCAGCGGCAAAGGCATTTCGCCGATTTCGTCCAGGAACAGACTCCCGCCCTCGCAGGCGGTGATGCGTCCGACGCTGTCGCGAACCGCGCCAGTGAAGGCCCCCTTGACATGGCCGAACAACTCGCTCTCGAGCAGCTCCGGGGAGAGCGACGGACACGAGACAACCGCCATCGGTCTCCCCGCCCTCTTGCTCCATCCATGAACAGCCCGCGCGAGCACCGTTTTTCCCGTGCCGCTCTCCCCGGAGAGCAGAACGGTTGCATCCGTTGGTGCAGCCTGATGGGCCAGTTCGAGGGCCCTTCGCATGGCGGGGCTTTCGGTGGAAAAATCGGCGTCGGGACGGGACTTGCCCAGATCGTCCCGCAAACGCTCCACGCTGTGTTCAAGGGCGCGCATCGCCGACGCCTTGCGAATTGCAAGGTCGACCTGCGCCGGAAGGAAGGGTTTTGGCAGATAATCCACCGCCCCCCGCCGGATGGCTTCAACAGCGGATTCTATGGAAGCGAAAGCGGTGATGACGATAATCTTCAGCCATGGGGCGGCGGCTAGGAGAACGGGAATGAGATCGAGGCCGTTTGCCGCGCCGAGCCGCACATCGACAAAAGCTAGTTCGAAGAACCTTTGCGACGCTTCCGACGCCGCATCATCGAAATTGCTCACGGCGACGACCTTGCACCCCTCGCTTTCCAGTTGAATGGTAAGCGTCTTTCGGATGTTGACTTCATCATCTACTATGAGAACATGGAGAGTCTGCTCTGACATGGCGCCCCCGGGAATGGGAAGTCATCTTAGGGAAAGCCGCCGTGCTTTCGGCGGTTCGATGTTTGTATGATACCACATCCGGGACAAAACAGGGGTGCATCGAATCGGGGCAGAAATACTCCGCCCTTTGCTCCGAACTCCAAATATGCCGGATGACGCCGCTGGCGGTTGCCCCTCAGTCCTTCCGCATCCGGCTTTCGAGGCGCTTCACGGCCAGGGAGCAGGCAAAGCCCAGCAGAAAATACATAACGGTGATTGTAATCCAGATTTCGAAAGTGAGATAGGTGGAGGCCATAAGCTCCATACCCTGGAAGGTGAGTTCCGGAATGGAGACAACCGACACGATGGCAGAATCCTTGATAATCGAAATGAACTGCCCCGCAAGGGGAGGCAGGATGTTTGAAAAGGCCTGAGGCAATATCACGTGCTGTAGCTGGCCGCGCCTTGAAAAACCAAGGGCCTGCGAAGCCTCCCACTGCCCCTTGTCCACGGAGCGTATACCGGCCCTCACGATCTCCGCAATATAGGCGCCTTCGTATAGACCCAGCGTGAGCACCCCCGAGATGAACCCGGACAGGCGCTCCGGCGGGGCCATAAGGAGCGCAAACGCCTCCTTCGTTCCTGCCGAACTGGACCGGATGCGCTCCTCCAGATCGAGCGCGGCCATGATCTGATCGCTCAGAAAAAAGTAAAATATGAAGACCAACACAAGCGGGGGGATGTTTCGGATGAGTTCGACGTACGCGCCGCCAAGCATACGCATGGGAAAGCTTCGGCTCGTCCGCCAAAGCCCTGCCGCCGTCCCGATGCAAAGGGCTGGCAGCGCAGCCCAGATGCTCAGCCTTATGGTTGTGAAGAGCCCGTTCAGGAGCAGGTTAGGCCGCCATCGGCCCGACGAGGGATCGCACCGGATCAGATATTTTGGGATCGCTTCCCAGCGCCAGTGGTAGGAAACGCCTACTTCAACCCTGTACGCCAGGAAGACCCCGAACCCGAGCAGCGCCAGGAGAATGAACGCATCCAGCGCGGTTATCTTCACTCCCCGGCCGCGTCTCAACTCCCCGTTCGTCCTCCCCTCAACGACTCTTGCATCAGCGCGGCGCGCGATCCGCCAACGCGCCCCCAATTTCCATCAACCCCGCCATTACTGAAGCATGCTCTCCCAGTCCATCGTCTCGAACCAGTAGTGCTTCCGTTCCTGGAGCCATCCTTCGGTCTGGAGCGTAAGTATCCAGTTATTGAGAAAATTGAGCGTATCGACATCCCCTTTGCGAATGGCGAAACCGATGGGGTTCTTGCTGAGGCTGTCGCTCAAGGGAACAAACAATTTATCCGGATGCTTGATGGCCTGAAATGCTGGCATCGGTTCATCGCCGGCGTATGCATGGGCGTTTCCGTTCATCAACTCCTGGAGCCCCTGCGCCTCGTCGTCAAAAAGCCGCAACTGAGCTTTAGGCATATGCTTTTGAACCGCCGCAACAGCCGTCGAACCGATCCGGGCGATAATCGTCACCTCGGGCTTATTGAAATCCTCGATGGTCTTGAAGGCGCCAGCAAGCTCTTTGTTCGCCACCATTGAAACACCGGAGTAATAGTATGGATTCGAGAAGTTGACTTTCAAGTTGCGGTCCGGGCGAATCCCCATTCCCCCGATGATGATGTCGAATTTTCCGGTGAGAAGCGCAGGAATAATGCCGGACCATTTCGTCGGAACCAACTCCAGCTTGACGCCCATGTCCTGCGCAAGCCGTTTTGCGACGTCGACTTCAAACCCTGCGAATTCCCCGCTTTTGTCCGCCATGGCCCACGGCACGAAAGTGGAGAAGCCCACCTTGAGAACGCCGCTTGCGAGCACCTGCTCGAGGGCGCTTTCCTTGGCAAGTTGCTGCTGAATCTTTCCCGCATGTGAGGCGCCGGTCCATCCGGCCACGATGAGACCCACAACCCCGATTCCCGCCAGCATGCTTCTCCAACGCATCATTGCACCCTCCCTGTGGACTATAGAATCTGACTCAGAAAAACTCTTGTTCGCTCCTCACGCGGCGCGGTGAAGAAACTTTCCACCGGCCCATCCTCCACCATCCGACCACTTTCCATGAAAACGACGCGGTCCCCAACCTCCCTCGCGAATCCCATTTCATGCGTGACGACCAGCATGGTCATCCCATCCTTCGCAAGCCCCTTCATAACCTCCAGCACCTCTCCCACCATTTCCGGATCGAGTGCGCTGGTGGCCTCGTCAAAGAGCATCACCGCAGGTTTCATGGCGACCGCGCGAGCTATCGCGGCGCGTTGCTGCTGCCCGCCCGAGAGTTGGGCTGGATAAGCTGAGGCTTTGTCGGCCAAACCGATGCGTTCCAGAAGCTCCATCGTGGTCCTCGTCGCCTCTTTCCTGCTCTTCCTCCTCACAAGCACCTGCGCCAGATCGATGTTCTCGCGCACCGTCAGGTGCGGAAAAAGATTGAAGGCCTGGAAAACCATCCCCACTTCGGTCCGTATTTTCTGGCGGTTCGCCTTTGTGTGGTCGAGTAGGGCTCCGTCAATGACGATTGAGCCTTCGTCCACATCCTCCAGACCATTAAGGCAGCGCAGAAACGTCGATTTACCCGCCCCCGAAGGGCCAACCACCACGACCACCTCACCGCTTCGGACCGTAAGTGAAAAATTATTCAAAGCGAGCACGCCACTCGGGAATCTCTTACAGATCCCATGGGCCTCGACAATTACGTCCCCGAGTTCTTTTCCCGTCATGGGCGCCATCTCGCCAGCCGTTAACAGGCGGCATTGCCGCCCTTCAGGCGGTTATCCAGGAATTTGGCCAGCAGCGACAGGCTCCCCGTCATCATCAGATAAACTCCGGCCACCGTAAACCAGATTTCAAATGTAAGAAACGTGTCGGCAACGATCACCTGCCCCTGCATTGTCAGGTCATAAATGGCGATAGTGCTGATGAGAGACGAGTCCTTTATCAGGGAAACGCCCTGGCTCGTCAATGGAGGCAGGACTCGCTGCATCGCCTGCGGCAGAATGACTCTCGTGTAGGTGTGGAACGAACTCAGCCCTAGGCTGTGCGCCGCCTCCCATTGCCCTGCCGGGATGGATGCAATCCCCGCGCGAATTATCTCCGACGCATAGGCGCCTTCAAATAGACTCAAGGCCAGCACGGCGGAGGTGAATCGCCCTATTCCCAATACTGGCCCCAGAACGAAATACGTAAAGAAGATCTGTATCAGAAGCGGCGTATTGCGTATGGCCTCGACATACACCTTCGCCGTCAACCCGGCGGCGAAAGATCGCGACATCCGGAAAAGCGCGGCCGACAACCCGAAAGCAAAAGCAAGAACAAGGCTTAACGCTGACGCCTTCAGGGTGACAAGCACTCCAAGCAGCAGAGGCCCTGGCGTGAACTGTCCGTTTTCGTAGGAAAACAAGTATCGCGGCACACGGCGCCATTGCCAATTGTAATCGAGTTCTCCTGCGCCTCGCGCAAAAAACCACACACAAAAAACCACGGTCAGTGCAAGCTTCAGAACGTCGCCCCATGGCTGCCACCTGACGCGGAGTTTGTTTTTGCGCACATACTGAGCAAATGTCATAATCTTGAAGGGGAAAAAACCGACGGGCCATGCGCCCGAGCGATACGCCCAAGGCGAACCCTGCCGTTAAACAGCTTCGCCCCCAGTCGGGTTCAACCGGGGGCGAGCGGGGTTCTAATGCTTTTTAGGCCTTCCAGAGGCCGTGCAGATTGCAGTATTCCCTGGCTGAAACCGGCCACGCGTCGATCTTGAAAAGCGCCTCGGGCGCATCGCCTGGCTTCAGGAAATGGCGGTAAGCCTCATCTCCAACGACCAGCTCTATCCATTCGATGTAGTGCTTCTCCTCCATCGGATGGGCGACGCTCCCCACCTTCACTTTGATGCCTTCCGGGGTCTTTTCGATGACGGGCACATGCTTTTCTTTCGCTGCGTCAACGGTGTTCTCGGTCATGAGCGTCATCGGGCTTCCGCAACAGACCAGTTCGCCCCCGCCGCCATGAACCACTTCAACAATGTTTCCACATATTCCGCACTTGTAAATCTGTAGTTTTTCAGCCATTCTTCCATTCCTTTCTTATCTTGCGTTATTTTGCTCTGTCGCGCTCTCCGGCTCCGCCGCCGGGTGAAGCGCCTATGCCCGTTCTGAAAGACAATCCGTCCGAGTGCCGGATTCACCCGACAAAGCGCTTCCCTACTGCACTATAACCAAACACCATGCCAAATCAACGTTTCATGGAGCATAATAGGACAACCACCTAGATTCCAACCACTTGCAGCCATCCACATAATGCGCTGTTCCAATCGGACAAAACCGATGCGAGACAATGCCGAGACAGGCCCACCCCTGCTCAATAAAATTAACAAAAGCTGACCTGCAACCAGCGGCTAGACCCGTTAAGGTTTAGAATGTATTGATCTGGGGGACTTAATCCTGCCGTAGGGGCGGCATCCTGCCGCAACTGGCACAAGTCCCGGCAGGATGCCGCCCTTACGAAAGCCTAATTTTGAATCCTCAACAAATATAAAGTGTCTCGTTTTCCTTCCGAGTCAGAATTGCATCCCGAGACACACTATTGCGGACCGTAATTATTCACCAGAGCTTGAGACTCTCAAAGGATTCCTGTAGACTACCGCCCCAGCGCTGGTATAATTCGGGGCGTTCGAGGCGGCGGAGCGCCCTCCGGCCGTCGCTCGAAGCTCTCATCCCTTGCGGACGGCGACCCCAGGAAGAAAAAGAATGACCATAATACGAAAAACTCCGGAAGAAATCGTAAGGAGCACTAAAATCGAAAGCACTAAAATGGAGAAGACCGCGCACCAACCTCAGCATACAACCCCACAATCGGCGCAAACGGAAAGCGCTTCATCCGAGCGCGCGCTTTTCTGGAGACGCTTCGCTGGTCAACGTCTCACATTCCACCTCAAAGGGGGAACTGTAGTCGAAGGTTCATTCACCGAAGAGGAACACGGTTACCTGCGTGTTGAGGATGCCGTCGTCACAGGGTCCAACCACCGCGTCAGGTCTTTTTGGATCATGCTGGAAGCGTCCACTGTCTTGCATTTCCATCCCGCCAGCGCAGAGGTTGAGAGGTTCAAAAGGTGAATCGAAGCACCAGGGCGCTTCCTACCGCCCTCCAACCCCTCGGCGAGCAGGTGGGAAGCCGCCCCTTCCTGCCAATTAATCCCACGAAAGGATTTCGTCGTCGTACTTGTTTTCGAGGTTGCGTTTGTGCTTCATCTCCTCCTGGGCCAGCATCTCGAAGATCTTTGCCGTCTTCTCGTGCATGCATTTACCCTTCCATGCGGAGTAAAATTCGTAGGCCTTTTCTTCCTTCTTCATGGAGAGAGTAAGGGCTTCCTGATAGGTAAGATCGTCAGTGAACTTGACATCGACCAGATACTGGCTAATCTGAAGGTCCTCCACCTTATCCAGTTTGAAGTCGCTCAGACCCGCGGGATCGAGCGACTTCAGAAGCTCCCGGTGCCGCTCTTCCTCTTTCGCCATTTCCTCGAAGAAAGTCTTGATGCCCTTGTTGGTGGCCCGGCCGGCGCACTGGAGATAGAAATCCATCGCCCTTTGCTCTTTTTCAATAGCGAAATTAATAACATCGTCAACAGAGCTGCACGTTACAGCGGTCATGCTTTCCTCCTGTCAAAAGGTTGCATATTTTCAGTTTACAGCAAGAAACAGCGGGAAACCGCCCCCCTTCCCTTGCAGACGCCCGAGCCCCTTATTCAAAAAGAGAGGTCAGGGAAAAAGCGGATGCATCCACCAGCCCCAAGTCCGTGAGTTTAAGCTCCGGAATGACCGGCAGAGCTAAAAACGATAAGGCCATGAAAGGATTGCGAAGACTGGAGCCAAACGCTTCGGCTCTCGCCTTCAAAGCGCCAAGGCTCTCGATGACGCGATCCAGAGGCTGGTCCGACATGAGCCCGGCAATGGGAAGCGGAAGAACCTCCAGCGGACCTTCGGCGCCGCCTATGGCCATTCCACCACCATTTTCCCGAATGGCGTCGACCAGTCGCACCATGGCGGCGTCGCTCACCCCGGCAGCGATGACGTTGTGAGAATCGTGGGCCACCGACGTTGCGATGGCCCCCTCGCGCAACCCAAGGCCGTGTACAAAACCCACCGCAGGGGGACGTCCAGGAACGTATCGGTTGTAAACAGCAAGCTTCAGTATGTCGCGCTTCGCATCGGAAACGGCGAAGCCGTCCACGACATTGGGATCGAAGAGCATCTTGCGGGTCAAAAGCGATCCTTCCTGCACCCCTATGACGCGCAATTTTCCATTTTTTGCTGGAACCCGCAGTTGCTCCACGGAGAGATCGACGATGTGCATCGGACTCGCGGGCGCAGCAGGCTGCGACCAAAGCGCCGGGTCCGTCAGCAACACTCCGTCGCGCGCAACTTCCATTCCTCCCTTGAAGACGCGCTTCGGGGTCCAGGGATTCAGCGTCGGACTCATACTGAAATCCGCCCTGTAGCCGGGGGCCAAGGCGCCTCGGCGTGGCATCCGGAAGTATTGGGCGGGGTTCCAGGTCGCCATCGCTATGGCCCGCACTGGGTCGAGGCCAAGGTCCATCGCGCGGTTCACAATGGCGTTCATGTGCCCTTCACGAAAGAGGTCGTCCGGATGCCGGTCGTCGCTGACAAATATGCAACGCGGCCAGCTATGGTCGTCCACCACGGGAAGCAGGCTGGCCAAGTCCTTGGACTGACTGCCCTCCCGGATCATGATGGTCATTCCCCGCGCAAGCTTCTCGCGCGCTTCCGCCTCCGATGTGCACTCGTGGTCTGAACCGATTCCAGGCGCAAGATAGGCGTTCAGGCCCCGGCCCGAAAGCTGGGGGGCGTGTCCGTCCAGAACGCGGGACTGGAAAAGAATCAGCTTGTCCAGGACCTCGGGATCGGCATAAATCACGCCGGGGAAATTCATCACCTCGGCCAGTCCTAGAATATTGGGATCGGAAGCGAGCGTAGCCAGGTCGGCGGCTCTCAACCTCGCTCCGGAAGTTTCTAGGGGAGAAGCGGGGACGCAACTTGGCAGATTGAAATAAATGTCGAGCGGCAAACCATGCGCCACATCCAGAAAAAAACGAAGCCCCTCCACCCCCAGCACGTTCGCGATTTCGTGGGGGTCCGCCGCCACAGCGCTCGTCCCCCATGGAAGCACCGCCGCGCAGAACTGAGCAGGATGCAGCAGGGAGCTTTCTATGTGGATGTGCCCATCGATGAATCCGGGACAAACGTACATCCCCTCGGCGTCTATGTTCAGAAGCGCCTCATATTCGCCCAAACCCGCGATCCAGCCCTCATGGACAGCCAAATCGCAGGTTTCAATCCGTCCGGTGAAAACATTCACCACACGGCATCCACGAATGCAGAGATCAACTGGCCGTCTCCCTGCGGCTGCATCTATCAATCGAGTCAGGGACAAGCTATCCCACGTCATGAGCGTTTTCTCTCCCGGTGGCCGCATTGCATCATCGGGCAGGGCAGTCTCCCACCCGGACCCCAACGCGAAAAACTGCTTACATCTTGTACTTGCCAAAATCCTCGGGATCGAGATCCGCGAGTATGTCAGCCCATTGGTCCTTTTTTTCTTTATCGAACATTGGCTGAGAAGAAACGTCGGCTTTCTGAGACCGATGCAAGACGTCTTCTTTTACGAATATCGGGGCGTTGGTTCGCAACGCGATGGCGATCGCGTCGCTCGGCCTCGCATCCACCGGCGTCACGCTCCCGCTGTTTCTAAGGTAAATGACGGCGTAGTAAGTATTTTCCCGCAAGTCGCACACCTCGACGCGCTCCACCTGCACATCGAGCTGGTCGAAGCAGGTCTTGATAAGATCGTGCGTCATCGGACGGGGAAACCTGACTTTTTCCAGCTCCGTTGCGATAGCCGTGGCCTCAAGCAGCCCGATCCAAATAGGCAATGACTTCTCGCTCTCAAGGTCCTTAAGGATCAGGATGGGCGTGTTCGTCTGAGGGTCCATCAGCAACCCGGTTACTCTCATTTCTCTGAACATGGCGCCTCCTCCTGTCGTCTGATGTTTTTCCACAAAGAAGCGGGCGACCCCACCATCTTCCCCTCGGCCCTGGCGATGGGAACGGAAAACCGAGCACGTCGACGCGTCTGGAAACGCCCCGACAGAGCCGATCCGGCGGCGTTAGCATATAATCTATTACAATCCGTGGCCTAAGACAACCTCTCCTTTGAGCGAATGCGAAAAAGCATCGAGAATTCTCACCTGGATGACGTCCCCTGCACGCACTCCGGAACCGTCGAAGTTGACCACCCTGTTTTGTTCGGTGCGTCCCGTAAACTGTCCATCGCCCGTTTTGCTGGGTCCTTCGACAAGCACGTCACGGATGCGCCCGATTTCCGCACGGCTTCTCTCCATCGTGATTTCCATCTGGAGCGCCTGCAATTCGGCAAGCCGCGCAGCCTTCACCTTATAGGAAATTTTATTGGGAAGCCGTGAAGATTTAGCGAAAGGCCGATCCGAGTACCGGAAAGAAAACAGGGAGTCGAAACGGATCTCTTCTAGAAGTTGCAGCGTCTTGTGGAACTCTTCCACGGTTTCGCCGGGAAACCCGACCATTGCATCCGAAGACATGGCAATATCCGGGGCCGCGTTTCGCAGCTTATCGATCTTTTTGATGTACTGCGCGGCAGTGTAGCCTCTGTGCATTCTTTCGAGGATGGCGTCCGATCCAGCTTGGAACGGCAGATGGAGATGCCCGCAAAGCACCGGAATCTCGGCAAAACATCGGATCAATTCGTCCGTGAGGTCTTTCGGGTGCGACGTCGTGAACCTGATCCTTGAGATATCCGTTTCCGCCGCGATGCGGCGCAGCAAGTCCGCGAAAGAGATGTCCTCGTCAAGCCCCCTGCCGTAAGAGTTCACATTCTGTCCAAGGAGGAGAATTTCCCGGACCCCGCCGCGCGCCAGCCAATCGATTTCCCGAATGACTTCCCCGCTTGGTCGGCTTCGCTCCCTGCCGCGCACATAGGGGACAATGCAATAGGTGCAGAAATTATTGCATCCCTGCATGATCGTAACCGGCGCCGAGACGCTTGCATTGAAAGGGAAAGGGGCTCCACAGGGCTCTTCCCGCGTTTCCTCCTCATCCGGCATATGCGCCGTTCGTGCGCCAAACATCTCCAGTTGGTCCAGAAGTCCCGGCAATGCTCCGATGGCTCGTGTTCCGAGCACTAGATCGATATGCGTGAAGCGCTCCAGGAGGTCCTTCCCGAGCTGTTGGGCGACGCACCCCGCGACAACGATCTTCAACTCCGGATTCACGGTCTTCAGCTTCCGCAAGCGCCCCAGGAAGGAATGAACTTTCTGTTCAGCCTTCTCGCGCACGGAGCAAGTGTTCAGAAAAATTAAATCGGCTTCGGCGATCTCCGAAGTAGGGTTCCATCCCCTCAGGGACAGCATCCGCTGCACCCGGAGGGAATCATATTCATTCATCTGACAACCCATTGTTTGGATAAAAAACAAGCGGGAGCGGCAGTCAGGATTCGGGAGAAGTTGTTGTGTCATAGTTCTCGAAATCATTCAATAACCAGTTAAGTGTTTCATCCACTAGGGAGCAAGCCCGCCAGAACGTCCTTCTGTTCATAGGGTGATGGCGTTCTGCAATTCCACGCACCTCAGACGAAGCCGTTCTTTCTCCGCCTCCAGCACCCCTGCCACATCGGCCTCGCACCCAGGCGCGATGCTGATCTTCACAAGTCCCAATCGACTATCCAACGTGGTGACCATGGCGATGCCTTCGTACGCCTGGATAGTGAAGGAAAGAAAATGAATTTCGGACGGGTCGACGATCACATGCCTGATCGTGCACTGCTTAGGCGTCATGCTTCGCTATTTTTCCTTTCGTTTCGGTTCATACTATGATAGCAAATGATCTTTTGATAGGCAAAGAGGATTAGCCGCGCATCGGCTCTCCAATCCCTGAAAGGATAAGAATCCCGACGTCTTCCCGAAAGGGAATATGTCGCCATCAGGGGCGTGGAGCGCAAGGGATGCAGCGGACGGAGCACGGCTTAGCGACGTCAAAGGCAACAATGCTTTTCATGATATGCTCATTAAAGGTCTAAAACATACCTGGGAATATTCCAGGGAGCCAAGTCCCCAGGCAGAGCGTCTCAGGTCCGGACTCGGATGCCCTTCATGGGTGGCTGCGTATCTTACCGGCGTGGGCGTCCGGTCGCGCGAGGCGGCGCTTTCCTGGCTGGACCCCCGTCTCGGCGAACTCCCGCTTCCCGAGGATCTGCCCGACCTCGAGGAGGGCGTCAATCGGATTTGCGCGGCAATCGACAGACAGGAACTCATTGCCGTTTACGGCGACTATGACGTGGACGGCTTTACTGCTACTTTCTTGCTATCCGACTTTCTGCGCAGGAGCGGCGCAAGGGTAGTGAGCTACATCCCCAACAGGCTGGTCGCCGGCTACGGATTGCATTCCGCAAGCATCCGGGAGTTGCGAAGCCAGGGAGCAGCGCTTCTCGTCACGGTCGATTGCGGCGTGGCCAACCACGAGCAAATCGAAGAAGCCAACCGGCTCGGGATGGACGTTGTGGTCACCGACCACCATCTGCCCTCCGAAACGCTCCCCCCCGCCGCCGCAGTCATAGATCCGAAAAGGCTCCCTTCCGACCACCCTCTCTCCAACCTTGCGGGCGTCGGCGTCGCGTTCTATGTCGCGCTGGCCCTTCGGAGCCGTCTCAGGGGCCTCGGCTGGTACCGCTCCATTGACGAACCCAACCTCCGGGAATATATGGACCTCCTGGCCCTCGGCACGGTCGCCGACATGATGCCGCTTCAAGGGGTGAACCGCACCCTTGTCCGCCACGGACTTCACGAACTCGCCCGTGGCTCGCGAATTGCGCTGGGAGCGCTCAGGCAGGTCATCGGCCATCGAGAGGAAATGGTCACGCCATGGGACGTTCATTTCCGGTTCGCTCCGCGGATCAACGCGGCAAGCCGCATGGGAAGGCAGGACGTCATCATGGACTGGCTCTCGAGCACATTGATGAAGGACGCCTGCGATTTGGCTCTACAGATGGAGGATCTCAATCGAAAAAGGGTGGCGATCGAGGAAGGCGTCTTCCGTGAGGCCATAGAAGGAATCGAACGCGATGATTTCCACCTGACGTCCCAGGCCATTGTTCTTGCAAACAGGGATTGGCACGCGGGCATTCTTGGCATTGTCGCATCCCGAATTGTTGAAAAATACAGGAAGCCGACCATACTCCTCACATGGAAAAATGACCACTGGGAAGGGTCGGGGCGCAGCATCGACGGATTCCACCTCCACAACGCCCTGAAACATTGCGCCGGGCATTTGGAGCGATTTGGAGGCCACGCCGTCGCCGTCGGCCTGAAAGTCTCGCAAGAAAACCTGCAAAGCTTTATTCGTTGCTTCGCGGAGTGCATAAAGAATCAAGGGGTGGACCTTCTGGCAAATGAAGCGCTGCCTCTTCACGCTTCCATGCCTCTTTCAGAGATCAACGATGCGACAATTGCATGGATGGAGCGATTGGGGCCATTCGGGCATGGGTGCGCCGAACCTGTGTTTTGGGCGGAATCCGTTGACATTCTCCGGCGGGATGTGATCCGTGAGCAACACGTGCGGTTGCTGCTCGGCCAGAATGGAAAACGGTTTTCCGCTATAGCCTTCCGCATGGCCCAACAATTTCCCGCGGCAGTGGAGCGGCTGGGTGCATGCATATTCGTCCCCATGCGGAAAACATGGGCCGGGCAAAAGGGCATCCAGCTTCGAGTGCTCGACTGCGTCAGCCCAAACGGCCCTTAGAGCCCTAGGAGGGCCCGCTGGCCCGGCAAGGAGCACGAAATGACTAATTGCCACAGAACGATCTGGATATGCTTCGTCCTTCTGCTGTTTCCTATCGGTGCAGCGTGGAGTCAGGACGTGCAAAGCATTGAAGAGCATCTCTCGGTTTTCGTACAGGGCGAGTCACTCTACAAGCCAAACGATTTGGCGGGAAGCAGGGACGAGGCGCTGAAAAACCTGTTCGAGCAGGCCGTCACCCAGGCAATCGGAAGCGTCTGGGCGCCAAACAAGATAGCCGCGGAATTTGGAGCGATACAAAACAGAATTCTCAAGAGCCCTCAGCAGTACGTACAGAACTATCAGGTGCTTTCCGAACTCTCGGAGGGGGATTTTTATAAGATTAGAGCAGAAGTGACGGTTTCGATGGACGCGCTCCGAAATGGCCTGAAGGATCTGGACTCAAGCCGGGAAGGACCCTCTTCCAAGGAGGCGGGGACAGGGGGCGAAGGCGCGGAAACGACGGGACCCGATGGCGCCGCTCGCGACGGCTCTTCCCCTGTTGTGACCATACTCCCCACGCCGGAATCGCCGGGTGCATCGAATGCGAACCTCCCGGTCTTTAAACGCAAGGTGCTTTGGGCTGCGGCGGAAAACATCGACGGAGACTGGCGACTGTCCGTCGATGACGGGAGCGCGCCGGGAATTTTCGCGGCAAGCATGCTTCAGGAATCACAAAATTATGATATTGCATTGGTGCTTCCCGAGGAAAACTCGCTCCACGTAGAAGCAAATGGCAAAGCATCCTTAAAGGATGCCGTTTCCTCCGCACAGGCGGCAGGCGCCCAATGCGTTGTAACGGGATCGGTTTCCCTTGAAAATTCCGTGGAAAATCAACAGATGCTAAAGACGGACCTGCGCATCCTCAACAGCGTCACCATGCAGGAAATGGGCAAGATCCAAATGGAGCGCCCCGTAGGCGCATTTTCACCGGACGAGCGCGCCATGGAGACGGCTGCGCTCACGGCCCCAGAACTGGACCGCATCTTGCGTGAAGCCGCCCAGGCCAAGCCCCTCTCTACAATTTCCATCGGGGATGCACAGGAGTTGACGTTAATTATTCAATCTTACCAGAGTCTCTCGAATTGGGAAGAGTTGGAGAGGGTTTTGCGCGAGAATTTCAAGTCGCTCAAGGTAAAAGGGTTGGAGCTTGGCCCCGAGGAGATCCGCGTCCATTTGGAAGGCGTGGACGCGCAATTGCCCAGCCTGCTGGAAGGCCTCCACCTTCGCAGTGGCGTGCAAGTGCATGTGAAGGACTATTCGCAGGAGAAGCGGGCGCTCACGGTGGAACTCGCCTCCAGAGGCGCATCGTCGTAGCGGAGTTTGCCGATAATGACCATTCCCAACATTCTGACCATCATACGGATACTTCTCACTCCCCTGCTGATTTGGCTGTTGCTGATCCATCGGTTCAACGAAGCTCTGGTGGTGTTCATCCTGGCGGGGCTCACGGACGGGCTGGACGGATTCATCGCCCGGGTGCTCAACCAGAGAAGCGCGCTGGGCGCCTATCTCGATCCCGTCGCTGACAAGCTTCTATTGGTGAGTTCTTTTATCATCCTGGGTGCAATGGATCTCCTCCCCACGTGGCTTGTGGTGGTGGCGGTCAGCCGCGATGCGATCATTGTGCTGGGCGTCGTTACACTGGTCATTCATGAGGCGCCCGTTCAGATAAGGCCGTCAGGGCTCAGCAAGATAACCACGCTTTTTGAACTGACCACAGTCCTGGCGACTCTGCTGGGTCTCCGGATCTTTATCCTTCCCGAGTGGGTGAACTATTTTCTCTTTGCCGCCGTGGGGTCTCTCTGCGTGGTGACGATGTTCCATTACATATGGCGCGGGATAACGATTTGGGAAGAACAGAGCGGCCCGAAAGGCGATGCGAAATAACTGAAAGACTTTCGCTTGACATTTGGGGCCGGTTGGCTGTATAAGAACACTCGCATGTAGGCACGTGGCTCAGGGGGAGAGCGCTACCTTGACACGGTAGAGGTCGGCGGTTCAAGACCGCCCGTGCCTACCACTTTCATGAAAGCTTTCAACCGCCAAAAACGGAGTCTGATAAGAACCAGATCAAGGCCTCATTTTGCATTGGATTCATCCGGATTACTCATCGCCTAGTGCGATCATGATGGAAGGCATCGTCTGTCTTGGGGGCGGGGTGCCTTTTTTTGTTGGATTTTCCTCGAGCATGCATCCGACTCGGACTCCGAACGCTCCTTTTTTCTTATTACAGCACAGGAAACGGATATGACCGCTGAACAGATTCATGTGACGCTCCCGGGTGGGCGCGAAAAGGACATTCCTAAAGGGCTCCCGGTGGTGGAGGCCTTCGATGCGGCTGACGGCGCGCGACGCGATTGGGTGGCTGCGCGAGTCAACGGACGCCTTACGGACCTCGGCGCCGTCCTCGAAGAGGACGCAACTATCGAAGCTGTGCGCGTTGACTCTGTGGACGGTCTCGAAATCTTGAGGCACAGCGCGTCGCACATCATGGCGCAAGCAGTGCAGATGCTCTATCCGGACGCCAAAGTGGCCATCGGCCCCGCGATTGAGAATGGCTTCTATTACGATTTCGACGTAAAAGAGCCTTTTACTGGCGAGGACCTGGAAAAAATCGAGGCGAAGATGGCGGATATCATCTCCCGGAAGCTGCCTTTCCAAAGAATGGAAGCACAGCGGGATGAAGCCATCCGGTCTTTTGAGAATAAGGGTGAAAAGTACAAGGTCGAGCTTATCGAGGACCTTGGCGACGCCTCAATATCGCTCTATCAGCAGGGCGATTACGTGGATCTTTGCCGGGGGCCGCACATCCCGGACACAGGTTATGTGAAGGCGTTCAAGCTGACCAGCGTTGCGGGCGCATACTGGCGCGGCAGCGAGAAAAACCCGATGCTTCAGCGCATCTACGGAACGGCGTTCGCCGACAAGAAGGAGCTCAAGAAGTATCTTGCGTTCCTTGAGGAGGCGCAGAAACGCGACCACCGCCGCCTTGGCAGGGAGCTCGACCTTTTCAGCTTCAACGAGGAAGCGGGCGCGGGGATGGTGATCTATCATCCAAAGGGAGCGTTGATCCGCCACATCCTCGAAACATTTGAAAAGCGCGAGCACCTTCGCAGGGGCTATAATATCGTGCAGGGGCCAACGCTCCTCAAGACGGACTTATGGAAGCGCTCCGGCCACTTCGACCATTACCGCGAGAACATGTATTTCACCGAAATAGACGAGCAGTCCTACGGCATAAAGCCAATGAACTGCCTCTCGCACATGCTTATTTACAAGTCGAAAATTCGGAGCTACCGTGATCTCCCCATCCGGTACTTTGAACTGGGGACAGTGCATCGGCACGAGAAATCGGGAGTGCTCCACGGCTTATTGCGCGTGCGGCAATTCACCCAGGACGACGCCCACATCATCTGCATGCCCGAACAACTCCACCAGGAAATCCAGGGCATTCTCGATTTCGTTATCGAGGTGATGGGGATGTTCGGCTTTTCGTACGAAATGGAGATCAGCACGCGGCCCGAGAAATCGATCGGCAGCGACGAAGACTGGGAGCGCGCCACAAACGCGCTGATGGACGCATTGAAAGGCAAGGGCATACCGTACGATATCAACGAGGGAGACGGCGCCTTCTACGGCCCCAAGATCGACATCAAGCTGAAGGACGCACTCGACCGGCGTTGGCAGTGCGCAACCATCCAATGCGATTTCACGCTTCCAGAGCGTTTCGACCTGACATACGTTGGATCGGACGGAAACCGGCATCGGCCTGCCATGGTGCACAGGGTGATTCTCGGAGCCATCGAGCGTTTCCTCGGCGTATTGATCGAGCACTATGCGGGAGCTTTCCCAACGTGGCTGGCGCCGGTGCAGGCCATTCTCATGACCGTCACCGACAACCAGCTCGAGTTCGCCAGGAGCGTGTACGAGAAGCTGCGCGCAGCCGGAATGCGGGTGGAGCTCGACAGCCGAAACGAAAAGCTCAGTTTCAAGATCCGGGAGGCGCAGCTCCAGAAGGCTCCCTACATGCTGGTCATCGGAGACCGGGAGGTGGAAGCCGGGGGCGTAGCGCCGCGTCGCAGAGATGGCGCGCAGCTCGATTTAATGTCGCCCGAAGGCTTCATAGCCTTGGTCGATAAAGAATGCATGGAAGCCACGGGCGGACGCATCGGTGTGGGAAACGTCTGAGAGCAGTGCGGCGTCGCGCAGCACAGGGGGCGCTAAAAGCCGCAAACGGATTGCACCGGGAGAAAACCATCAGGAGAAAGGGGAAAAGTGACCAAGAAGGAAGATACCTCCCTTACCAAGCAGGCAAACGTAAATGAAAAAATCAGGGCTTCCGAGGTCCGGGTGGTGGGTTCGGATGGGAAGCAGCTGGGAATCATGCCCTTGCAGAAGGCCCTGGACCTGGCCCATCAAGAAGAGCTGGATCTGGTGGAGGTGGCTCCGGGCGCCGAGCCGCCTGTCTGCAAGATCATGGACTTCGGGAAGTTTAAGTATCAACAGAACAAGCGCACCCAGGAAGCAAAGAAGAAACAGACTGTTATTCAGGTGAAGGAAGTGAAGATGCGCCCGAAAACGGACGAACACGACCTTCAAGTCAAGATAAAGAACATCAAGCGTTTCCTGGGGCAAAAAGACAAGGCGAAAGTGTCGATCCTTTTCAGGGGCAGGGAAATAGCCTACGTCGACCAGGGAACCAGGATGTTGGAGCGCATCAGCGAGGAGCTTAAGGAGGACGCCCTGGTGGAGCAGTCTCCCAAGCTCGAGGGACGCAACCTCGTGATGGTGCTCGCGCCAAAGTCCTAAGAGGATCGGCGAAAAGCGCTTGACATGATTAAAAAACATAAATAGACTAAAGGCTTCGTGTTCTTTCTGAACCGTGGTCAAAAGCTTTTTCAGTACAATCAATCCCGGATATGGGAAATGATAAGGGAGGGTTTTGTGCCAAAGATTAAAACCAGACGTGCAACAGCCAAGCGCTTCAAGGTCACCGGCTCCGGGAAGTTTGTACGCGCCAAGGGCAATAAGAGCCACATCCTGACGAAGAAATCCAGCAAACGCAAACGGCAGCTCCGGCAGGACGTAGTGGCTCACTCCACGAACACCACGGCGTTGCAACGCATGCTGCCGTACCTCTAACAAATACTGAACCCAGGCAACGCAAGCACGGGTCCGCAACGGGTTTTGACAAGGAGTCCGATACATGTCTAGAGTCAAGAAAGCGGTGAAATCGCGCGAACGCCGCAAGAAGATCCTCTCGATGGCCAAGGGCTACCGAGGGTCGCGCCGCACGCTGCTGCGGCAGGCGTCGGAAACGGTGGATCGCGCCTTGAAATTCGCTTACAGGGACCGCCGCGTCCGCAAACGCAACTTCCGCAGCCTTTGGATCATGAGGATCAATGCTGCGGTGCGCGAGCACGGCCTCAGCTACTCCCGTTTCATGGAAGCCCTTAAGAAGGCCAATATCGTTATGGACCGCAAGGTCTTGGCGCACCTCGCGGCAACCGATCCCGACGCCTTCGCCCGTCTCGTACAGACTGCAAAAGAAGCGGCTTAAGGAATGGAAGAGAATATTAAGAATGTTCTCGATGCGGCGTTGCGCGACGTCGACGCCGCCAGGGACGACTACAAAGCCATTGAGCAGATTCGGGTCCGTTGCCTTGGACGAAAAGGCGACTTGGCCCAACTGTTCAAGGACGTTCCCAAGGCGCCTCCCGAAAAGCGCCCCGAGTTGGGAAAACTGCTCAATGAGGTGAAAACCGAACTGGAGCAGCGGATCAACGAGGCGCTCGAGCGGGCCAAGGAGCAGAAGGGGCGGCCCGAGACGCTGTTCGACGTGACTGTCCCGGGGCGGAGGCCTCCTGTCGGGCGGCTGCACCCCATCACCAGCACCATGCTGGAAATTTCCCGTATTTTCCACAAGCTGGGGTTTGAGACAGTGGAAGGCCCCGAGGTGGAGCTCGATTACTACAATTTCGAGGCCCTCAATATTCCAAAGGAACACCCGGCCCGCGACATGCAGGACACGTTCTATGTATCGGACGATGTCGTGTTGCGCACCCACACCTCCCCCATCCAGGTGCGGGTCATGGAGAAGCGTCGTCCTCCCATCCGAATCATAGCGCCTGGCAAGACCTACCGCCGCGACTCGGACGTCACCCACACGCCCATGTTCCACCAGGTGGAAGGGCTGATGGTGGGAGAAGGGATCTCTTTCGGCGACCTCAAGGGGATGCTCACCATTTTTGTGCAACAGATGTTCGGAGCGAGCGTGGGGCTCCGCTTCCGTCCGAGTTTCTTCCCCTTCACAGAGCCAAGCGCCGAAGTGGACATCCAGTGCGTGATGTGCGGCGGCTCCGGCTGCCGTGTATGTTCACAGACGGGATGGCTCGAAATCCTCGGCTCCGGCATGGTCGATCCGGAAGTTTTCAAGATGGTTGGCTACGATCCCGAGGAAGTGTCAGGGTTCGCTTTCGGAATGGGAATCGAACGGATAGCCATGTTGAAATACGGAATCGATGACCTGCGTCTGTTCTTTGAAAACGACCTGCGCTTCCTGGCGCAGTTCTGATTCTAGGCGGTTTTCTGGTCTTGGTTTCCCTCGTTTCTGAAGGCCGGGAAGGTTCCTATGTCGCCATCCCGCGCACTGTTGTTGCGGGAAGGCGCAGGTCGCCGCAACCTCTTCCCTCAAATGCTTCATGGCTTGCTGACGAGCGCGCGCGATGGCCCATCTCGGCGTTTATGCGATTTTCCGCCTAGCGCCTTGTCAGGCTTGTTTTTGTAGGTTGGAGTGAGCGAATCCGAACCCCGGCGAAAGTCTGAACTCCTGTTGGGGTTCGCCACAGGCTTGCCCCCAACCTGCGTTCAACATGTAAAATGAAGGCTGACAGCGCACTAGCCGAGATGGCAACGCCAGAAACGCTCCGAATCGCATTCATCCACAACCTGGCGAGATCCTGGCCATGGCGTGCGGAAGGACGTAAGGAAACAGAATAATGATCGTATCTGTCAAATGGCTGCGAGAGTACGTCGATATCTCCTTATCCATCGAGGAGATAGTCCACCGCCTGACGATGACG
>CALFXO010000009.1 GCA_937958025.1 uncultured Syntrophobacteraceae bacterium
ATCGATCCGCTCCTTCACGCCCGACGAGGCGCTCGGCCTTTCCTTCTCGCCGCTCAACATGACGCTCGTCCTCCCCAGCGCCGAAAAGCCTCGCCCCGCCCCCGTTTTCCGACCTCCGACCTCCGACCCCCGTCCAATCCTTGGGCTTCCCGAAGATGCTTTCGAGCACGAAGCGGGGATGATAACGAAAATGGAAATCCGCGTGGTCGCAGTAGCGCTTCTCCAGCTTGCGCCCGGCCTGACCCTCTGGGACCTGGGGGCCGCGAGCGGGTCCGTATCCATCGAAGCCGCGCGTGTCGCGCATCTCGGACGCGTGATCGCGGCGGAAAAGAACCCTCGGCGTTTCAGGGACTTGGAGGCGAACGTCGAACGGTTCCAGCTTCCGCAGGTCCAACCCTATTGCGGATCGGCCCTGAGCGCGCTAAAAGATGAAAAATTCCCCGATCCGGACCGAGTCTTTATTGGCGGGAGCGGCGGGGAGCTGTCGGAGGTCCTGCGAGAGGTGGAGCGCCGTCTTCGCCCCGGCGGGCGGGTGGTCCAGACCGTCGTCGCGCTGGAAAACCTCGAAACGGCCCGATCCTTCTGGCAAAGCCGCAAGGACGGTTTCGATATGTCTGTGACGCAGTTGCAGGTGAGCCGCTCCGCCCCGGTGGGGAGCGCCCTGCGGCTCGACGCGCTCAATCCCGTATTCATCGTAAGCGCCTGGCGCCGGAGCTGATTCCGGGCGGCGGGCGGCTGGAAAGGATAAGGATGCAGCATCCTGTTTGTTTCGTGGGAGCGGGGCCGGGAGACCCCGAACTTATAACCGTCAAGGGCCAGCGGCTCCTTCGGGAGGCGGACCGCATCGTCTATGCGGGCTCCTTGGTGCCGACGGCTCTCCTCGACGTCCGGAAGGAAGGGGCCGAAATTCACGACAGCGCCCCCATGACCCTGGAAGAAACCCACAAGCTCCTCTCGGAGGGGTTCCGGCGCGGGGAGCGCGTCGTGCGCCTGCACACCGGGGACCCGAGCCTCTATGGCGCGATCCGGGAGCAGATGGAACTCCTTGAGCAGGAAAACGTCCCCTACGAGGTCGTGCCGGGAGTCTCGGCGGTCTTTGCCGCCGCGGCCAGCCTCCGGCGGGAGCTCACTCTCCCGGAGGTGTCACAAACCGTTATACTCACCCGGCTCGCCGGGCGAACCCCCGTCCCGGAACTCGAAAACCTCCGCTCGCTCGCCGCCCACCGTGCGACGCTTGCCATTTATCTCAGCATCCACCAGATGGACAAGGTCGTCGAAGAGCTTCTCGAATCCTACCCGCCGCGCACGCCGGTCGTCGTGGCTTACCGTGTGGGGTGGCCGGACCAGATGTTCGTGGAAAGCGTCTTGGAGGACATTGCCGACAAGGTGGAACAGGCAGGCGTCCGACGTCAGGCCCTCATTTTGGTGGGTGAGGTCTTCGCCGGATTCGGGGAAGAAAAGATCAAGCGGTCGCGTCTCTACGACGCCCTCTTCGGTCACGGGTTTCGTGATGCCAGATGAACGCCAGGACGTCGCCATTGTGGCCCTCACCGACAACGGAGTGCGCTTGGGGCTCAGGTTGAGGGAGGCGCTGCCGGGGAGCGTATGTTATGTCCCGGAGCGCCACGCTTTTGCGCTCGCCATGGGCGCGGTCGGCTTCAAGCGAACGGGTGCGGTCTTTCCGGACATTTGGCCGAAATTCAAGGCGATTGTATGCATCATGTCGACGGGGATCGTGGTGCGGCAGGTTGCGCCGCTTCTGCGCCACAAAACCGCCGATCCGGCGGTGGTTGTCCTCGATGAGAGGGGGCATTACGTCATCAGCCTCCTCTCCGGGCACATCGGCGGCGCGAACGAATTAGCCCGTGAAGTCGCACGGTTGACGGGCGGGAGCCCGGTCGTTACGACGGCTTCGGACGTGCGTGAAAAACCCGCGCTCGATCTGGCCGCGCGGGATGCCGGGCTGGAAGCCGAAAACCCAAAGATGTTCGCTCGGTTAGCCCGAGCTATCGTGGAAGACGAACCCTTCTGGATTTATGATCCTTATAATCTACTGATGCCACGCCTCGAAGGGGCCGATTCCCTGATCCGCATGGAGGGCGCCGAAGACATGCCGTCGCCATCTGACGCCGAATTTACGCCTCGCGTCGGGATATGGGTGAGCGAGCGTAGCGCTCCGCGCGGCTCCCATTGCCTGGAGCTGCGGCCCCGCAACCTCGTGCTTGGCGTCGGGTGCAACAGGGGAACTGAAGCTGCTGAAATATTGGAACTTATACGAAGCAATTTTCAGCGCGAGGGCCTTTCGCTTCTCTCGATCAGGGGCCTTTCGAGCGTGGATCTCAAGGCCGATGAAGCGGGGCTTCTGGAAGCAGCGAAAAAACTTGGCCGCCCGGTCCGTTTCTTCAGCAGAGATGAAATCGAAAACATAGCGACGCCTAATCCTTCGGATATTGTGGCGAATCACATTGGAGTCAAGAGCGTATGCGAAGCGACAGCTCTACGGAGCGCCGAGAGCGGGGTTCTGATAATCCCGAAGCAAAAGACAGCCAACGCGACCCTGGCGGTAGTCCGGGCCGCCTTTCCATAGTGAGTTTGGGACCGGGCAATCGGTCCCACATGGTCCCGCGAGCCCTTGACGCGTTGCTGGCAGCGGAAGTCATAGTCGGCTACAAAACCTACCTGGGTATTATTCAAGACGTCCTTGAAGGCAAGAAGGTCCTTTCGAGCGGCATGCGCAAGGAAATAGACCGCTGCAGGGACGCTATCGACGAGGCGCTTGCGGGGCGGCGGGTTGCGATTGTATCGAGCGGGGATGCAGGGATTTATGGCATGGCGGGGCTTGTATTTGACATCTGCCGGGGGCTGAATTTGCGCGTGCGTGGCGCGAACTGGCGCGATAACGGCGTTCAAAACGGAAGCGGCGCCAACTCCAGCGAAGTGGACCTCCTGGTTGAAGTCATTCCGGGGGTTCCGGCGTTCAACTCCGCCGCTTCGATATTAGGGGCGCCTCTCATGCACGATTTTGCCGCCGTAAGCTTGAGCGATCACCTGACGCCATGGGAGCTTATCGAAAAGCGGCTCGCGGCTGTCGCCGCGGCGGATTTCGTGATTGCCATCTACAACCCTCGAAGCAAGACGCGACCCGACCTGCTGAAAAATGCGCAGGGGATGCTGCTTCAATTTCGCTCCCCCGATACACCTGTCGGGATAGTGCGGCAAGCCATGAGGGCTGGAGAATGGCGATATCTGACGACGCTGGGGGATATCCCCTTTGAAGAAGTGGACATGCAGTCGATTGTTATTGTCGGCAACAGCCGAACGTATATCTGGGGCGATTGGATGGCGACGCCCAGAGGCTATCTTGACAAATACGAGTTGTAAAGAATTTAAGGGCGCTGTTGGAAGGGGGGCATGGTTTTGCCTGCAAGGGCGCTCGACGAGAAAAACCGGGCTTGGGGCCCGGTTTCTTATCACTTCATATGGGGTTGACCGTTCCGGAACCGGATGCTGTCGGGGGACTTGAGCGAAGGGTTCTCTATTTCCCGACACGCCACGTCTATCATGGTCTTGACCGCGGACCATGAATCCCCTCCGTTCCGGTGCACCTTTCGGAGTTTTTCAGTGTATTCGCGAAGTTCTTGACGACTCATCGCTCCCCTCCTTTTATGGGGGACCGGCAACGTCTGCGGCGATTGCATTGGCGGGCAATCAGTTCTTAAGATAAATCTTCATCTCACTTAATCAAGGTGACCATGCAAGCATTCCGTGGTCATCCATGAACAAAGCAAGGGTGTGCTTCGCAGCGCCGTGAAAATGGGGATGCGTTTGCAGCGCATGGCGTACAAATCTTGTTACCAAAGCCCCCAAGCTCCCGCCATCTTGATGTAAAGGGCCAGCGCGATATTGGTGACGCCATGCGCGATAATGCAGGATAAGAGGTCCTTGCGAAAGATGAGAAGAGCCGACATGAGCAAGCCGTAGGCGACCGCTGCTATCCATTCCTGAGTCGAGTGTCCGAGGGTGAAAACGATTGTGGATGCAGTTACAGCGACAAACGACCATGAACCGGCAGGGACGTCATGGATGGAGCGGTGCTCCAGCGTATTCTCTAATGGGGCTTTGGGGCTGCTTTTTCTCTCCTGATCCCATTGCAGGGCAAAGCTGAAAGCATAACCTCGCATGAGCAATTCCTCGAATACCGGAGTAACGAATCCCGCGGCAAGAAATCTGAGCCAGAAAGCCGTGTCGCTCCAGGCTGCTCCACCGGCGCCCTGCACAAAAGGCAGGAGCAGCAGGACCCAAAGCGCCGTTCCCGCTAGTCCGGCCGCAGCCCCAGAGACAATGGAAATAAGGGGGGAAAGCGGTCCTCTGATGGGGGCGTAATATTTCCAGCCCCAGAGGAGCAAACCGGACGTGATGATTATTCGCAGGAGGTAGTTCCCTTCCTGGGACAGAATGTCAGCGGGGATGGACGCCAGAAGAACGTAGGCGCAATATGGCGCGACATAAGGTCCGAGCAATTGTTTATTGCTGAGGCTCTTGGCAGACATTTTATTCATTCTCGGTCAGGGAGGCTATTTCATAAAGCGTTGATCCGGAATTACTCGTTTCCTTTATATCGACTAGCCACAATGTGCGCAAGAGCTTATTCGCAAATCTCAGGAGATTCTTTCTCTTAGGCCGGGTTGGCCTCGAAACGTCTGACGGGTCTCCATCTTGATGTGGCGTCATGGGCCCCCCATGACTCTGCGGAGGCGGCTTGGAAAGCGGTCCTGACGAGTGGTTAACTCCTATACTGCGACAAAGGGGGTTTGGAATGCATCTACTTGATTTAAAACGATAAGACTTCCAACTGTTCTGCACCGCCTTCCTCAATCCATCTCCATAAATGCCCCCATCCTCCTTTTTTTGCTAATCTAGCAAGCGTCAATCGTCGATAATAGCAAGGGGGCAGGCGAGTCTTTTCACGATGGAAGCTGGCGGAACGGTAGAGTCTGTTAGTTGGCGTCAGGAAGCCTACGCACTACTACGCGCCGCTTTCTCAATCACTATCGGGGCTTGCCAGGTAGAGTCGTCGTCGGCTGCGAACGATGCGCACAACTGCGTCCCTCGGCCATATACAGTGAGACAATCTATTGATGAGCGCTTGAGGTCGTTTCTTCAAACTGTCGATGAGAGTGCGATTGTGGGAACATCCAGGAGGAATTGCGAGGTGACGAAACAACTATCTTTGTCTGTTAGGTTGGTATTGGCCGCTCTACTGTTTGTCTCCATCCCCTTGGCGACCATTGGGAGCTTTTCGATAACGAAGGCATCCCGGGCGTTGGACGCGGCCGCAAGGAGCGAGGTCACATCCACGGCCAGCAGCCTTGCAAAGTCCGTACAACTGGTGTTGACGGAAGAGCTTAAGCTTATCAAGGATTTGTCGCAGAATGACCAGATTGCGACCCTACTGTCGCAGCTTTACATGGGCGCTGACGAGGCTGAAGTCCGCGCGAAATTGCATGAGCGTCTTGTCGGCGTGATGCAAATGCTAGGGGCGGATTATGGGACAGCGTTTGTCACCGACCGGGACGGAAAGATATTCTCCGACGGGGTGGACGGCTCTTACGTCGGGCTCGATGTGGCGGACAGGGAGTATTTCAAGGGGGCCAAGAGCGGAGAGGCGCTGATAGGCCCCGTGGTGAAATCGAAGAAGACGAACGGAGCGGTTGCTCACATTTGCGCCCCCGTACTCTCTACCAGCGGGCAATTTCTTGGGGTTCTGGCCCTCTCCATGAAGATGGACTACTTTATTCGCGAAATCGCGAGCGTGAAGGTCGGCAACACTGGATACGCCTATGTCGTCGATGACAAAGGTTTATGTGTAGCACATGCAAACCAGAGCCTCATTCTGAGCGCCGACATAAGAAGCCTGAAGGGAATGGAGAGGATCGCACAGAGGTTGCTGGCGCGAGAGCGTGGAGTCGAATCCTATACATTCCAGGGGAAAGCGAAAATCGCGGGATTTTGGCCCGTGGAGTTGACCGGATGGAACGTAGTCGCGACCCAGGACCAGGATGAATTTATGGCTCCCGTCCATTCCATACGCAATGGCACTCTGGTCTTCGGCGGAGGCTTGCTGCTTCTATCCGCGCTTGCGGCGCTAGGATTTTCCCGTCGCATCTCCAAGCCCATTGCAGCGGCGGTGGCCGGCATCTCAGAGGCGGCGGAGCAGGTTGGGGCAGCTTCCGCGCACGTCTCGGAATCCAGCCAGCATCTTGCGGAAAGGGCTTCGGAGCAGGCAGCCGCCTTGGAGGAAAGCTCTTCCGCGATGGAGGAAATAGACGCCCTGATGAAGCAAAACTCGGCTACCGTCGCAACGCTCGGGGGACTGGTGCAAAGCTCCTTCGGCAGCATGAAAACTAGCAGCAAGAGCCTTAGGGAAACTACCGAGATGATGGCTCGAATCGGCGCCTCCGGGGAACAGATGGCAAAGATCAACAAGAATATCGATGAGATTTCCTTCCAGACGAACCTGCTTGCACTGAATGCCGCGGTGGAGGCAGCCCGGGCCGGAGAGGCCGGGGCGGGATTCGCGGTCGTGGCCGACGAAGTGAGGAGCCTCGCTATTAGGGCGAGCGAGGCGTCGAAGAGCACGCAGGAGCTTATTTCCGAGAACCTCCGGTATATTAGCCAAGGCTCCGAGTTGGTGCGACAGACCCAGGAAGCGTTTTCTGTGATGGGTGAGGACGGCAAGAGAGTGATGGAATGCGTTACGGAAATTACGGGCGCCATCGGCGAGCAGACAAAGGGCGTGGAGCAGGTGAACATTGCCCTGCACGAGATGAATGGCGTGGTGCAAAGCGTCGCCTCCAGCGCGGAGGAGGCCGCGGCCGTCTCGGAAGAGATGAATGCGCAGGGCGAGCAGATGAAAGGGTTTGTCGGGGCGCTATCAGGGTTGATCGACGGTGGACGAGCAGGGCAAACGGCGGCGTCTGCGCGGAGCGATGAGGATGAAATGGAGACGACCCGTCTCGTTGCGTCCGTGACGCCTCGGAAAGTCCTTCCAAGAGTGGCAGGCGGCAGCCGGAAGGGTGTGGAACTGGATCTGGCCGGAGACGACTTCAGGCGGATTCGCAATGGGAGGAAGAATTCTCCGGTCGAGGGACCTTTTAATGATTTTTGATGCCAGCCGACTTTAGGAGCATAGAACTTCATTCGTTATACTCGTTAATGAATGTTTCGTTCCTGGGGGGCCTATTCTTTTCTAGAAGCGTAATTTTCAATCCTC
>CALFXO010000010.1 GCA_937958025.1 uncultured Syntrophobacteraceae bacterium
CAATGGGTCGGCGACCAATCTTGCGGGAACCACCATTACGAACAATGGGACGATATCGGTCGAGTCCACGGGGTCCTCAACATACTTCGCCCAAGACGGCGGAACGCTGACAGGCTCCGGCGTTCTTCACTTGAGCGACAACAGCAACAACTACGTGTTGAGGGGCTCCAATTACGCCAATCTCACGAACGGCGCGGCGCACACGATAGAGGGCTCGGGAACGATCGGAAGCAGTGGCAACGCCACGACGCTGTATAATCTCGGAACGATAATCGCCGACCAGAGCACGCCGCTCAACGTGGAATCCACCGTGGTGAACACGGGCCTCATGGAAGCTAATGGCGGCGACATGAATTTCAATAACTCCAATGTCAATAATGCGAACGGGATTATCGAAGGACTGGGCTCTTCCTGGGCGACCCTTGCCGCCACCACGGTGACGGGCGGCGAGTTGGACGGGAACGTCGATACGGCGTCCGGATCGAGCGTCATATTGAAGTCGCTTGCCATTAACGGAAACTATGTCGCAAACAATGGGTCGGCGACCAATCTTGCGGGAACCACCATTACGAACAATGGGACGATAACGGTCGAATCCACGGGGTCCGCAACGTATTTCGCCCAAGACGGCGGAACGTTGACAGGCTCCGGCGTTCTCTCCTTGAGCGACAACAGCAACAACTACGTGCTGAGGGGGGCCAATTACGCCAATCTCACGAACGACGCGGCGCACACGATAGAAGGCTCGGGGACCATCGGAAGCGGCGGCAACGCCACGACGCTGATCAACCTGGGGACGGTGCTCGCCGACCAAAGCACGCCGCTCATTGTAGAAGCTTACGTCTCCAATAAAGGCTGGATGGCGGCCGACGGCGGAGAGCTTTATTTTAGCGGCGCCACGATCGCCAACACCGGCGGGACTATCGAAGGCGTGGGCGCTTCCTGGGTGGATCTCTACAATAGCGTGGTGAACAGCGGCATTCTCGCCGGGAATGTGGACACCGTGGCGAACTCAAGCACCACTTTGAACGGCGTCACGATCACCGGAAACTACGTGGCGAATGACGGTTCATCGGTCAGCTTGAACGGGTCCACTCTTACGAATGATGGCGCCATATCGGTAGACTCCACGGGCAGTGGAACCTACTTCGCCGCGAACGGTGGAGTGCTGGCGGGTTCCGGCGTCCTCAGCATGAGCGACAACGGCAACAACCACATGCTGACGGGCGCAAACTACGCAAGCCTCACGAACGGCTCCAGCCATACGATAGAAGGGTCCGGTTCGATAGGGAGCAGCGGCAACGCCACGTCGTTTTATAACAAGGGGACTGTCAGTGCCAACCAGAGCACGCCCCTTTACCTCTATGGCTATGTGAGCAATAGCGGGACGTTCGAGACAACTTCCGGGGCTTTGCTGTCTCTCGCGAATGCAAGCCTGGGCAACCTGTCCGGATCGACCCTGACGGGCGGGACGTACAATGTCGCGGGGACCTTGCGGCTGGCGGGTTATGTGAACACAAACGCTGCGACCATCAAGCTGGACGGCGTCGATGCGAATATCTACAACGGCGCGTCGGGCTCGGAGAACGCTCTCAAGAACTTCTCTAACAACGCCTCGGGAGGCAGCTTCAGCCTCGTGAACGGCGCGGAGTTCACCACCTCGGGAAATCTCAGCAACTCTGGTGAAATCACCGTGGGGAGCGGCAGCGCCCTGACGCTCAAGAGCGACGGAACAGGCGCCTTGACGGTGACGGAAACCGGCCTGCTCGGCGGCTCCGGCTCCATCTTTGGCGACGTGCTGACTTATGGTTCCGTCGCCCCCGGCTCCTCGCCTGGGAAACTCGATATTGCAGGTGATTATGCCAGCTATGACTCTTCCTCGCTCTTCATTGAGCTTGCCGGCTACACCCAGGGGGATGAGTACGATTTTCTGAATATCAGCGGCAGCGCCAGCTTGGCTGGGAACCTGATCGTTTCTCTCCTCGATTCATTCGATCCGATCGAGGGCAGCGTCTTCACTATCCTGTACTCCGGTGGCGGATTGAATGGCACGGTGTTCAGCAACATCGTTCTGCCCGCGCTTTCGGGAAAAACCTGGGTGGTTGAATATTCCGACAATGAGGTGCTATTGAAGGTCGCTCCTGTACCCATTCCGGGGGCTGTCCTGCTGTTCTCCTCGGGGCTTGCCTTCCTTGGAGCCATAAGGAGGCGGTTTCTGTAGGACGGACCTTGTAGTGGTTCGGTCCTGATAGCGAGAAACAGGGGCCGGGTCACTGGGCGGAGCGCTTGCTTCCACCCTGGGGCCCGGCAATAAGGTTTTTTTGTGACGCCGCTCGTTTCGGTGATGAATATTCAAAAGTGAAAAGCGCCGCTGCTCCATGGAATGGAACCGCGGCGTTTTGTTTCCGGCTGTCCCGTCCGCCTTCCATAATGAAGCGGGAGACGGACGCGGGCGCGGGGTGGAAAGTTTGCACGCTCCCCCGCCGGTTGCGCATGGCAGGGGAGGGGGGAGCAGCAGGTTAGGCGAGGATCTTCTCGCGCTTGGGATCGTAGAGTGCGCGGTTCGGCTCCAGCTTGGCCGGATAGATCGTCTTGTAGGACTCCACTTCGAAAGCGCCGCCGCTCTTCGCCACCGCCGCCGGGAGGTACCCGTAGCAGATGGCTTTCTTCACGGTGTGGCCGTAGCCGGAGCTGCACGTTACGCCGACCACCTTGCCGTCGAGCAGGATGGGGGCGCTTCCCTGCGGAAGCATGGGGCCGTCCGTCGTGAGGGTGAAGGTGCACATCTTCCACTTCGGCCCCTCGGCCTTGATCCTCGCGAGCGCTTCCTTGCCGATGAAGCTTTCCTTGCCGCTCGCCACGCAGAAGCCGAGCCCCGCGTCGTAGGGGCTGTACTCGGGCGTGAGCTCGCTGCCCCAGTCCAGGTAGCCCTTCTCGAGGTGCAGCGAGGCGATGGCGCGGTAGCCCGCGTTGCGGACGCCGAGCTCTTGTCCGGCTTCCCAGAGCGTTTCGTAAACGTGGCAGGCGAATTCCGATGGGACGTACAGTTCATAACCGAGCTCGCCCACGTAGGTGACGCGGAAGGCCGTCACGGGAGCGTAGCCCACGGTGATCGCGCGGCATGCGCCAAATGGGAAAGATTCGTTGTCGAACGCGCCCCTTGCGACCTTCTGCAAAAGCTCGCGGGACTTGGGACCTATCACGTTGATTGCCGCGAAAGCAGAGGTGACTTCCTTCAGGTGGACCGATCCGTCGGTCGGCAGATGGTGGTTGAGCCACCAGAAGGCGCGGAGGCCGAACGCGGTCCCGACGATCAAGAGGAAGCGCTCCTCGGCGACGCGGGCGACGGTGAGGTCGCATTCGATGGTCCCGCGCTCGTTGCACATCTGGGTGTAGACGAGCGACCCGACGGGGCGGTCGATCTGGTTGGCGCAAAGCTTGTTGAGGAATGCGAGCGCCGACGGCCCCTCCACCTCGAACTTGCAGAAAGAGCTCTGGTCGATGATGACGACGTCTTCACGGGCTGCCTTGTGCTCCTCGGCGACGTACTGGAACCAGTTCGGGATGCCGAAGGCGTGCACGTCTTTCGGCTCCACGCCCTCGGGGGCGAACCAGTTGGCGCGCTCCCATCCGTATTTTGCCCCGTACACCGCGCCCTTTTCCTTCAGCAGGTAGTAGAGCGGGCTTCGGCGGACGCCGCGCGCGGAGCTGTGCTCCTCGAAAGGCCAGTGGATGGTGTAGTGCTTGCCGTAAAGCTCCCGGGTGCGCTCCACATTGTACGCGCGGCTCTTGTGGTACGGTCCGAAGCGGCGGATGTCCATCGGCCAGATGTCGAGGCTCGGCTCGCCCTCGATGATCCATTCCGCCATCATCTTTCCGGCGCCGCCGCCGGAGGCGATGCCGAACGCGTTGAAGCCCGCCGCGACAAAGCAGTTGTCGAGCTCGGGCGCGGGTCCCATGATGGGGTCCCCGTCCGGGGTGAAGGCTTCCGGGCCGTTCACGAGACGCGAGATGCCCGCGTTCTCGAGGCAGGGCGTCCGCTGCATGGCCGGGTCGGAAAGCGACTGAAAGTGGTCGAAGTCGGGCTCGAGGAGCTGCGAGATGAAGTCGTTTGCGACGCCGTCGATGGCCCAGGGGATGCCGTCCGGCTCGTAGCCGCCCATGACCAGCCCGCCGACTTCCTCCTTGTAGTAGAGCAGGTTGTCCTTGTCGCGGATGGTCGGGAGGTTGGCCGGAATGCCCTCGATCACGTCGGTCACGAGGAACTGGTGCTGGAAGGGAACGAGCGGAACGTTCACGCCGAGCATGTTGCCGACCTGCCAGCCCCACATGCCCGCGCAGTTCACCACGACGTCGCATTTGATGTCGCCCTTGTCGGTCTTGACGGCGGTGACGCGCTTCTTGTCGAATTCAAACCCGGTCACGAGGGTGTGCTCATAGAATGTGCAGCCGCGGCTCCGCGCGCCCTTGGCGAGCGCCTGGGTGATTCCGGCGGGGTCCGCCTGGCCGTCTGTCGGCATGAAGGCTGCGCCGATGAGGTCGCTCGCGTCCATGATGGGGAAAAGCTTCAGCGCCTCCTCGGGCGAGATGATGTGCATTTCGAGGCCAAAGCTGCGGGCCGTCGTGGCGCCTTTCTTGAGTTCCAGCATGCGCTCCGGGGTTTTGGCGAGATGCAGGCATCCGGTCTTCTTCCAGCCTGTCGTGAGGCCGGTTTCGGCTTCAAGGGTTTCATAGAGGCTTACGCTGTATTGCAGCATGCGGGTGATGTTGCGCTCCGCGCGCAGCTGCCCGACGAGGCCCGCCGCGTGCCACGTCGATCCGCTGGTGAGCTCGCCCTTGTCGACCACGATGACGTCGCTCCAACCCATCTTGGTTAAATGGTAGGCGGTGCTGCACCCGATGATGCCGCCTCCGATGATGACCACTCTTGCGCTGTCTTTCATGTTACGCTCCTTTGAGGAATTGCCCTGGGGGCGGGCCGCATGGTCCGCCGCCGATTATCTGTCTAATCGTCTATATTGTTGAGCGGCCTTTGGAGCCGTCCGCACATCACCGGGCGGCTTCATTTTCCGGTTTGTTGGCCCAACCGCGGGGAATCCGGGGGGGCCGGCTCCGGGCTCCTCGCGGTGTGAACAGCCCGCCGCCTGGGAGGCAGAAAAAAGCGGCGCGCTGGTTAACGAAATACGGGGTTGCTAGCAGCTCTTCTTCTCGAGCAACACTTCCTTGAGCAGCGGGACGACCTCGAAAAGGTCGCCGATAATGCCGTAATCGCATTTGCCGAAGATGGGTGCGTCCTTGTCCGTGTTGACGCCTACGATCACCTTC
Organism: uncultured Syntrophobacteraceae bacterium; assembly: GCA_937958025.1. Lineage (GTDB taxonomy): Bacteria > Desulfobacterota > Syntrophobacteria > Syntrophobacterales > Syntrophobacteraceae > CALFXO01. The sequence continues at coordinate 5,326 of CALFXO010000010.1, forward strand.
GAGGTCTTCATGCCCGCGTAGTGCTGGACGGAGCCGGAGATGCCGCACCCGATGTAGAGCTTCGGGCTCACGGTCTTTCCCGTCTGGCCGACCTGCATGCTGTGGGGGGCGTAGCCCGCGTCGACCGCCGCGCGCGACGCTCCGACGGCGGCGCCGAGCGCTTCGGCGCATTCATAGAGAATCTTGAAATTATCGGCGGAAGCCATGGGGCGGCCGCCGGTGATAATGATTTCCGCCTCGGTGAGGTCGATCTTCCCGGACTGGCTCTTCTTCGTCGGGCCGACAACCATCTTTGCTCCATTTTCCACCACGGGCGCAAAGAGCGCCATTTCGGCCTGAACCGGGTCCGCCGCGGGTTCAACGGAATTGGGACGCATGCCGCAGATGAAGAAGTCGCCGGAAAGCTTGATGCTCGCCGTCGTCTTGCCGGAGAAGTGGCTCTTGCGGGCGACGCCTTCAGCAAAGTCGATGGCGGTGCAGTCGAGGGCCATGGGCGCCCCGAGCATGCAGGCGACCCGCGCGAGAACGTCGCGCCCGACCGAGCTGCTGATCCCCATGAGCGCCGCGAGGCCGAATTCCTTCACCGCCGCTGCGAGCACGGCGGAGCGGACGGCGGGCCCCTCGCCTGAAAGCCCGATCACCTTCGAGACTCCGTATTTTTCGAGGTCGGCTTTGCATGCTTCCGCCTTCGGGTCGAAGACCAGCGCGGCGACATTATTGGCCCCCCCGCTCCGGGCGGCCGTGATTACGCCATGGACGGAAGGTTTTACGCCCTTTTCGTCTGTTTCGATGAGAACTCCGATTTCGGACATTTTCGTATATCTCCATAGTAGGGTCTATCGGGAGGGGTCGATGCGCCCCTGTCGTTTCTTTTGGCAATGCGCCCCACCGGCCGCTTTACTGAATCACCTTGGCTTCGTCGTGTAGCTTGCAGACGAGCTTTTCGACCGCCTCGCGGAGGGTTTCGCCGCCAAGCATCTGCACCGCGCCGCGCTCCGCGACGCCGTGCAGCTTGGTGAGTTGGAATGCGGGCTTGGGGGCGTCGATCGCGAGGTCTTCGATCTTGATCTCCTTGACCGGCTTTTTCTTCGCCTTCATGATGTCGGGGAGCTTGGGGTATCTCGGCTCGTTGAGGCCCTTGGTGGCGCCGAGCACGCACGGAAGCTGGAGTTCCAGCGACTGGCGGTCGCCGCCGCCCATTTCGCATTCGACCACGGCCCAGTCGTCCTTCAGCCGGAAGGAAACCACTTCGTTCGCGACCGGCATCCCGAGCGCGGCGGCGAGCCGGTACTGCGTCTGCATGCTCTCCGTATCGACCGACTGCTTGCCGGTGAAGATGACGTCCGGCTCGCCGTCCTGGAGGATGGCCGCCTTGAGCGCCATGGCGGTCGTGGCGCTGTCGAGGAACTGCTTGTCGGTCTTCACCAGGATGCCCCGGTCGGCCCCGAGGGCGAGGGTGTTCCGGATAGCGTTCACGGCGGAGGGCTTTCCCACCGAAACCACCACCACTTCGCCGCCCTTGTCGGCGACGAGCCGCACCGCTTCTTCCACGGCGTACTCGTCGTAGGGGTTCACCACGAACTTGACCGACTCGTCATACCCGGCTTCGCCCACTATCTTGATGTTCGCGGCGGTGTCCGGCGTCTGCTTGACGCACACATATGCTTTCATTGCCTTGTTCTCCTTGTTCATCGCTGCCGCCGGTCTTCTTCCCGGCCGCGTCGTTCGATTCGCCCGACCGGTCAGGCCAGAAGGACCTCGACGCCCATTCGCTCGAGGTCTTCCCGGAAGTCCTCGGGGACCTTCCTGTCGGTCACCAGAATGTCTATGCCTTTTAAGGGGATGACGGACATTTCCGCCACGAGGCCGAACTTGGTGTGGTTCGCCATCACCACCACCTTGCCCCGCGTCTGGCGGATCATCGCGCGCTCGACGACCGCTATTTCGAGGTTCGTCGTGGTCATTCCCGCGCTCAGGCTGAGGCCGTCCGCCCCGAGAAACACCTTGGTCGCGTTGATCTGGTGGATCATGTCCATTGTGAGCGGTCCGGCGAGCGAGTGGGTCGCCGGGTCGTATGCGCCGCCGAGCAGCACCACCGTCGCCGCCGAAAGGTCCTTCACTTCCGCTATGACGCCAACATTATTGGTGAAGATGCTGAACGGCATGCCGGGTTCGGTGAATCTCGCGATCTGCGCCGCCGTCGTCCCCTCGCCGATGAAGAGGATGTCGTTGGGTTCGATCAGCGAGGCGGCTTTCTTCGCGATTTGCTGCTTCTCCGCGAAGTTTTCGTTGATGCTCCTCTGATATTGGAACTTGGTTACGACTCGCTCCTGCCTGAACACCGCCCCTCCGTGGGTGCGCTCCACCAATCCGGCTTTCTCCAGCACGTCGAGGTCGCGTCGGATGGTCATCTCCGAGACCCCGAGCGTTTCGCTCAGCAGCGAGCTTCTGGCTGTGAACTCCTTCTTGATGATGTCGAGTATTCTTTGCTGCCGTTCCGCCGGCAGGAGGGGTGAGCCGTTTTCCATAATCATCTCTCCTTTGAGTTGTTTACGCTTGCTGTCTTCATAAGCTATGTTCGTTTATGTTGTCAACTGTTTATTTTTGAATTCAAATCGAACATGCAAACAAAAACGATCGGGAACCCCTGGAGGGGCCCTGCGTCGCCTTTTCCTTCCGAAGTCGGAAACCCGCCTTTAGGTCGATGGAAATTCATGTCATTCCTATGGTTGTTGGGCATGCGGGCGATGCCGCCGCTCTTCCCCGATCCGGTCTCATGATAGGGCAAGAAACGGTCCACACCCCCTGGGAATGGTCTTGCACGCGTGCTTTTTTTGCAGGGCCTTGGTCTGTAAAGGTTTGATGTGCAGGGAATAATGCGTGGCATCGGGCGCCGAGAAGGATTCATTTAAACAAATTTGTTCCTTAGCCCCTAAATGGTCGCCTAAAAAGTTCTGTTTTGTTCTATTGTGATCGATGGAGCATGTTCGATCACACAGGACTGGGCTTGGAAAAACCAGATAAAGAACAGATGGCATCAAATATGCACAAAATACAACACACCTGCCGAACGCCGCCCGGACCGCCCATGCCCCGCCCTCTTCGGCGGAATCGGGCGCTGCTCCTGGCTTTACAGGACGGCAGGACGGCGCGGACCGCCCTAAAGCTGCATTCCCTGTCTAATCAAGGACGTGCGAGGGCGGGTTCGGACGCCGGGAGGAATGGGAATTGCACCGCTGCGTCGGCATCCTTCTCTAGTGAGGCCGGGCGCGGCTCGAGCGCATGGAAGGCCAAATAGAAGGTTTTAAAACCGGAGGAAATAGATGAAAGACAGTGCTCGCGTAGTGGTCATAGGGGGCGGCATCACCGGATGCTCCATTTTATATCATCTCGCAAAGGCGGGCTGGAAAGACCTGGTGATGGTGGAGAAAAACGAAATCACCAGCGGCGCCACCTGTATGGCCATGGGGCTCCTCACCCAGTTCAACTCCTCGCCCACCATGATGCGCTTCCGCAAATACAGCTCGGAAATGTACACGGACCTGGGCGTGTTCGAGAAAGTGGGAAGCCTTAGAATTGCTTCCAGCAAGACCCAGCACCTCACCCTCCTGAAGGAAGTCAGCCAGGCCAAGGGCGTGGGGCTCGACGTGGACATCATAAGCCCCAAAGAAGCCCTCAAGATCATGCCCTGGATGAGCAGCGAGAACGTCTACAGCGCGGTCTACCTGCCCCAGGACGGCCACCTAGACCCTCATGGCGCGACCCACGCCGTCGCGAAGGCCGCGAGGGATCTCGGGGCCATCATATATACGGATACGAAGGTGACCGGCATCGATCTTACGCCCGACGGCGCGATTGCGGGCGTTCGCACCAACAAGGGCGACATCCGGTGCGAGATCGTCGTGAACTGCGCGGGGCTATGGGCCGCACAGGTGGCCGCGATGGTCGGCGCGAAGATCCCGTCCACTCCGGTTGTGCACCAGCACGCGGGCCTTGGCGCGGTCCCCGGGAGCGAGGTCCCGGAAGGCGCCCCCTGCTTCCGCGATACGGAATACCTTATATATGGGCGCCCCGAGCACGGCGGCGTGCTGCTCGGCGGCTGGGAGACCAATCCCGTTTCCACCTGGGAGGACGGCGTCCCGTGGAGCCACGCCGCGACGGAGCTTCCGACGGAGTTCGACCGCTTCGAGCCTCTTTTTGAAAACGCCGTCAAGCGCTTCCCGTTCCTCGCGGAAGCGGGCCTCGAGCGCCTCATCGCGCACCCCGACGCCTTCACTCCGGACTCCCGTCCGCTCCTCGGCCCCTGGCCGGGCGTAAAAGGATTCTGGTTGGCTTGCGGGCTCTCCATGAACGGTTTTGGCGGCGCGGGCGGCATCGGCAAATCCATGGCCGAGTGGATCACCCAGGGCTCCACCGAGGTGGACCTCTACGGCTTCCATGCATGGCGCTTCGGGCGCAATTACCTCGATCCCTTCTACGCCGCTTCGTGCGCGCGCGAGTGCTACCGGTACTACTACTACACCCGCTATCCCCACGACGAGGACGTCGAGATGCGCCCGCGCCGCATCAGCCCCATCCATTACCGCTTGCAGGACCTCGGAGCGGTCTTTGGCAAGAAGAACGGCTGGGAGCGGGTCAATTACTGCAATCCGGGCGAGCCGTGGCGGCGCGCGGGCGAGGACCAGCGCGAGTGGGGCGCATGGGTGAAACCCCCTTATTTCGAGAGAGTCGGCATTGAGCACGAGGCGTTCCGCGAAGCCGCCGGAATGGTGGATTTGAGCTCCTTCGGCAAGATCGACTTCAAGGGGCCGGGCGCGCTGCCGCTCCTCCAGAGGCTCGCCATCAGCAATATGGACAAGCCGGTCGGTTCGGTCATGTACACCCAGTTCTGCAACCACAAGGGCGGGCTGCTCGCGGATGTCACCATCACGCGACTCGGCGAGGAGCATTTCCGTCTCGTTACGGGCTCCGGATACATCGACAACGATTTCGGCCACATTATCTCGCAGCAGTGCAAGGACGATCCGGAAGTCGAAATCCGCGACGTGACGGAAGAGTACGCCTGCATGGCGCTCTGGGGCCCGAAGGCCGCCGCTATCCTGCAATCGGTGACTTCGGACGACCTTTCCAACGAGGCGTTTCCCTACATGCAGTGCCGGACGATCACCGTAAACGGCGTGAAAGTGACCGCGCAGCGCCTTTCCTACGTCGGCGAGAAGGGTTGGGAGCTCTACGCCCCGGTGAAGCGCGCCATCGTCGTCTGGGATGCCGTCTTCAACGCTGGACAGGCGCACGGCCTGGAAGTCGGCGGCTACAAGACGCTCGACGGCTTGCGCATGGAAAAGGGATACCTCTATTACGGCGGCGACATCACCACCATGGAGAACCCCTACGAGGCGGGGCTCGCGTTCAACGTGCACCTGAAGAAGGATGCGGACTTCCTCGGAAAGGCGGCCCTCGCCAAAGCGAGGGAGGCGGGCGTCTCGAAAAAGCTCTGCACCATCGTCATCGGCGGGGAGGACTGGCTGCCGCTCTACGGCGGCGAAGCGGTCATCTCGGGCGGCAAGGTCGTCAGCCGCCTCCGCAGCACGGCTTATGGATACACGGTGAAGCGCAACGTCGCCATGGTCTACCTGCCGGTCGAGCTGGCCGTCGAGGGCGCGAAGCTCGAAGTGGAGATTTTTGGCGAGAAGACCCCGGCCGAGGTGACGCCGCGCGTCCTGTACGATCCGAAGGGCGCGGCGCTCAAGGCTTAACGGCCCCGTCGCCCGGTGGGTGCGGCGCTGCTGGAGGGGAAGGTTCGCGATGAGGAGGGGAAGGCGATGAAGGGCATGGATGCGGTGGATGAAATAATTGCCAGGGTCGGAATGTGGAGCGGCAGGGAAGTGCTCCATGAACCGCTCTCGGGCGGCATCACCAATCACAATTACCTCTGCCGGGTGGACGGCAAGAAGTACGTCCTGCGCGTTCCGGGGACCGGGACCGATATTTTCATCGACCGGGAGACGGAGCGCCGGAACGCCGTCGCCTCCTCGAAGGCGGGCGTCTCGCCGGAAGTGCTTTGGGTGGTCGAGCCCGAAGGGGCCATGGTCATTCCCTTTGTCGAGGGTGAGGTGATGCACCGGGAGCTCATCGCTGATGACGACGCCCGCGTCGTGGGCATCGTGGAGGCGATCCGGCAGGTCCACCGGAGCGCGGTTTTCGACTCGGACAGCAATGTCTTCAGGATGATCCGCCGCTACATCCGGATGGCCGAGGACGTAAAAGCTTTCTTCCCCCACGATTTCCAGTGGATGCTCGCGACGCTCGAGCGGATCGAAACTGCCATGGAGCGCGACAAGCCGGCCCCGGCGGCCTGCCATAACGATCTTCTCTCCGAGAATTTCATTGTCGACGCAACCGGCAAGGTCTGGGTGCTCGACTGGGAATACGGGGGCATGAACGATCCTTATTTCGACCTTGGGGACTTCGCCGTGGAGCATCCCCTGAGCCGGGAGCAGCTCCAGCTCGTCATTCGGACCTACTGCGGGGAGGACGCCCCTCACCGCTTCTGCCGGATGATGCTCCACCGGCTGACGGCGGACCTCTGGTGGAGCCAGTGGGCCATGATCCAGGACCGCCTCTCCTCGATAGACTTTGACTTTTACGCTTACGGTTTGGAGCGCTACGCCCGTTTCCGGGAAAACTACTACGACCGCGACTTCGAGTCGTGGGTGAAAGGCGTCTGACGCCGGAAAGCGGTTTTCCCTTTCAATATGCGACTGGGCGATATTCCGGAGGGCGGCGCCCGTTGCCTCCGGCTTCGATAAAGTGGTTGACGACGAGAAAATCCGGTCCCGGACGGCGTTCGGGATGCGGTCGAACATAGAAAGAACGGAGAGCTAGAGTCATGAGCAAGATCGACGAAATGATCGGCAAAGCCCCGGCTGAATATCGCGAGGCGCTGAACGCCGAAAAGGAGCAATACGAGAGGCTCCACGCCGTCACCAAGGCCGTTCTGGCGGAAGTGGGCATCGAAACGAGGAACCGGCGCGTGGTGGAGCTCCTGGAGGGGACGGGCCTTGCGGGCTACGACGCCTCCACGCACCGCATCTACCTCCTGCCGGAGCTGGTGGACCAAAGCCTCGATTCCGCCGCGAAGACATTCCCCGGCGACGAGGGCATGAACACGCTCGGGATCGGCGGTATTCCTCCCTTCCTGCACCGGGACAATGAACCCTACCCCATGCCCGCGAGCTACGAGGAGCTTGAACACCTTATTGACGTGATCGGCGAGAACCTGGACGTCGTGCGCTTCCTGAGTCAGCCGGTGAAGGTGCACAAGGGCGATCCGCTGAAGTGCAACCAGATCATGGACCGCCTCCGGAACTGCATCAAGATCACGTGCAGCGCCTACATGAGCGGGAGCGAATCCGTCAAGTGGTTCTCCGGGCGCGACGACTGGCACGACTCCATCTGCGGCGTGAAATCGCCCCTCAGCTGCATGGACAACATGATGGACGCCCTCATCGAGAGCGCGAAGGCGGGCAACAACCTGCGGCTCACCACCATGCCGCTCGCGGGCCGCACGGCGCCGACGACTCCCGAGGGCTGCGTGGTCATCACGCACGCCGAGGTGATGTTCATGCTGGCCGTGGCCCAGACGGTGAACCCCGGCATGCTCTGCATGTTCGGCGGCATGCCCTGCCCGACGCGCCCCGACGGCGATCTGGCCTATTCCCACGATGGCATGAACCTCCTCAACATCGCCGTCGCGCGCCTCAATATGTGGGTGACGGGGCTTCCCTCGGTGCAGTCCGGCGGCAGCACGGAGGCCAAGACCCCCGGAGCGGCGGCGCTCGCGGACGGCATTCGCGGACGGCGCACCCTCTGCGAGTTCGGCGTCCACAATGCGCGGCACTGCTTCGGCGTCCTCGACAACCTCAATTTCTTCAGCGAGGAGGCGTTCGTCGAGGACTGTCAGGCGCAGCGCGAGTACCTCAAGACGCGCCCCGCCGACGTCCCGCTCCTGCCGCTCTACCTCCCCGAGGACAAGCAGGTGTTCGAGGTCATCCAGCGGGTCGGCAGCGGCGACTACCATGTGGACTACCATTCCACGGCCAACCTGAGCGCTTTCGACGATTGGGCCAAGACCGTCGTGGACAAAGGGCTTCTTCCGACCCGTTGATCGGAATGTAGATATGGATTGGACGATGACTAAGAACAATGTGCGGCCGCTTCCCGAAAGAACCTCGGAGGAGACCTACGAACTGGTGATGACGGTCCGCGAGATGGGACGCCTCCTCCAGCGGATGCGGGACTCCCTCGAGGGGACTTTTCTCCGCGAGCAGCTCACCGAAATCGTGGACAGCCTCTATGACATTGGAGAAGTGGTGGACGTCCACGAGATCCTCGGCGGGTGCACCAATCGCAGCTTCGGTGTGGACGTAGAGCGCGGCGGCGCCCGCAAGCGCTACCTGGTTCGCAAATACAAGCACGGGATATCGGCTGACGAGATCCGGTTCGAGCATGCGCTGATAAACCATGCAATAGACAACGGACTGACCATAGGCGCCGGGATAGTGAAGAACAGGGAAGGGGATACCTTCGTTCAGCCGTGGAACAGCAATAGCTTTTTTGCCGTGTACGAGTTCCTTGAGGGCGAGGATCGCTACACCTGGGACAACCCCTACCTGAGCGACGCCGAGTACGGGAATGCCGCGAAGACCCTCGCCAGCTACCACAACTCCGTGAGGGGCTTCGATCCGGGCGCGTTGCAGAGGAAGGAGCCCCCCATCCCGATGCTCTGGCCCCTGCTGGCCGAGCGCCTCGCCAGAATTGCGGCGGAAGGGGAGCGCGGGGGCAAATTCCTCCCTTACCTGAGAGAAAACCTTGCGGAAATCCTGGGGGTGATGGCCGAAAACCCGCTCGACGAGGCCGTCGCCGAGGGTTTGCCCCGGATCGCCGCGCACTACGATTACCATCCGGGGAATCTCAAGTGGGACGGCGATCGGGTGGTCGGCATCTTCGACTTCGACTGGTCCAAGACGGACCTGCGCCTCTTCGACGTCTGCCTGGGGCTCGTGTACTTTTGCAGCCACTGGAACGGGAGCTGCGACGGGGAGTTTCGCCTGGACAAGTGCAAGATCTTTCTCGGGGACTATCAGCGGAGGCTGCGCGAGCTGGGCGGCCTCGAGGCGATCGGCCCCGGGGAGGAGCGCCTGTTGCCCCTCATGCTCACAGTGACCAACATCTACGTGCTCCACTGGGCGGCGGCGACTTATATGGGAAGCGAGGAAGCCAACGATTACGAATACCTGGCTTATTTGAAACACCATGTGCGGTTGATGCGCTGGCTGAAGGCCCACCGTGCCGCCATCGCGGAAGCCGCCGCCGAGGCGCTGACATGCTGAAAGCATCGCATATAACCAAAAAGTTCGGACAGCTCGTCGCGGTCAACGATTTGAGCTTCCACGTGGAAAAGGGCGAAATCTACGGGATCGCGGGGCCGAACGGCGCGGGAAAGTCCACGCTGTTCAACCTCATCACCGGAAACTACCCCTACGAGGGGAAAATCGAGTTCGACGGGAAGGACATTTCGGGATTTCCGCCGCACCGCATCGCGAAGGCCGGCATCGCCCGCACTTTTCAGATACCGCACATTTTCCCGAGCCTCACCGTGGAAGAGACCGTGGGCGTCGGGAGCCGCTTCGGCGCCCCCGGCGGGCTGGACCGCAAGCATGTCCGGGAAGTCCTCCGCTTCGTCGGGCTCGACTCGGAGCGGACGACCCCCACGGGGCATCTGAACCTCCTCGGCAAGAAGAACCTGATGATAGGAGCGGCGCTCGCCACCAAGCCCAGGATGCTGATGCTGGACGAGCCCATGGCGGGGTCGAACTCCAAGGAGATCATGAGCCTCATGGATCTCATCCGCAGGATCAACGTGGAGCTTGGCGTCACGATCATCATCATCGAGCACTTCATGAAGGTGCTCGCGGAGCTTACCAAAAACCTGCTCATCATCGAGTCCGGAAAGATGGTCTGTTGCGACGCGCCCGAGTGCGTGACCAGCAACCCCAAGGTGATCGAGTGCTATCTGGGGGAGGCCTATGCTGAATGTAGCTGATCTCGACGCATACTATGGGGAAGCCCAGGTCCTCAAGAAGGTCTCGATCACGGTCGAGGAGGGGCAGGTTGCGGTCATGCTGGGGCCGAACGGCCACGGCAAGAGCACGCTCCTCAAGTCCATATGCGGGCTCGTGAAGAAGGTGCAGGGTCAGATCGAGTACAAGGGGCAGAGCATCAAGGGACTCGGGAGCGACAAGCTCGTCAATATGGGCGTCATCTACATCGCCGAAAACCGCGAGCTTTTCCCGAACATGACGGTGCTCGACAACCTGAAGCTCGGCGCCTACTCGAAGAACGCCCGCCCTTTCGAGAGAGACAACATGGCGCGGGTCTTTGAACTCTTCCCCCGGCTCAAGGACAGGCGCAAGCAGATGGCCTGCACCATGAGCGGCGGCGAGGCCAAGATGCTCGCCATTGCCCGGGGGCTCATGTCGAACGCCGATTTCCTTTGCATCGACGAGCCCTCGCTCGGGTTGCAGCCAAGTCTCCGCTTCGAGGTCTTCTCGACCATCAAGGAGATCAACAAGCAGGGGAAGACCGTCCTCCTCGTGGAGCAGAACATCCCCCAGATCACGGAGCTTGCCGACAAGCTCTACATTATGGAGGAGGGGCGCATCACCTTCACGGGCAACAAGGACGAGGCCGTCTGCAACGACCACCTGAAGGAGATTTTTCTCGGGCTGTAGCCTCGCAATGGCGTTGACTCAAGCTTTCAACGTCATTCCGGCGGAAGCCGGAATCCAGGACCGATGCGGTTTTCTGGACCCTGGCTTTCGCCGGGGTGACGGTAAGCCAACAACATTGTATGGCCTCGCCTTCCAGGGGGCCCGATAGAAACGGAGATCAAAAATGTCTCTTGAAATCATAGACGTCATCATCAGCGGCCTGATAACCGGCTCCGTCTACGCGCTGATGGCCATGGGGCTGACCCTCATCTACGGCGTGACCAAGGCGTTCAACTTCGCCTATGGCTCCTTTTACACCATGGGGGGCTACATCGCCTGGCTGCTGCTGGTCCCGATCGCCATCGCCGGGGGTTATTTCTCGGTCTTCCTGCTCGCCGTCCCGCTTCTTTTCGGGATCGGCTACCTGCTGGAGAAGTTCCTCGTGGCCCCGCTCCGCAAATACGACGACTGGGAAGTGAAGGTCATGATGGTGACCCTCGGCCTGTCGCTTTTCCTCGACAACGGTTACATGGCGGTCTTCGGGGGCCGCATGAAGTCGCTGCCCACTTTTGTTTCCGGGCAGATCGAAATCGGCGGGGCGGTCATCATGACGCAGGACCTCGTCATATTCATCCTGGCCGTCGGCGGCATGCTCTGCTTCCGCTGGATACTGCGAAACACCCGCACCGGGCTCGCCGTCGAGGCCGTCGCCCAGAACCCCGCCGGAGCCCAAATCGTCGGCATCCGCAAGGAAGTCATATTTGCCTCCACCTTTGCCATATCGACGATCATGGTGGGGCTCGGCGGCATTCTCCTCAGCCAGAAGTATTTCGTCGCGCCGGTCGGGGGCGGGGACATCATGATCAAGTCCTGGGTCGTCACCGCCTTCGGGGGCATGGGGTCGGTGCAGGGGAGCCTCTACGCCGCCTTCATTCTGGGAATGCTCGAAGCGATGGTGGGATGGATCTTCGGCATGGACTACGTCATGATTTCGATCTTCGTCGTGCTCTTAACCACCCTGGCGGTTCGCCCGAAGGGTCTCATGGGAAGAGGGTAGAGCTATGAGCTGGAAACGGATGGCCGCTATTATGGCCGTATTTTATGCCGTGGTTGGAATCCTGCCCCTGTTCGTCGGGGACATGCGATTCGTTATGCACATCCTCATAATGTGCCTCATCTGGGCGGTTGTCGCCTCCTGCTGGGACGTCATCATGGGATTCGCCGGGATATTTTCCTTCGGGCAGGTGGCATTTTTCGTGGCCGGGGCCTACTGCTCCGCCATGCTGGCTTACCACCTGCACATACCGCCTGTGTGGACCATCCTGATTGCCGGGTGTTTCACCGGGGTGTTGGGAGTGCTGGTGGGGCTCCCGTGCCTCAAGCTGGCGGGACCTTACGTGGCGCTGGTCACCTTCGGGGTTCACATGACCCTCACGCCGCTCCTGCGCGGCAAGATCGGGATCGCCATGGGGTCCGGAGGCGCGACGGGGCTTCTCACCATACCCCCGATCCAGCTTTTCGGCTGGACCTTCAGTTCGGAGCATCTCGTTCCCTTCTTCTACCTGACGTTTGCAGTGACCATCATCTGCTCGGCGATCATTCTGATCATCATCAAATCCTTCTGGGGTACCGCTTTCCTGGCCCTCAAGGATTCCGAGGAATTCGCGACGAGCCTCGGGGTGAACGCCTTCAAGTACAAGCTGATGGTCTTCGCGATAACTTCATTCATCACCGGCGTCATCGGCGCCTTTTATGGCCACTACGTCGGCATGCTCTCCACCCGAATGCTCAATCTCGACCTTTTCTGCACCCTCATGGTCATGCTGGTCGTTGGAGGCATCGGGCAGTTTCCGGGGGCCATACTGGGCGCCTTCATCACCGTGACGGTGAACGAACTCCTCGCGCCGCTCGGAATGTACCGCCCGCTCATCATGGGCGCCCTGGTGGCCGCTTTGGTGCTTCTCCTGCCCGAAGGCGTGATCGGCCTGATCCGGAGCATCGGTTCGATGTGGCGGCAAAACGATCCCCAAACCATCCCGTCGTCCTGACGGGTCCCGATATTGTTCTTGTTGGATGCGGCGTTCCATTAACCCTTAAGGAGGAAGTGCAATGAGGAAGCTTCAATTTGCGGTGTTTGCCCTGGCAATGTGTTTGATAACGGCGCCCGGGGCCTTTGCCGCCGATACGATCAAGGTCGGCGTTCCGCTCGCGATGACAGGATCGTACACCGGCGCGGGCGAGAATTACTGGCAGGGCATCAAGATGGCCATAGATGAAATCAACGAGGGCGGAGGGCTTCTCGGCAAGCAGTTGGAAGTGGTCCGTTTCGACTCGAAGGAATACGCCCCCGAAGTCGTCATGCAGGGCGCCGATTACCTTTGCGGACAGATGAAGGTCGCCTCGGTGCAGGCGGGATGGTCCGGCTGGGGCCAGGACGTGCGCGCATACGGCAAGTATGACCAGCCTTTCTTCTGCGACGACGGCTCCGAGGCGGCGGTGCAGGTGTTCCGGGAAGATCCCGAAAAGTACGGCAACATCTTCCAGCTGACCGACACCGGCATCAACCAGGCGAAGAGCATGTTCCGCGTCCTGATGGCCCTTCCCCAGAAGCACCACAACAACAAGGTCGTCATCATCAACACCGATGACGCCTGGGGCACCGAAGTCGGCGACACCATGGTGGAGAGCTTCAAGGAAAAGGGCTGGGATGTGGCCAAGCGCGAGACCGTTCCCTACGGCACCATCGAGTGGGGCCCGATCCTGACCCAGATCCGCAAGATCGACCCGGCTATCATCCACGTGGAAATCCCGAGTTCGCAGGAAGTCATCACCTTCTTCCGTCAGTTCATGAAGGCCCCGACCAACTCTGTATTGAGCTACGGCTGGAGCATCGTGCCCCGTGAAGTGATGGATACGCTTGGCAAGGAAGCGGATGGCCTCATCGGCGAAATGCCGACCGCCATGCCTGGCCCCAAGGCGCCCAATGCCAAGGCGCAGGCGTGGGTGGACAAGTTCGAGAAGCTGTACGGCCATTCTCCGCAGGGTGGCTCCTGGGCTGTCTATAGCGGCGTGATGGCGTGGGCGAACGCGGTGAAGGCCGTCGGCGACGAGACGAAGTTCAAGGAAATCAACAAGTATATCCAAGAGCACGGCTACGTTGGCGAAACCGGCCTGTGGAAGTGGGACGCCGACAACGTGGTGCGCGCGGGCGGCGACGTGCCGGTCGGACACTACCAGGTGCAGAACGGCCAGTTGGTTTGCATTTACACCGATCCCCCCACCAAGCCGTACGCGGATTACAAGTACCAGACCCCCCCCTGGATTAAGAACTAACCGGGGACTGGCGGAGAGGCTGCCCGATGCGCAGCCTCATTCCGATATAACATGAAATAGCAATAACATAAGAACCCGGTCGCGGTGGAGTTCAACCGTTGGACGGGTTTTTTTCGTTCAGGAGAGACGCTTGAGGCCGGGTAGGTGGTTAATGAATCGCGCGGTCCGACCTCGCGACCACCTTGCAAGACTTGCAGAAGGGCTATAGTGCAAGTTATCCCGTTAAGGTTTGAAAGTTTCGATCTGGGGGGGCTTATCCTGCCGCGACGTTGTGCAAGTCGCGGCAGGATGCCGCTCCCGCGAAAGCGTAATTTCCAATTTTCAACGAGTATAATTCAGCATCTTGTCCTCCAGGCAAAAGCGGCGGACCGGCAGCCGCCCTGCCGGGAGGATAAGAAACCTATTGACCGGATATTCAGCTTTTCGTACTGTTAATAATTTCGAGCACTTCTGGGAGCAGTTTTTGCGTCGTGCTCATCGCCTCCGTCCCGAAAATGGTTTCTTTCCCCGTCCAGTCCCCGAAGAATCCGCCGGCCTCCCGCATGATGACCGGGAAGGGACTCCAGTCCCAGGGCTTCAGCGCCGGATCGAGCATCAACTCGAGCCTTCCGGTGGCGACGCACGCGTGCCCGTAGGCGTCCGACCAGCCGATCAGGTAATAGGACGATTGCTTGAGCTTCTCCCAGGCGGCTTTGTTCGGGGAGCGATCGAAGCTGATCGGGTCGGTGAACGCGATGAAGCTCTTGCTCATCGTCGGCGTTTCAATGACCTTGGTGCGGCGGCCGTTACAGAAGCAGCCGAGTCCGGTCGCGGCGTAAACCATTTCGTTGAGCGCCGGGAAGTGGGCGACTCCCACCTCGATTCGCCCCTCGATCTCGAGACCGATCAACACTCCGTAAAGCGGCACGCCGCGCACGAACGACTTGGTCCCGTCGATCGGGTCGACGAACCAGCGGTGCGTGGCTTCGCCGCCGCCGCTTTTTCCGAATTCTTCGCCAACGATGGCGTGGCCGGGGAAATGGGATTCAATCCGCCACCGGATGAGTTCTTCGGCTTTGCGGTCCGCAACCGTAACCGGAGTGTCGTCCTCCTTGAAATCGACCTGCACTCCATTGCGAAAATAGCCCAATGTGATTTGCCCGGCCTGATGCGCCGTCTCAACAGCGAAATCTAAGTATTCCTGGTATGTGTTCTTCATGATTCTCTGCGTGGTTTGGTTTATGTGGGTTTACGGGTTCCGGACCATGATGTTGAGATCCGCTTTCTTTGCTCCTGGCGGCTGGGAGTCGCCCGAAGGAATTTGGGACTCCGGATTTGGAGGGTCCTTTCCGATTCCGAAATCACATATACTCTAGCCGGAAGGGACCTTTATGTCAAGTCTTAGAGCTTATTTAACCGAGTGAAAAGATAAGAAAATTTAATGAATTGCCCCTCTCTGGAGGGGCATTTTTCAGTGTTGTTTCCCTGCTTCCTCCTGACCGTGCTGTACTGCCAAATTATGTATATAATAGTGTCTATATATGACATTTTATTATTCATTAGCATTAAACACTAACTGTAGGAATGAGTATAATATATCTATTCCATATTATTTCCTCTTTACCGAGGGGAAATTGGATAGTCGGCGTGAAGTGCTCGAACGGTTCACTCAAACGACGGTTTAAGGAGCAGCTAATCGCGCGTGCAGGTGGTAGATTCGACAAATTGGGACGCAAAGTTAAAATTGTGCGGATTTTCAGTGCTATCAAACCCGCAAGCGGACCTCCAGCATCTCTCCACGCATGGCGGTTGAAAACGTCGGTATGTCTTACACAATAAATATATTGGCAAGTGCTTGTTGTTATATGGAATTTCTATTGGTTCTGTAGCCGGCGTCGGATTTCTTTATACATAATTCTCAGATATCGAGGATAAGAGAGAATCGATATAATAGACGATGTCCGATAATCATTTTTGAGATCGATATGTTGCGGCGGCAGCCAAATCGCTCCCGGTCGAGGGCTCACAACTTGCACTAATTACTTGACGTTTCGTGGCTTGCGGAGAAAAGGTTTTGCATGATGTGGTCAATGGATGCGGGTGGGAAATCGCAGGTTTTTCCCGAAATGGCCGTTCAATCTACAATGGGCGGCGCTTTCCGCCACTGAAAGAACGATCCTTTAGGAAAGGGTGTAAAATGAAGAAGTTAGTTGGTGTAATGGCTATTGTCCTATGCGTTGCCATGGGAGCTTCGGTTGCCTTTGCGACGACTTCGACCATCGACATCTCCACCGGCGTAGGGCTTACCACTGCAGGTGAAGAAGATGCCAACTGGACAGTGGGGGGCGGGTTCTATAGCGACTGGTCGGAAAGAACCACTGTCGCTGCGGCGCAACTCCTAACTCCTAGCGCTGCCAACTGGTATTCGTCATGGGAGGGAAATAGCTCCTCCTCAGCCTGGATCGGGGTGACTGCTGACAATACGGACAACGGGTACTTGTACTCCTACCAGATCAGCTTTGACCTCAGCGACTATGACTTGTCGACCGTATCCATTTCCGGCAAATGGGCTATCGATGATGCCGGCGTGTTGATGGTGAATGGGAGAGCAATTGCGTATTTGGACTCTGCATACTCTCTCCAGTCTTTCTCCCTTGCAGTCGGCAGCGCCTACTTAAACGAGGGAATCAACACCATCACTATCCTGATGACCAGCACTGACAACTATTTGGAAGGCGCCCGGTTGGAGGGCGAAGTGTCGGGAACGCTCAAAACCTCTGTTGTTCCCGTTCCTGGGGCGGTCTGGCTTTTTGGCTCTGGCCTGATCAGCCTCATCGGCTTGAGACGGAAGCGCAATGCCTAATTGATGCAATGCCAGCGGGGCAGAGGCAGGTTTTGCCCCGCTTTCCCGCATCCATCCAACTATCCAGGCCATGATGATGCATGCTGATCAGCATGCATCATCGCTCCGTGGGAGGGATCACTGGGCTTCGGCAAGGAAACGGTTGCGTACAAACAACTGGGTTTGTCGGGATTGAATGAGCCGGAAAGCTTTGCGTCATACCTCCGGGGCTTGTGAGGGGAGAGCATCCCCAGGGGCAGACCTCAAAGCGGGAGATATCTGAAAGGGATGGGAAGCGCTTTACGCTTCGCATATATTTTGCGCTGCTCGCTGAGACCGCACCGCGAGGATTTTATCGCTTTCACCCGAAATAAAAAAGCCTGCTGAGGCAGGCGCGGTGTAATTATTCCGGCTTTTCGCCTTATTGCTTATCCGCAGGACGCTCCTGGGAGGGGCGTTCCTGCGGATGAGTCGCAATGGTCTTGCCTGCTACAGCCCGTTGGCGCTATTCGGTCTTTGGTGCGGCTTCTTCCTTAGGCTCAGCCTTGGGGGCTGCGGTCTTCGTCTTTGTCTTGGTGGTTTTCTTCACGGCATTCTTCGCACAGAACTCTTCCTTGGAGATGGAGCCATCACCGTTGGCATCCTTCGCCTCAAAAAGCTTCTCAGCGTTGGCGCCCTTGTGCTTGGCCATGAACTCTTCCTTGGAGATGGAGCCATCCTTGTTTGCATCCATGGCCTCAAAATTCTTCTCGCATTTCTGAACCATGGCGGGCTTGCCGGTTTTCTTCACCTGAGCGTTAGCATCCATCTGGAAAGAAACGCCAACAAGGGCCACTGCGATCGGCAAAACGAAAAGCAACTTCTTCATTCTAAGTCTCCTTCGGTTAATGTGTGTGTACTTACCGTACTTGCTCCCCTATAAAGCATAGAAGGCGCCAAACTTGAAACTAAAATATAACATATTGAAACATATGTATAAAATTTTACGACGCTGATCGCATGGCGAGAGGAAGGTTCCTCGTCTGGATAAATTTTATGCACGATTCCCCGCTAGGCTGCATTGCTTTTATCCATTCGCCGGAGAAGTTGCTTTTCTGGAGTAGGGTGGAGCCTCATCAGGGGGATTCATAAGACAAATCTGAGAGCAGCTACAAGAACATTTCTCTGGAGGGGAGCAACCACCTCGGAATCGACGAGTTCAGCATCCAGTAACCCTCCATTCGCTTTATCATGATCTAACTCATTGGAATTGTTATAAGGGGCTTCTCTCGCATCCATACATTACATCGGTGGGCAGTAATGCGGATCTTCCGGCAAATGAGCGCCCGGTTTTCATGGAGTGCTGGGAGGATGAGGTAAATGAACTTATCGCCGATGAACACATCTCAAAATTCTCATTTGATCGAATAGCCCCTCTCGCCCGCACCTGGAGGTGCGTTTAGCGCGAAATGAGCCCCTTGTCCATCGCAAAGGTGGTGAGGGCCGAAATGTTGTGCAGATCCAGCTTTTTCATCAGGTTCGCACGGTGTTTTTCGACGGTCTTCACGCTGATGCAAAGGTAATCTGCAATGTCCTTGTTCTTATACCCTTCGGCGATCAGCTTCAGAATTTCCCGCTCTCGTTGCGTCAGCGTATCCCACGACGAAATCGCCGCCGCTCCGCCCTTCTTGGCATCCAGGTAGCCCTCGATCACTTTTTCCGAAACGCCGGGGCTAAGGTACGGTTTTCCTTCGAGCACGTTGTCGACAGCGACCATCAATTCCGTGAGTGTTGCATCCTTCAGAAGATATCCATCCGCCCCGGCCTGAAGAGTCGAGTGGATATACTCCTCCGTCCGGTGCACGGTCAAGACAAGGATTTTCGTATCCGGACAGATCCGCTTGATTTCCTTGATTGCTCCCAAGCCGTTCATTCGCGGCATGGACAGGTCCATGAGCACAATGTCGGGCTTGAATTTTTCAACGCATCGGATAGCATCCCTCCCGTCCTCCGCCTCGCCAACTATGTCGAACTCGGGCTTGACAGCAAAAAGCGCCCGCAACCCTTCCCTGAGGATGGTGTGATCTTCCGCTATCACGATCCGCTTCTTTTCCGCCATGCGCAACCCTGAATGTAAGATGTTGAATATTCTAGATGCCATTGTAAGCACATCCCATCGCACTTGTAAAGCGTTAATGGGGATTATGCAATATTTCAGAAGGATGGGAAAAGGATTGCCAGACTCGGAAGTTGCAAGGCAACTATATGAATATGCAATGAAAAACATAGAGGCTCAGGAAGGATTATCCCGTGTTTGAAAGAGGCGTTTGAATCAAGGGCCAGACAAGCCCTATTGTTTCGAGAACGATCGAGGAAACCGCCCCAGAGGGCCCCTGGAAGACCAGGAAATCATCCGGCAATGTTGAATACAACGCGGAAAATAGCTCCCAAGCCGGGTGCGCTGTCGAGTTCGATGTAGGCCCCGTGCTTTTCCAGTATCTGCCGCGAAATGCTCAAACCCAAACCCGTCCCGTCCGATTTGCGAGTGAAGAACGGGTCAAAAACCCTGTCCTTGTCTTCCTCCAGTATCCCCTTGCCGGTGTCGGCGACTTCCAGGAGCACGGCAGAAGAATCCGGCGGATATTTCGTCTTGATGATAAGTCTTCCTCCATTCGGCATGGCTTCGATGGCGTTCAGGACCAGGTTCATGACCACTTGGCTTATCTGGCCAAAATCCATCGTGATGAGCGGCAGGTTGTTCGCCAGTTCGAGCACGACCTCTATGTTGGCCTTGCGCAAGTGCACCCGCGACAGGTCGCAGCAATATTGCACTATGTCGTTCAACTGCGTGGGGAGCGCCTGAGGCTCCTTAGGGCGCGCAAAATGCAGCACCTGCTGCACAATGCGGTCTATTTTTTTGATTTCACACACCATATCGGAGAACATCTGCTGCTGGAGGGGGGTGAGGGCAAGCTCCCGGTTGAGTATTTGGGTGTTGAAATTAATGGTGGCAAGGGGATTGCGTATCTCATGGGCGATGCCTGCCGCCAAGGCGCCCAGTGCTTTCAGACGGTCGCTCTGCTGGAGTCGCTGCTCCATTTTACGGGCATCGGTCGCGTCCTTTTCATAATAGACCACCCGTTCCTGCTCCCCGGCGAGATTGTAAACCGGGAAGGCGAAGAACTGGTAGAAGCCTCCCCATCGCGGGTGCGGCCCTTCGTGCTGGACCCGCTTCCCCGTCTTGAAGCATTCCAGAATGGGGCAATCCTCCGGAGGCCTGCTGCTCTCATAGAGGACCTTCGCATACATTTTGCCTACAAGGTCTTCGGCCTTACCGTAGATCTCCATGCTCGTCCGGTTAACCCGGAAGATGCGCCATTTCGAGTCAATAATGAATATGCTGTGCTGAATGGCGTCAAAACTGATTTCGAGTTCGCCTTTGGCCCTCTGTATGGAATCGAAAAGCTTGGCGTTCTCGATCGCGCCGCCTATCTGCTGCCCGATAGTCGTGAGGAATTCGCGTCTTTCCTCGCCAACTTGCAGGGGGCCGTCGTTGGTCATGTACAGGACTCCCAGCACCCCTTTTTGCGTAAACAGGGAGATGCAGATGATTTGCCTGATCTGCTCCTCGTTCATCCGCTTTCTGAGAGGAGGAAAAACGATATCGTCCGGCGTGAACCAGCGAACCGGGCGGCTGGAAGAAAGGCGCTCCACCTGTCTGGCGGAAAGCCTCAACTCCACGATGCTGTCCGCCAACATCGATGAAAACCCCTCGGCGACGGCGAGCTTGAAAAGCCAATAATCGTCCGTGGAGTCCTTGGCCAGGTAGATGACCCCCATTTTAAAATTGAACGTCTTGAGGATGACCATAAGCGACTGTTTCAGTACATCTTCCAGGCGAGGCGAACTGTGAATCGCTGAAGAGATATCGAAAAGCATCTGCAACTCATGGTTGCGTCGGACGAGCTCCTCCTGTAGGTAAGCTGTGTCGCTCATGGAATCGTCAACATGTAAGTCCATCGGTCCTCCCACCCAACGCAGGGGCATCCATCACGCGACCAAACAGAGAGCGACGGGCCAGCAGGCGCGAACCCCCAGCAAACGCCCTTGATCGCGCCCATGGGAAAAGCCATGAATAGAATTTTTCGATCCGACATTATATCCGAAGAAACAGGAGGATGAGAAGCCCCCTCGCTTTTACGTCGAGCCTCGAGGGAATGCAAGAAAGGGGGAGCCGAGAAGCAGATGTTTCGAGCGATGCGTCAGATCTACTTTAAGATTAGCTTTATTATAGCATAAGAATAAATATGTTTAGCGAGAATCTTGCAGAGCGTGAACTTTCAGGCAGGCAAAACCGGCGGGACAATCAATCTGGGTTTGATGGTCTTCTTGTTGAAATCGCATCCCATTGTGCACACAGGACTTCGGCGATGCGAATGGAGGCGGCGTCGACCATTTTGCCGTCAAGTGCCAGAGAACCGCGCCCTTCCGCCTTCGCTTCCCGGTATGCGGCTATGACGCGCCGCGCCCGCTCCACGTCCTCGGGGGAAGGGATGTAAATTTCATTAATTATATCAAGCTGCTGTGGATGAATCGCCCATTTTGATCCAAATCCGAGCGCAGCGCTCATGACGCAGGAGCGCTTCAAGCCTTCCGAATCCCGGTAGTCGCCGTAGGGAGCGTCCACCGCCGCCAGGCCAGCCGCCTTGGCGGCCATGGCCATCCTGCTGAGCGGGAAATGCCACCTGTGCCCGGGGTAGAACTCCTCGGCGTCGCCGTGGCCGCTCACCCCCTTGCTCATCATCCCGAGCGAGGCAGAGTAATCTGCCACCCCAAAAACAAGCGCCTCGAGCCGGGGAGAGGCAAAAGCGATCTCCCCCACCCGCAGCATTCCAAGGGCCGTTTCTATCGACGCCTCCAGTCCTATGGGCCGCGTTATCCCGACGTTTGCCTCAATCTGGGTCAATAGGTAATCGACAGCCTTGATCTCGGCGGGGTCGTTCACCTTAGGGATGACGATGACGTCCAGGTAGTCTCCGGCAGCCTCTACCACGTCTATGATATCGCGGTAGGCAAAGGGGGCGTCCATCCCGTTGATGCGGCATGCGCGAACCTGCCCGCCCCAATCGCCGTCCCTGAGAACCTTCGCCGCCCGCTTGCGCGCCGCCGCCTTCTCTTCGACCGGAACGCTGTCTTCCATGTCGAGCATAATGACGTCGGCGGCAAGGCCAAAGGCCTTCTCGATCATCCTTTCTCGATTCGCTGGAACGGAAAGGACGGATCGGCGCAAGCGGATGGGTTTGTCCATAACGGCAGCCCTTATTTCTTCGCCTTCTTCTCCCTGATGGCGGCCTGCGCAGCCGCGAGCCGCGCTATCGGCACGCGATAGGGCGAGCAACTCACGTAGTTCAGCCCAAGCTTATGGCAGAAAGCCACGGAATGAGGTTCGCCGCCATGCTCGCCGCAGATGCCGATCTTGAGGTCCGGGCGCGTGGCGCGGCCCTTCGTCACGCCCATTTCCATCACGGCGCCGACGCCCACTTCGTCGATCCGCTCGAAGGGATCGAACTCCCACACTTCCTGCTCCAGGTAGATGGGCAGGAACTTGCCCGCGTCGTCGCGGCTGATGCCAAAAACCGTCTGGGTGAGGTCGTTCGTTCCAAAGGAGAAGAACTGGGCCTCCTTGGCGATTTCATCGGCGGTCGCGGCGCCGCGCGGCACTTCGATCATCGTGCCGACGCTGTACTTGACCTCCGCTCCAAGCTCCTTCATGACCTCGGCGGCGACGCGGTCCACGATCGCCTTCTGGTTCTTGAGCTCGGTGACGGCCCCCACGAGCGGGATCATGATTTCAGGATAGACGTCCATTCCTTCCTTTTTCACTTCGCACGCGGCCTCGATAATGGCGCGCACTTGCATCGCCGTGATTTCCGGGAAGGCGATGCCGAGGCGGCAGCCGCGGTGGCCGAGCATGGGGTTGGCCTCGTGCAGGCTGACGATTTTGGCCGTCAGGCGCTCGTAGGTGACGCCCATGTCGGCTGCGAGAGCGCGGATGTCTTTTTCGTCGTAGGGAAGGAATTCATGGAGGGGAGGATCGAGGGTGCGGATGGTCACGGGCTTTCCCTGCATCGCCTTGAAGATTCCCTTGAAATCCTCGCGCTGCATCGGGAGGAGTTTCGCCAAGGCCTTTTCGCGCCCTTCGAGGTCTTCGGAAAGAATCATCTCACGAACGGCGTCGATGCGATTCCCCTCGAAGAACATGTGCTCGGTGCGCGTGAGCCCGATGCCCTCTGCGCCAAACGCTATGGCCGTCCGCGCCTGATCCGGCTGGTCGGCGTTCGTCCGGATGCCGAGGCGGCGGTATTCGTCCGCCCAACTCATGAGCTCCGCGTAATCCTGGTATGCCGTGGATTCCTTCGGGGCCAGACTCTTGTCGATGAGAACGCGGATTATTTCGGAAGGCTGGGTCGGGATTTTACCTCCGAAGACCTCGCCCGTGGAGCCGTCGAGGGAAATCCAGTCCCCCTCCTTGACAGTCGTTCCGTTGACAGCCATTTCCCGCTTGCGGTAATCGATCTGGAGCGCGCCGCACCCGACGATGCAGACCTTGCCCATCTGCCGCCCGACGAGCGCCGCGTGAGAGGTCATGCCTCCGCGCGCCGTCAGGATGCCCTGGGAGGCGTTCATGCCGCGGATGTCTTCCGGGGAGGTTTCGAGGCGCACCAGGATGACATGCTCGCCTCTCTTCGCCCAGGCTTCAGCGTCCGGCGCATTGAAAACGACGCGCCCCGTCGCGGCGCCAGGTCCTGCGTTGAGGCCCTTGGCCAGGAAGGTCTTGTTCTCCACCGCATCTTTCTTCGCCTTCGGGTCGAAGGTTGGGCGCAGGAGCTGGTTCAGCTGGTTGGGATCGAGCCGCATGAGCGCCTCGTCCTTACCGATGATGCCTTCCCTCACCATGTCCACCGCGATCTTGAAGGCCGCGAAAGCCGTGCGCTTGCCGACGCGGGTTTGGAGCATCCAGAGTTTGCCCTTCTGAATGGTGAATTCCAGGTCCTGCATGTCGCGGTAGTGGTGGTCGAGCGTCGTGCGGATGTTGTCCAGCTGTTTATAGAGTTCGGGCATCGCCTTCTCGAGCGAAATGGCGTTTGAGTCGCCCTTCTGCGCCTCGTTGATCGGCTGCGGGGTGCGAATGCCCGCGACGACGTCCTCGCCCTGGGCGTTGATGAGAAACTCGCCATAAAAAGCATTATCGCCGGTCGAGGGGCTGCGCGTGAACGCAACGCCCGTCGCCGAATCGTCGCCCATGTTGCCGAACACCATGGCCTGCACGTTCACGGCCGTCCCCATGGATTCGGGGATGCCGTTGAGCTGCCGGTAGGCGATGGCGCGGTCGTTGTTCCATGAACCGAAAACCGCTCCGATGGCGCCCCACAACTGCTCCACGGGGTCTTCGGGGAATACGACCTTGCACCGCTCCAGGATCAATGCCTTGAAGCGGGCCACCAGATTTTTCAGGTCCTCCACCGTGAGCTGGTTGTCGAACTCGACGCCCCGCGCGTGCTTCACCTCATCGAGGATCTCCTCGAACGGGTCGATTTCGTCCTTCTCCGTTGGCTTCAGGCCGAGCACCACGTCGCCGTACATCGTCACGAAGCGGCGGTAGCAGTCGTAGGCGAAGCGCTCGTCGCCCGTTTGCTTGATAAGTCCCTGGACGGTTGCATCGTTGAGTCCGAGGTTCAAGACGGTGTCCATCATGCCGGGCATGCTCGACGCGGCGCCGGAACGCACAGAGACGAGCAGCGGATTCACCGAGTCTCCGAATTTCATCCCCAACAAGCCCTCCACCTTGATGAGAGCGGTCTTTACCTCCTCTTCGAGGCTGGACGGATAGGTGCGTCCGTTTTTGTAATAGTAGGTGCAGATATCAGTGCTGATCGTAAAGCCAGGAGGGACAGGAATGCCAAGGTTGGTCATTTCAGCTATGTTGGCGCCTTTGCCCCCAAGCAGGAACTTCATATCGGCTCTGCCTTCCGCTTTACCGCCACCGAAGAAGTATACATACTTGTCCGTCATGGTCTTTTCCTCTCTCATTTCAATTTAGGATACACTATCGCACCAGATGAGACGCTCACATTCGAGCCCAGGCCCCGCTGCCAAAGGAAAGCTTTCAGTCGAGCTCTGCACCTCTATTCTCTTGATTAGACGGCGTCATTCGCACCGGTGACAATTTGTAAAAATAGCACAATAAAACCAGTAAATAAATACAGTTCACGAGGGCATCATCCCAACATGCCCAGTATATAACAAAAATCACAAATGGAATAAGGAAAATTCGCTGTTAGCGCGACCCCGTGGGCAGCTGACAGCCCAGTGGGAAGTGGGATGCGGACATAAAAAACCCCACGCCCTGACGGGCCGTGGGGTTTAGATATTCGCTCAGCCGAAAGCAAGCTGGAGAGCTTAGACCTCCAGCCAGGAATCGGAGAAGAGGGTCTGGCCCAGGATGACCTTGGCGGTCTTCACGTAGTCCACTTCCTCCTTGGTGAGGGAGCTCATGTCGATCGGTTCGCCGTCCTCGACCTTCGCCACCAGGGCTTCCAGCTCGGGGCGCTCGCCGCGCGCGATCTTGTGGAGCTGCGTGTCGAAGCAATCGACAATGGCGGAGAAGAGGCCATGCCGCTTCCAGATAATCACCATGACCTGGTTCAGGATCGGGCGCAGGTGATCCGGAGGACCATTGGACACGTTGGAGAGGCCGATCGTGCTGAGGCAGCCGGGGGCGATGTCCTGGGACATCTTCATGAACTCGAGCACGCTCATGATCTGGATCTGCTGCACATTGACGGGCGTCTGAATCGGGTCGATCAGGATGCGCTCGGGATCGATCCCGAATTCTCCTGTCGCCTTGAACACGAGTTCCGCGCAAAGGGCGCCGCGCTCGTTTTCATCGCGGGGCATTCCCTCGGGACCCCACAGGAGGCCGACGAAATCCGCGTCGTATTCCTTGGCCAGCGGAAGGAGCTTTTCCATGCGCTCGGGGCGGACCATGATGGAGTTGATGAGCGGACGGCCCTTCTTATGGGCCTTCAGGCCGGCTTCGATAGCCTTGATGTTGCTGGTGTCGAGGGCGAGCGGGAGGTCAACGACTTCGTGCACGACCGGCACGAGCCACGTCATAAGCTCTTCGCCGATCTTCCCCGCGGGGCCGATATTGAGGTCGATCCAGTCCATTCCGGCCTCGGCCTGCTGAATCGCCAGCTCCTGGAGCGGCTTGGGATCTCTGCCTTTGAGCGCCTTCCCGTACTTCGTGCTCATAATATTCAGGTTTTCGCCAATGAGCTTCATTAAACCCTCCTCTAGGGGTGTCTGGTATATGCGATGGATATAGCCAGCGAGGGCTATATCCATTTAAACTATAGTCGCAGGGAAAAACAGCAGAGCCAACCCGTGCGCCGGAAGGGCCCCGGCTGGCTCCGTGCGGCATGGACTTATTCGGGAGTCCACAACTTGAGGAACTTCGCAATCTGGCTGGCTTCCCTCGGTCCGACGACGACTTTGTAGCCGGAGATTTCTTCTTCGAGCTCGCCGCTGATGCCCGCCGCGTAGCCGGGGATGACCAGCTTCTTGTGGGAGACCTTGTCCTTGATCCCGCACTTGTTGAAGAACGTGCCCACGCTCTCGCCGCTGAACTTGCCAGCCGCCCAGGCGGTCATAACCGAGAGGCCTTCCGTGTCCTGAACCAGCAGCCAGGTCGGAACGCGGCTCGCTTCGATCTCGCCGGAGACGATGAAGAAGGTCAGCGAGAAGTTGCAGGTCACGAGCACCGGAGAGTTGGCATCCGGGTTGCCGATCGGGTAGATGCCCTGCTCCGCCGTCATCGGGCGCTGCGGGTCGGTGTAGATGTTCAGCCTGTCGAGAAGCAGAGGGAAAATGCTGTGCGGCTGAACGTCGCTCATCACGATGACTCCGCCGTACTTGGAAACGGCCGTCGCCGCCACCAGGGTCTCTTCCATCAGGTCGGCGCCGATCTCATTCGCCATAACGATGGTGGGGAAGCCAAGCGGACGGAAACGGTCCTTGAGGGCCGCGCGGCGGATCACGATCTGCTCTTGGAAAACCTTCTTCAGGTCGCGGCTGCCGGTGTCGATCACGATATCCTTCAGACCCATGCCGGTCAGCTTCTCGGTGAGCGCGATCACGCTTTCGAGCGTTCCATCGCCCTTGGCAACAACCGGGCAATCCACTTCCTTCGCGATAGCGCCGACGGCGTCCGCATTGGCGGCGGTGGCGGCGTAGATCAGCGGCTTGCTGTCCTTAAGAGCGCCAGCGGCGTCCTTGAGAGCGTCCACGTTGTCCGACATCAGGATGACGGTCGCGCCAGCTTCAGCGACTTTCTTTGCGAGGGCGGTGAACTTCGCGGCGTCCCCGGCGTCCTTGACAGCGAACATCTCGGGCTTCAGCGTGAGGCCAACGCGGTCCCAACGGCAAGCCTTGAAACGCGCGATCTTCCCGTCGACCGAGGCGTCGTCTTCACTGGTGCTGACAACGGCCGCAAATCCGGGAGGATTTACGAAAGTTTTCTCATGGCGGAACAGAACTGTTTCACCGCCGACCTTCACCGCGTTCTCGCCAACGCCCATCGTGAGAGGACGAATGGGGGGAGCGGACTCGGCTGCCAGCTTGTTCTTGGCCTCTTCCGAGACGTGCGGACAGGCGCTCAACTCAGCCTTGCCAGCAGCCAGATTCATGGCGAAGGCCAAGCAGGTGGGTACTCCACAGTCGCCGCAGTTGGTTTTGGGGAGCAACTTAAAAATTTGAATACCGGTCATGCCCATGTGCTTCTCTCCTCATCGCAATTCGCATTCGACTCTACTGTATAATCTAACAACACGAGGGGATGACTCCCGCCATCCCCTCATGGCGCAGCTAAGATTAGCCGAGGATCGAATCCATGGTCAGAGCCGGATGGCCGACTTTCTCCATGAACGCGTACACTTCATCCTCGGTGACTCCGTCTTCTTCCGTGGCGATCATGTCGATGAAATTCGGAATGCCGATTTCCTCGCCTCTCTTGAGCAGACGCTCGCGGATTTCTTCCTTGAGGATCTTCGGCATCCACACCAGCCTCATAAGACCGCCGTCGCCGGCGACGTACTTGCGCTGGGTGATATTGTACTTGCTGTGACCCACGAAACCGGGGGTCACGTTGCCGCCGCCGCAGGTGCCGGCGAGGGTCGTGAACTTCATGCCAGCGGGGGTCATGCCCGTGTAGTCACGGTTGACGGTCATGACGCCGTTGCAGGTCGGCAGAACCGCGGCGATGCACTCGCAGCAACCGCAGGTCGTCATGGGATCGTACACCAGGCTGTAGAAATTGACCTTCTCGACAGCCTGACGGGAAGCCTTGTACACGAAATCGTTGCAGCCCTTCCAGGAGCCAAGCTTCGGGTCCACAACTTCGCCTTTCTGGATGGGCTGGTTGGGGCCGGTCGGGTTGATCTCGTTGGAAGCCTTGCAGTCGAGCCAGTTGTAAGCGCCGCAGAGGCCCGTCCGCTCAGGGCTCACGATGCAGACGTGGGTCGGAGCGAAGGACTGGCACAGCGTGCAGGAGTAGTAGGTCTCGCAGGTTTCGTCGGTCATGTTCTCGACGCGGGCGTCGCGCACCTTGTATGCGGCCTGAGCGATCGGCAGCATCTCTTTCGCCTTCGCCTCGTCCGTATAGAGCTTGATCTGGCACTTGTCGAAAATGGCGCCGAAATCCTGATGGTACTTTGCATGGAGGATCTTGCCGATGTCGGTCAGCGTGAAGCCCTTCTCCACGGCCTGCTTCCCGATGCGGTACCAGGCGATGTCGCGCTGCCCGATGTGCATGATGCCCTGAGCGTAGTTGACCAAGTGGTGGATCTGACGCTCGAGGATCGGCTCGTAGTCTTCCTGCATCTTACGTCCGGCGACCTCTACGACCACCGCCAGAGGCAGACGGCTTCCGGGCTTGATGTCCTTGATGTCGGGGCCGAAAAGCTCGACCTTGCCATCCACGACGTCGTTCATGTCGGCGATGCTGACGCGCTCGCAGCAGATAGTCTTGCCGCCGCCGCATTCGAGATAGATGTCATCCTTGCGAACGCGCTCACCCTCGAACGCCGGACCGTAGGCCAGCGGAATCGGAATTTCCGTAATGTTGACCTTCAAGCCGCGCACTTCGATCGACTTGGAAACCATGTTGTCGTGCGTGACGTTGGCAACGACGTGCTCGTAGGTGCAGATGCCGGTGGGGAGAACTTCCGGAATATCCGTATCCGCCAAGGTCGGGAAACCCCAGTTGACGGCGCCCGCCGCGTTGGCGGCCCATTCGGCGTTTACTTCACCGAGGGCGTTTACGAAAGCGAAGACGCGGTCCTTATTGTAGAGCAGGATCTTCTCATAGTCGCCGGGCTTGACGCCGCCAAAGGCCATAGCCGCACGGTTTGCGAAGCCGAGAGCGAACACTGCGCCGGCGATATCGGGGCTGAAAGGAACGATGCGGGTTCCCCAACCGATCTGGACGCCCGCCTCGATCAACTGCTGGGCTACGGTCGTGCCATTCTGATTGGCCGCGAGGAAGATGTAAAGGTTCTTCTTCTGGTAGTCTTCGACGATCATCTTGGCGATCTCGGGGCTCGGAGCCGCGCCGACGATGGCCGCGAAACCGGGGGCGCTGCCGTCCACGAATTCGACGCCTCTTTTTCTCATGATGACGTCATCCGCCGCGCCCAACCAGATTTTGCCATTCTCGAGGTCCACGTCTTCACCGGGCAGATAGAAATCGGGGTCTTCCACGTAGCGGATGGCTTCCACGACTTCTTCCGCCAGGATCGCCGCCATGCCCGCATCGAGCATGCCGCCGAGGTAAGGAAGATGGATCGTGCCTTTCACGTGCTCGGGAAGCAACTGCTTGCAGCGGGCCAGAACAGGCTCGGCATCGGACAGTTTCTCGACCTTGAGGCCAAGGATCGAGTAGATGACAGGCAGATAGTACGCCGTATTCGGAAAACCGATGGGCTGATTCGGGCCATACTTGTCGATAGCCTGCTGCAGCTTGCCTTCGGCCTTGGATACAATGTTGTACGCTCCCTGAATCGCAGCAAAAGCGACTAACCTGGACATATTGAAACTCCTTTTCTTAAGGATATTTTCTTGCAGTCATAAGGATAAAGCAGTTTATCTCCGCTCCAGCAGCGGGGCGCCGCACGGGTCGGGCGGCGCCCATGCTCTGTCGTTACATGGCGTCCGCCTGACGGCGATCTTCCATGCTGAAGAGCTTGCGCTCCTTCTTGCCCATGATGCCGAGAGCCAGACGCTTCTCGTCGATGTGGTGGATCATCAGGTGAGCCATCTCAATGGGATCGACCGCGAAGCCCCATTTGCCAAGCCCCATTTCTTCAAGGCCCTTGAAAAGCAGATCGTGGAACTTGGTGCCTTCGACGGTCGGGAAGGTTACGCCGAAAACGGTGAACACGCCCGAAGCCACGAAGTACTGGCCGATGGAGATTGCTTTCTCGCTCATGTACTCAGGAGCCGCGCCAGCGACCGGCAGGTCGGCGATGCTCTCGCCCAAACCGCCCATCTTCACCATTTCGGCGCAGGCGATCAGGATGCGGCTGTTGTCGACGCAGGAGCCGAGGCTCAGGACCGGCGGCATGCCGACGGTTTCGCAAACTTCACGCAGTCCGTCGCCGGCCAGAACGGCCGCGTCGGGCTTCATCAAGCCGGCTTTGGCCAAGGTGATCTGCGAGCAACCCGTCTGGACGACGAGCACGTTGTTGCGGATCAGTTCTTTGACCAATTCCACATGGACGTAGTCGTGCTTGACGCGGGGGTTGGTGCAGCCCACGACGCCGGCCACGCCGCGGATGCGGCCATTGATGATGTTGTCGTTAAGGGGCTTGTAGGAGCCGCGGAAGGCGCCGCCCAGCATGTAATTGACATACTCGTGCGAGAAGCCGTGCACGCCCATGTCCTTGCGATCCGGAATGACGATGCGGGCGGGACGGTTCTTGAAGCGTTCGATGGCCATCGCTACGACCTGGTCCGTGCACTCGCGGGGCGTATGCTCATGGAACTCGATGTGCTGCGCGCCGTCCATCTTGGCTCTCGGGTTCGTGGAGAAGAACTTCGTCCCGTAGCACTCGCTCATCTTGACCAGAGCCTGCATGATGCACTGAACATCAACGGCCATGGCGTCGACCGCGCCGGTGGCGATGACGGCTTCCGTGCTCAGGAAGTTGCCCGCGTGGGGAATGCCGTGGCGGCCAAGGACTTCAGCGCCGGAGCAGCACATGCCAAGAAGGGTGATTCCCTGGGCGCCGGCGGCCTTCGCCTTTTCGATGTTGGCGGGATCGTTCACGGCGGCGATCATGGACTCGAACAGGTTCGGCTCATGGCCATGAACGATGATATTGACCTGGTCTTCCTTCAGGAAGCCCATGTTTACGCCCGCAACCCTCGGCTTCGGGGTGCCGAACAGGATGTCGGAGATTTCGGTGGCCACCATCGAACCGCCCCAGCCATCGGAGAGGGCCGTGCGGGAGCACTGCTTCACGATATTTTCATAATGCTGATCCACGCCCATATGGGTGCGGTGCATGATTTCCATGATTTCGCGCATGGCGCCGCGGGGGACGATCCCGAGCTTTCTCCAGGTCTCGAGCGTCTTGGCGGGCACTCTCTTGGCGAAGGGAATTTCGCCTTCCACCTGGGTGTAGGTGCGCTCGAGCTCTTCATAGAGATCGGTTGCGATTTCCATCGTCTCGCGATCCTCGACCGCGATCCCGATGCTCGCTGCCACGTTGCGGAGCTTCACTTCGTCCTTGATCTTGTAATCGGTGATGTTTCCGCGCACGACTTCACGGAAGACGTCGAGCATCGACATGCCGTGGTCCGTGTGGGCCGAGGCGCCGCTCGCCACGTTGCGGGCGAAGTTGCGGGCGCCAATGGTGTCGATGGTCGCGCCGCAGACGCCAACCTTGGAGTAGGGGTCTTTGGCGTTCAGGCGGCAGGGACCCATGAAGCAATGCTTACAGCAAGCCGAATCGGCGCCGATGGGGCAAGCCTTCATCTCCGCAGCGCGCTGGAAGGCCGTTTCCATTCCGTCTTCGGCGGCCTTCTGCAGCATTTGAACCGTTGCATCGCAGATGCTGAAATCACGAAAATTGTACTGCTTTTTAGCCTTTTCTTCTGCCATGATCCACCTCTTTTCCCCTTCTTGGGGTTATTGTGATGCGCATCAAAACCGACCCGTTTTGATCGACATTAGCGAAAACATGCACTCCGGTCATCGAAAGGCCGGACGAACAGGCGCACGACGCCCCAGTCGCCGCAGGGGTGTTTCGAGGGCTCGTCCGCCGGCCATTTCCCGGCAAACCATGAGTTACATCATTTTGGCGATGTAGCCCTTCACCAGCTTCACCGTCTCGGGATGTCTCAAAATCACGATATCAGCGCCTGCCAGCATCAGGTCAACCGCCGTGATGGATTCCATCAGAATGCCGCGCTTCGCCGGGTCGCCCAGGTCGGGAGCCGCTTCCGCCGTCAGGTTCGCTTCCTTCGACTTCCAGACTTCGTTGCCGACGTTGCAGATGATCGGCTGCTGAAGCTTTTCGTCTTCCTGAGTCAGGGCGGCCTGTCCGATGCGCTCGATGACAGAGTAAGAATATTCCAGACCGTAACCCAAACCGCCGGTCGTGGGGTCGATCAGGAGGTTGGCGTTGGCCACGCCAAGGTTGCCGAGCAGGATGTTGAGCTGCTTGGCAAGGTTGACGTCGATCGGGGAGGAGGAGACGACCACATGGCCGTAACCGAGGCACGCCGCGCCGATCTGCTTGTAGTCGCCTTCTTCCACGGGAGAGATGGCGATGCGCCTTCCGCCAGCCGCTTCCGCGACCGCTCTCATGACTTCCGTGTCCTTTTCATGGTTGGCGACGCCCCACACGACAACCGGAACGTCCACGGCGTCCAGGACCTTCTTCACCGTCGCCGCGATGGAATCGGCGGAGGCGTTATCGCCGTTCGGGTCCGCGCTCTTGGTCTGGACCACGATGATCTCGGCGCCGAATTCCACGCACTTCTTGGCCCAGGCGCCAACGTCGCCCAGTACGTCCTTGAAGGGCTCCTTCACCGCTTCACACCAGTCTTCACTCGGGTTCTTGTCCCAAACTTCCATGGCGATCCTGGGAGGATTGGGCATGGAGCCTTCAAAGCTGTGGAAAGCAAACGCCGTCCGTCCGCCAACCTTAACCGCCTTGTCGCCGTCGCCCAGCGAAATCTCTCTAATGCTGCCAGAATAGACCTGTTTCGTCGGTTGGAAAGCCAAGATTAAACCCTCCTTCTAAGATTTGTACTTTTTTTCATTTGATCCCACCAGCCAACTCGCTGCGAATCCAGCGTTCGCGAATCTGCATCGCCGCAAAGAACAACAGGCTCGATGCCAAGCCGTGCACCACTATATTAAAAAAACCGCCCAAAGAAGGCCCCGGATGCTCACATCCCGCTTCCATTGGAGAGACCATCATTTTTTTGAGCGCCTTTCCACATTCTCAATACTTCTTCTTAGATCCAGAATCGAAATGCTTCCAAAAGCGCGGAGCAGATTTGGGTTGGAGACAGATACTGAGGAAAATACCAGAATCACTATTAGCGCGCCCTTTCCCAACAATAGCAGCCCAAACTGCAACACCTAAAAAAAGGCATTTATTAGATATAGAAAACACATAGAAATGTCAACTGTTTTTCGCCTTGCCGCAACAAGGCGAAGCGGCGCAAGAGCTTAGCCGCGTTTTGCACCTCCCGAAGGCGACGGCGCCCGGTGGACTTGAAATCCGAGGAATCCAAAAAAAAGCGCCTGACCGATTTCCGGACAGGCGCTCAATGCTTCAAAAGCAGCTCGGAACCTCAAACGCACGCCTGGATTCCCTGACAGTTCGCACGACGTCATCCACCCGCTGGCTCCGCTGGACCCGTTCAATCCGAATCCGGTCTCCCACCCAGGAGAGCATCGGCTCCTGGTGCGCGTTGCTCACGACGCTCTGTTCCACCGGGAGGCGTCGCATGGTGAATTGCATCATCCGGTCCCTGCTCCACTTTTCAGGGTAATACTTCCCCGGATCGAATTCAAATACCTCGTCGAACACCAGGGAGCGCACGATCACGTGCCGTGGGGGCGACACGATGGCCTTGTCCAGCCGCTTTTTGATAGTGGCCGCGACAGTCCGATCAATGTCCGTTCCGACCACCTGCGTGGGGAATTCATCTCCCGACGGCTCGGCTCCGAAATTCCTTTTCACCAGCGCCAGATCCATCAGAATCTTGCGCGCATCCCAAAAATCAAGGTCGGTAAATATATGGTAGGCGTACTTCGTACGGCTTGGATGGCAAAAGATTATTCGCGCCATAATAGGCGACCTCCATGCGCCGAGCACTTCACGACCGTCATTCGACACAAACCGCGAAACATCCACCGCGCAGCATGCTGGGGGCGGCGCGCCAGACCGGCCCGCTTCAACTGCAACCGCAGCCGCAACCACATCCGCAGCCGTCTTCCTCCACTCCTACGAGCGCCAGATGCTCCAGTGAGTATTGTTGCAGGAGATTCTGGATTTCCGGAATCATCAGGTAATGAACGAATGTCTGCTCCACGGACGGCACTTCCTTCTTGTACGCTTCGACCACCTCCGTCATGGCCTGCAACGACGGCGACAGAAAAAGCGTGTCGAGGCTTGTCTTCGTTTCCGGGTCGCTCACGAGGCACAACGGGAACCACACATCCTTGGCCTTGAGAAACCCCACGTGGAACAACTGGCCTTCGCGATTTTCAAAAAAACAACCAGGATCGACTATATCCATATTCCAAGCCCTCCCAAGTTCAAAATCCAGGGCGAACCGCCATTTCTACAACTCCGCTTTTGGCGTCGCTTATTTACTTTTATTATGATAACCCGCTGCATGGACCATTTCAATATTTTCGTTGCACTTTCCGGACGCCCGATTTTGCGCTCCCCATGAGCCTTTTCCCTAAACCAGTAGGGCAGGGACGCCTGAATTGCCGATTTCAGAAAAATTATGAGAAATTACGGAATTTGGGGCGAAATTATACTGTAACTAATAGTTTCAATGTGTTGCCATAAGAGCCTTGGCGGGGGCAGCGCAACAGGATAGGCGCGCAACCCCCAGGGCTTGCCGCCCATTCCGAAACAGACAGGGCGCGCCCCGTCTATTTGATGGATTGCGCGCCCTGCCTATCCAACCATATTGCCAAATACACCGTTACGACGCGGGAATTTCCCCCTTCTCCGCGACATGGGCGTGGCTCCGGCGCCTCTCCGAAAGCCCCTGGATCAGGACGAAGAACACCGGCACAAAGAATATCGCAAGCGCGGTCGCAGAGATCATACCGCCCATAACGCCAGTTCCGATGGCGTTCTGACTTCCCGAACCCGCCCCCGTGCTCAGCGCAAGCGGCAGAACGCCCAGGATGAAGGCTAGCGACGTCATGAGGATCGGCCGCAAGCGCATGCGAACCGCGGTGAGGGTGGCTTCGACGAGCCCCATCCCTTCCTCGTGCAGGTCCTTCGCGAACTCAACGATAAGGATCGCATTCTTTGCGGAGAGGCCGATTGTGGTGAGGAGGCCCACCTGGAAGTAAACGTCGTTCGAGAGTCCCCGCATGCTGGCGGCTCCAAGCGCGCCGATGACTCCAAGAGGCACGACCAGCATGACCGAGAAGGGGATCGCCCAGCTCTCATAGAGCGCCGCGAGGCACAGGAAAACCACCAGGAGCGAGATGGCGTAAAGCGCTGGGGCCTGCGATCCCGATCGAACTTCCTCGAAAGAAGTTCCCGTCCACTCGTAGCCAATGCCCTCCGGGAGCTGTTTCGCGATGTCCTCCACCGCCTGCATCGCCTCGCCCGAGCTTTTCCCCGGAGCGGCCTGCCCCAGGATCTCCAGAGACGGCATGCCGTTGTAGCGCTCAAGCCGGGGAGACGCGAAGCTCCAGTGCGCCTGCGAAAAGCTCGAAAGAGGCGTCATGCTTCCGGAGTCGCTCCGGATGTACCACTTGCCGATGTCCTCCGGCAGCATCCTGTAGGGCGCATCCCCCTGCAGGTATACCTTCTTGACCCGGTTGTTGTAGATAAAGTCGTTCACGTAGGACCCGCCCCAGGCTATCGACACCAGGTCGTTGACGTCTCCGAGCGAGAGGCCGAGGGCCCCCGCCTTCTCGTAATCGATGTCGAGCTTGAACTCCGGCGTGTCTTCCTGCCCGTTCGGGCGAACCGCCGTCAGCACGGGGTTTTTCCCCGCCATGCCGAGGAATTGGTTGCGGGCCGCCATGAGCTTGTCGTGCCCTAATCCGGCGCGGTCTTGCAGCTCCAGGTCGAAGCCCGTGGCGTTGCCAAGTTCCATGACGGCGGGAGGCGGAAAGGCGAAGACCATGGCGTCCCTGATCTTGGAGAACGCCGCCATGGCTTTTCCGGCTACGGCCTTCACGCGCAGGTCGGGGCGGTTTCTGAGCTTCCAGTCCTTGAGGTCCACAAACGCGATGGCGGAATTTTGCCCGCGACCGGCAAAGCTGAACCCGGCGACCGCGAGCACCGACTTGACGGCGTCCTTCTGATCCACCAGGAAGTGACGCTCCACCTCCCGTATGACCTTGAGGGTCCGCTCCCGCGTTGCCCCTGCTGGAAGCTGCACCTGGACGAAGAGAACGCCCTGGTCCTCATCCGGCAGGAACGAAGTCGGCATGCGTATGAAAAACGCCGCCATCGCGGCCACGATGACCACATAAATCGCCATGTAGCCCAGCTTGCGGCGAAGAATCCTGCTCACTATGCTCCTGTATGCGTGGGCGCCGCTGTCGAACATCCGGTTGAACCAGCCGAAGAAACCGCGCTTGGCCATGTGATGGCCCTTCTCGACCGGCTTCAGCATGGTCGCGCAAAGCGCTGGGGTGAGCACGATGGCGACCAGCACGGAAAGGGCCATGGCGGACACGATCGTGATCGAAAACTGCCGGTAAATGACGCCGGTCGAACCTCCAAAAAATGCCATGGGCACAAACACCGCGGAAAGCACCAGCGCGATGCCGACGAGCGCGCCGGTGATCTGCCCCATCGACTTGCTGGTGGCTTCCTTTGGGGGAAGCCCCTCCTCGCTCATCACGCGCTCGACGTTTTCCACGACGACGATGGCGTCATCGACCAGGAGGCCAATAGCGAGCACCACGCCAAACATTGTCAGCGTGTTGATCGAGTAGCCAAACGCCGCGAGGACGCCGAAGGTCCCGAGCAGGACGACCGGCACGGCGATGGTCGGGATCAGCGTCGCCCGGAAGTTCTGCAAAAATAGATACATAACGAGGAAAACGAGCACTATCGCCTCGATCAGGGTCTTCACCACCTCCTCGATGGATATCCTGACGAACGGCGTGGTGTCGTAGGGCGATATCACCTTCACGCCCGAGGGAAAGAACTTGGAGAGCTCCGCCATCTTGGCCTTGACCGCATCGGCGGTCTTGAGTGCGTTCGCCCCGGTGGCAAGCTTTATGGCGAGCGCCGTGGCGGGCTTTCCATTATAATAAGACGCCGTATCATAACTCTCGGCGCCCACTTCGATACGCGCCACATCCCGGAGGTAAACCACCGACCCGTCGCTGTTGGTTCGGAGGAGTATTGCGCCGAACTCTTCGGGACTCCTCAGCATCGTCCGGGCGGTGACGGTCGCGTTGAGCTGCTGTCCCTGGACGGAAGGCCAGGCGCCGAGTTGTCCGGCCGCAACCTGGACGTTTTGCGCCTCGATCGCCGACTGCACATCGGCGGGCGTCAGGCTGTAATTATAGAGCCTGTTCGGATCAAGCCAGATGCGCATCGCATACTGGGAGCCAAACAGCGTCACGTCGCCCACCCCGTCCACGCGGGCGATGACGTCCTGGATATTGGAGGCCACGTAGTCCGAGAGGTCGTCCTGCTTCATGGAGCCGTCCTCGGAAACGAGGCCGAGCACCATGAGGAAGTTCTTGGTGGACTTGGTGACCCGCACGCCCTGCTGCTGCACAGCCTGCGGAAGCAACGGCGTGGCGAGCTGGAGCTTGTTCTGCACCTGGACTTGCGCGATGTTCGGGTCCGTGCCCGCTTCAAAGGTGAGCGTTATGGTCGAAGACCCCGTGGAATCGCTCGTCGAGGACATATAGAGCAGATGGTCGATGCCCTTCATCTGCTTCTCGATGACCTGGACGACAGTGTCCTCGACCGTCTTGGCCGAAGCGCCGGGGTATGTTGCGTCTATGGCGACCGCGGGCGGGGCGATGGACGGGTACTGCGAAATCGGCAGCGTCCGGATCGCCAGAAGCCCCGCGAGCATGATGATTATGGCGATAACCCATGCGAAGATGGGGCGATTTATGAAAAACTGGGCCACAAAACTTCTCCTTGCGCCGTTTCGTCTTACTTCTTGATGGGGGCTTCAGTCGATGCGAGTGCGCCCACCGGCCCCGACGCCGCCGTCGGCGCAGCGTCGAGCGGGACAGTCTTCACACTGGAGCCGGGATGCACCTTCTGGAGTCCTTCCACGATCAGCCGGTCACCAGGGTTCAACCCTTCGGTCACCAGCCACTTGTCGCCCATGGCCTTCGAAACCTTGAGCATCCGCTGCTCCACCACGTCATTTTGCCCGACGACGAGCGCCGTCGCATTCCCTCGCGAGTCGCGCGCGACGCCCTGCTGGGGCGCCAGTATCGCCTTGTCGTTCACGCCCTGCTGCACGATGGCCCGCACGTACATGCCGGGAAGCAGCAGGTGGTCGGGGTTCGGAAAGAGCGCCCGCACCGTGACCGAACCGGTGCTCTGGTCCACTGTCACGTCGGAGAATTTTAGCGTCCCCTCCATGGGATACTCCACCCCGTCCTCGATGATGAGCTTGACTTTCGCCTCCTTGACCCCGTTGCTCTTGAGTTGGCCGCTATCGAGGTTTTGCTTGAGGCGCAGAAGCTCGACGGTTGACTGCGTGACGTCCACGTAAATCGGGTCGAGCTGCTGGACTTTGCAGAGCGCGTCGCTCTGGCTCGCCGTCACGAGGGCGCCGGTCGTCACCGAGGACTTGCCGACCCGCCCCGAAATGGGCGAAGCCACCTTGGTGTAATCGAGATTGATGCGGGCGGTGTCAAGGTCGGCCTCGCGGGCTTCGACATCCGCTTCCGCCTGCTGCACGGCGCCCACCGCGTCTTCGTAATCCTGCTGGCTGACCGCTTTCAGGCCCACCAATTCCTTGTAGCGCTTGGCCTTCGACTGCGCCGTCGCCAGGACCGCCTTGGCTTTGTGAAGCGCGGCCAGCGCCGCGTCATACGCGGCCTTGTAGGAAGCCGGGTCGATCTGGTAGAGCACCTCGCCCGCCTTCACGTCGCCGCCTTCCGTGAAGAGCCTCTTCTGGATGATGCCCCCCACCTGCGGACGCACTTCCGCCACAAGATGGGCCGACGTGCGGCCCGCAAGCTCCGAGGTTATCGCGACGCTCTGAGGGCTCAGCGTCACCACTCCCACCTCGGCGGGCGGAGCGCTCGCCGGCTGCGCGGACGCCGACGCGGCGCTTTGCTTGTCGCACCCGCCAAGCGCCAGGCAAAAGCCCAACAAAACCCAGAGGACGGCAAACCTCTTGCCGTATCTATTTGTCTGCATGCTTGCAACTCCATTAATTGGAAATTGTCGATGGAAAATATCGACGAGATTGTTTTCCCGTTTGATTCTACCCTTGCGGCCCCGCAGGCAGCCCATGCCCCGTCGCACAGACGCCTCCAACGGTCGCACTCCAGGCCATTCACCTCCGCTGCCGGGGAGATTCCCAATGCAGCCCATTCCTTGCAAAACCCATATGGCTATCGGCTTTTTATCCCCGCCGACGTAAAAGAAATCAATTGCTGGACGAACTCTTCCACTCCAGGGGGCTCATCCGGTCCAAACGTTATGCAGTTCAATCGGCTCAGCATATGAAGCCCATGGTGCAGAACGCCAAAAACGAAGCACGTCTTCCAAAAAACATCATCATGGGTGAGGTCGGGTTCAGCGCGGGCGATAGCCGCCTGGAACCGTTCTATGAAGGGTTCAAAATGGGGGTGGACGTGCTTGTCGATGTAGGCTATAGGCTCGCTCAGGCAACGCCCCATCAGGCGCAGGAAAGATTCGTTTTTATAACCTCTGGTGGATGCGTCCTCGACGGCGGGCCGGATAAATGCCTCCATCACCGCCTCAATGGACGGAGGGGAGTCCCCCGCAGCGGCCTCGGCCGCTTCCAGCAACTCCAGGCGGGCCTTCATCAGCGGCGCTAGCCGTCTCTGGAAGACAGCGGCCATCAGCCCGTCCTTGGAGCCAAAGTGGTAGTTCACGGAGGCGAGGTTCACCCCCGCCGCTTCGGTGATGTCGCGCATGGAAGCCCCATCCAGCCCTTTTTCCGCGAAGAGCTTCTCCGTCGCATCCAATATTTTGTCTTTGGTTGTATGTTTACAACACTTATCGCCCATCCGTTTTTGTCCTCGCCCTTTCTCCGAAAGTATCTCAATTAAACGTATGTTTACTATAAGAAAGACTTTCGGATATATCAAGCCTTTTCACTCGCCGACGCTAAATTAAATTTGTTTTCCAAATTGCTATATAGAATAAACGTTTGATTT
>CALFXO010000011.1 GCA_937958025.1 uncultured Syntrophobacteraceae bacterium
CTCGCTAAGCAGCTATTCCTCCTGCGGTGGGACCCTTTTTTCCAGAGAGGCACCCACCACTTCTCAATTATCAATCCGCGGGCCTCTTTCGAGCATCCACCGCCCGGTCAACAGTTCTGCAAACCTTCTAATTTCTCATCCGCGAAATCAGAGACACGACAAATTTCATTTTTCCTCTTTACATATTACATACTATGTAATATGTATTCTTATGATGATTAGAGCAAAGAACACAAAAAAAGAAGCGCAGGCGAAAGAAACCCGCAAGAAGATATTGAATGCGGCTGTAAGGTTGTTTGCCCGCCACGGGTATCACCAGACCACGATAGCGGACCTCGCGACGGCTGTTGGGATGACTTCGGGGGCCGTTTTCTATCATTTTCCCTCCAAGGAGGCGCTGCTCGAAGCCGTCGTCGAGTGGCTTTCTCGCGGCATGCGGGAATATTCCGACATAGCCAACCGGGCGGAAGCCGGGTCCATCGAGGTCGTGGAGGAGATCCTGGTCGTCATGTGCCAGCATTTCAATCGCAATCCGGAAGCAACCATCAGCCTTGCGGCGCTCGCCACCGAATTCGCCGGGAGCAACCACCCGATGGAGGCGCGCCTCAAGGACGTCTATGACGGCTTTGTCCATTCCTTCACGCGAATCCTAGAAAACAACCCCAGGATTTCCAACCCTCGGGCGGCTTCCATTGCGTTCGTTGGCTCCGTGCAGGGCATAGCGATTCAGGGACTGCTCAGGAAAAACGACGACACGATCGACGAACTGGCGCATGGCCTTCTGACCATGTTCGAGAAATGGTGATTAGGGAGCGCGTTGGGCGCGCTCCGTCAATCGAAACGGCCCCAACGCATCGGAGGGGCCGGATCATCAATAGAGAAGGAGTGTTGCAGTGGTGATCAAAAAAGTGTGCGTTTTGGGCGCCGGCATCATGGGAGCGGGCATCGCCCAGATCATGGCGGAAGCCGGCCTTGAAGTGTCCCTGCGGGATATCGAAGACCGCTTCGTAGAGAAGGGCCTTGCGACCATCAAGGGCAATCTCGATCGCGCGGTTTCAAAGGGCAAGATGGACGCCGCCAGGGCGGCGGACGTCATGGGCAGGGTCAAGGGCTTCGTGAAGCTCGAAGAAGCCGCCAAGGGCGCCGATCTCGTGATCGAGGCCGTCATCGAAATCATGAGCCTCAAGAAGGAAGTGTTCACCTCGCTCGACGCAATCTGCGGCACGGATGCGATTCTCGCCTCCAACACTTCGGGGCTTTCCATCACGGAAATGGCCTCCGTGACCAAGCGTCCGGACAAGGTAATCGGGATGCATTTCTTCAACCCCGTTCCGGTCATGAAACTGGTGGAACTGATTCGCGGCTTCCTCACCTCTGACGAAACGTTTGCGGCGCTCAAGGAGCTTTCCGAGAAGGTCGGGAAGACCCCCATCGAAGTGAAGGAAGCCCCTGGATTCGCCGTCAACCGCATCCTTTGCCCGATGATAAACGAAGCAATCTTCGTCTTTGCGGAAGGCATAGCCTCTGCCGAAGACGTGGACCGGTCCATGGTGCTCGGCGCCAACCACCCGATCGGGCCGCTCGCGCTCGCGGACATGGTGGGCCTCGACACGCTCCTCCACGTGATGGACGGATTGCACGCGGAGCTTGGCGAAGACAAGTACCGTCCCGCCCCGCTCCTTCGCAAGATGGTCCGCGCCGGCTATTTCGGCAGGAAGAACGGCAAGGGCTTCTACACGTATAAGTAGCGGCCTCGGCGGGTTATCGCGACGCCGTCTGAAGTGACGTCATCAACATAGGCTCAAACGATCCACCTTCCGTCCAACATGGTTGGGCGGAGGGTGCAAGCAGCAAATAGGGTCGGGGAGACGACCACGGGGTCTAATAACCCGGTTTGGCGTCCACCCTTCACTCGCCCCTCTCCCCTTGACGTCGCCGCCTTCTATTGGGAGGCCACCCGGTGTAGCTCACAGTTCAGGGTGATGGTGAACTGTCCCCGACAGTTGTGTGTATTGGTGCGCTCCAAAGCCGCAACCCCAAAAAATGAGGGAAAACAACATGCAATACGGTCTGACGGAAGAACAAGTGCTGTTGCAGAACATGGTGAGAAGACTGGCGAAGGAAAAAGTGGCCCCTGGCGCCGGGCGGAGGGACGAAGACGGGAAGTTCGACTGGGAGATGGTGGAGCTCATGCGGGAAAACGGCCTCTACGGCATCGATTTTCCAGAAGAGCACGGGGGATCGAGCGCGGGGTTGCTGTCGCTTGCAATCGCCATCGAGGAATTGTCGAAGGCGGACGCCGCGTGCGGCCTCCTGATCGCCGACCAGGAGCTCGGCTCCCTGCCGATTCTGCTTGCGGCCAACGAGGAGCAGCGAGCGAAATACCTGCCCAAACTTGCCTCCGGCGAACACCTTGCCGCATTCGGCCTGACGGAGCCCGCCGCCGGGTCGGACGTCGCGCGCCTCCGTTGCCGCGCCAAGAAGGACGGCGACTCCTACATTCTTAATGGGACGAAGACTTTCATCACCAATGGCGGCGTAGCCGACGTCGTAACCGTCTACGCGGTGACCGATCCCGAGAAGCCAACACACAAGAATGCCGGCGTCTTCATTGTCGAAAAGGGGACTCCCGGGTTTAGCGTCGGCAAGAAGGAAAACAAGATGGGCATCCGCTGGTCCGAAACGGTGGAGCTCATTTTTGAAGACTGCCGCATCCCGGCGGAAAACCTGCTCGGCCAGGAAGGCGACGGCTTCCACATCATGATGAAGACACTCGATTACTCGCGCCCCGGCGTGGCCGCACAGGCGCTTGGCATCGCGGCGGGCGCCCTTGAATACGCCGTCGGATACGCCAAGGAGCGCATCACCTTCGGGAAGCCCCTCATCGACCACCAGGGCATAGGGTTCAAGCTCGCCGACATGACGATGCGGACCGAAGCCGCGCGTCAGCTCCTCTACAAGACCTGCGCGATGATGCAGGAGCTTCCGAAGGGCATGAGCCGCCTGAGCCCGGAGATTATCCGCATGAGCTCCATGGCCAAATGCTACTGCGGCGACGTCGCCATGTGGGTTTCGACCGAGGCGGTGCA
The DNA here is from genome assembly GCA_937958025.1 of uncultured Syntrophobacteraceae bacterium. GTDB lineage: Bacteria > Desulfobacterota > Syntrophobacteria > Syntrophobacterales > Syntrophobacteraceae > CALFXO01. The sequence continues at coordinate 3,090 of CALFXO010000011.1, forward strand.
GGTGCTCGGCGGCTACGGCTACATCAAGGAATACCCCGTGGAGCGGATGATGCGCGACGCCAAGATCACCCAGATTTACGAAGGCGCCAACGAAATCCAGCGCATGGTGATATCGAAGACGCTGTAGCGGAAAATCCCAAATACACCCGAGGAGTTTCAAGTCGTGAGCAAAGACAAGGATATCGTCATAGTCGCCGCAACGCGCACCGCGATAGGGAAGTTCGGCGGGGCGCTGAAGAGCGTGAGGGCCTCGAGCCTCGGCGCCCATGTCATCAAGGAAGTATTGAAGCGCGCCGGGGACCTCGATCCGCATCTCCTGGGCGACGTCATCTTCGGAGACTGCGTGCAGTGCTTCGACGAGGCGAACACGGCCCGCACGGCGGCCCTCATCGCGGGAATCCCCTTCGAGGTGCCCGCCTTCACCGTGCAGCGCCAGTGCTCTTCCTCAATGCAGGCGCTCGCGGCAGGCGTGCAGCAGATCCGTTGCGAGGACTCAGAAGTCGTGCTCGTGGGGGGCGTCGAGTCCATGAGCTCCGCGCCCTATTACATGGCGAACGCCCGGTGGGGCATGCGCCTGATGAACCACGAAGTGACGGACGGCCTCTGGGAGATGCTCCATTCCGGCAGCCGTCTCATGGGCGAGCCCATGTTGATGGGGATTACGGCGGAGAACCTCGCGCAGAAATACGGCATCTCGCGCGAGGACCAGGATCAGGTCGCGCTCGAGAGCCACAACAAGGCGGAGGCGGCCATCAAGGAAGGGCGCTTCGCCGAGGAGATCACTCCTTATCCCGTCCCCGGCAAGAAGGGGCAGGCGACGATGTTCCAGCAGGACGAGCATCCGCGTTTCGGGTTGAAAATGGAAGACCTCGCTAAGCTGAAGCCGGCGTTCCGCCCGGATGGGACGGTCACGGCGGGGAATTCCTCGGGGCTGAACGACGGGGCATCCGCCGCCGTCATCATGACGCGGGGCAAGGCCAGGGAGCTTGGCCTGAAGCCGATGGCGCGCATCGTGACGCAGGCCGCGGCGGGCGTTGAGCCGCACCTTATGGGCTACGGCCCCGTGCCCTCCACCCAGAAGGCGCTGAAGAAGGCAGGGATGACTCTAAAGGACGTCCAGCTCATCGAAGTGAACGAGGCGTTCGCCGCGCAGTACATCGCCTGCGAGCGCGGCCTCGGCATCGACCGCTCCATCACCAACGTGAACGGAAGCGGCGTCGGCTTGGGGCATCCGGTCGGATGCACCGGACTCCGCCTCGTGGTTTCGCTCCTCCATGAAATGGCGCGGCGCAACCTCGAAGTGGGCCTCGCCACGCTTTGCGTCGGCGGCGGCATGGGAATGACCACCATCATCGCCCGAGACTAGCTCCGCTCGATCCACTTGCTGTCAGCCAAACGCAACGGCGGGACAGGCGGGGTTGCATCCTCGCCGGTCCCGCCGTTTTCGCCTCGTCATGAAATAGGCGCGGCGCCTGATAAGTCCGCTAAACCGCCATGGCCCGCAGGCGGCGGATGCGCTCTTCTATCGGCGGATGGGTGCTGAAGAGGTTCGCGATATTGCGCCCTGTCAGGGGATTCACAATAAACATGTGCGCCGTCGCGGGCTTCGGGTCGCTCATCGGGAGCCTCTGCGAAGCGGCGGCAAGCTTTTCGAGCGCGCCGGCAAGCCCCATCGGGTTCCGCGAAAGCCGCGCGCCCTCTTCATCCGCCAGGAATTCCCTCGACCTTGAAACCGCCATCTGGATGAGCATGGCGGCAATCGGCGCGACGATGGTCACCACCAGGATGCCGAGCAACCCTCCGCCGCCTTCCTCGTCATCGCTCCCGCGAAATCCCCCGAAGATCGCCCCCCACCGGACCATGTCAGCGAGCAGCATCACGGCCCCGGCAAGCGTCGCGGCAATGCTGCCGATAAGGATGTCCCGGTCCTTCACGTGAGAAAGCTCATGGGCAAGGACCCCTCGCAGTTCGTCTGAGCTGAGAAGCCTCAGTATGCCCTCCGTCACGGCGACGACGGCGTGCTCCGGGTCGCGTCCCGTGGCGAAGGCGTTCGGGCTGGGATCGGGGATCATATAAATGCGCGGCATCGGAAGATTGCCCGCATAAGTCAGTTCGCGCACCATGCTGTAGAGCGCCGGGGCGTTCTGCTCACCGAGCGGCTGCGCCCTGTACATGGCGAGCACGATTTTATCCGAATACCAGTAGCTGCCGAGGTTCATCACGACGGCTATTCCAAACGCCCACACCATTCCGGTCTGCCCCCCGACAACGCGCCCCATCCACAGGATGAGCGCCGTCAGGAGTCCCAGCAACAGAGCCGTTCGAATCGAATTTCCCATATCGCTATTCCTCCTTGCATTGCGCCATCACAGGAGCGGCGTCCAGCAACCTAATGCATGGACGCCGCCAGTTCACTTCATAATATAAGCATTTTTTTTCGTTTCCGCCATGCCTCATTTCCGTCGCAGCGTCCTTTGAAGGCCGGGCGCATCGCGGCGTCCTATCCTAAACGACCCACTACAACGTCAGGAAAGCGCGACCCGACGAGCAGATGGCCGCGCATCCGTCCTGGACGCAACCACCCTTAAAACGCCGTCTCTAAATTCGGCCGAGACGCTCTCCGCGCAGGCCCCTTCGGGAATCGCAAAGGAACGTCTAAAATCGCCCATTCCCCTCTCGTTTTGCAGACAAAGCGCATCGAGCGGCGCATCATCACGTCTACCGGCGCGCAGCACCAGGAGGCCTCCATCCATTTCGAGGTGCAGGTCATCCTCCCTCACACCGGGCAAATCGGCGACCATCACCCATTCGTCTTCCGTTTCCCAAATATCCACAGCCGGGTTCCAATCGCCTTCCCGCGAGGCCTCGCAGGAGCTTCTCTTATCTCCCTCGGAAAAATTCTCCGAATAGAGACTCTCCATGCGCTCCTTCATCGATTCAAGCTCTCTTGCGACCGGATTCCACTCCACTCTTGCCAATTGGCGCCTCCGTTACAGCTTTTAATAATCTTTACGGGCAGTTAAAGTGAAGATTTTAGCGTATCCCCAAATCTTCGGGAGCAAGTTTAAGAAAAGGATGCAAGTGTGTCAAGTTGAGTCTTTGCACACACACGAATGGGCCGTCAAATTGCGATGCAATTTGAGAATGCAGCATGCGCAGACGCGTCGGGACCTCGCTTAGCGCATAAGGATCGCCACTATTCCCTTCACGGCAGATCATCGCTTTTGGCGCGAAAGGCAAGTAGCCTTTCAGATTTTGCTTGACTTCATCCGCGTTTCCCTATATTTTCCGGAATCGCGTTTGGGGGATCGTCTAGCGGCAGGACTGCAGACTCTGGATCTGCCTACCTAGGTTCGAATCCTAGTCCCCCAGCCAAGCTTGGTCCCATCGTCTAGTGGCCTAGGATATCGGCCTCTCACGCCGGAGACACGGGTTCGAACCCCGTTGGGACTACT
>CALFXO010000012.1 GCA_937958025.1 uncultured Syntrophobacteraceae bacterium
TAGTTACTCGTAATACCTCCGATTATAAGAACTCCTTAATCCCGGTCCAACTGCCCTGCGACCTGAAAAGATAACTCAGACGGGATCTCTTGCCTCTTTCATGCCCGGCCTCACTTCCGCCCAATGGCTCCTCTATGATTGAAACCATCGGGGAGGGGGTTGGCTGGGGTTTCGACACTACAGAAGAATGCAGGCGATACCAGCATTCTAGTGTGGAAACCCCAGCCTGTCCTTTCCTCCACGGTCTCGCCCACAGGATATCCCGCGGGCGTTCTCGGGTTCGCCAATGCGATCTTGTAATCAGATAATCAGAACAGGTGGCGAGGACGCCGCGGGACGCGCGCAGGGCCGTCGGGCCTGCCATGGCAGACCGTCCGCATCCCCTCCCTCCGCCGATGGAGCGCGTCCCAACCCGCCAGTATTGGACGCCCACGCAACCTCCGCCGTTCGATTGCATTCCTTCAGGTCATATGATATGGAATATCCATCGATTGGAAAATATTAGAGGGCCGGCGGCCGACTTCCGGTCGGGCCGGACGGAGGTCGAGTTCAATGCCCGTTGCAGATTGCCCGCCAGGGAACTTCGTAGCCATCGATTTTGAAACCGCCGATTACGGGCGGGACAGCGCCTGCGCCGTCGCATTGGTGCGGGTCGAAAACGACCGGATCGTCCATCGCGCATGCCGCTTCATCCGGCCTCCCCGAAAACAATTCGTCTTCACATACATTCACGGAATCAGGTGGACGGACGTCGCCAAGGAGCCAGCTTTCGCGCAGCTCTGGCCGGAGCTCACGGACATGCTCGAAGGAGCGGCGTTCCTCGCGGCGCACAACGCGTCCTTTGACCGCTCGGTGCTCCGGGCGTGCTGCGAAGCATCCGGGCTCAAGCCTCCAGCCACGCCCTTCGTGTGCACGGTCAAGCTCGCCCGAAGCGTTTGGCAGCTTAGGCCGACCACTCTTCCTGACGTCTGCGCTCACCTCGGCATTCCTCTCAACCACCACGACGCGGCCTCCGACGCCGAAGCGTGCGCCCGGATCATCCTGGCAGCCCGGCTGGGCGAATGAAGTGTGGAAAAGAGTCAGCCAGGGCGGGCGACTGCCGCGACGCCCGTTGCGCTCCCCCACCGGGCGGAGAGCAAGTGGGCGCAATCCCTGGAAAAATTTCTTCTGGCTGGAATCTGGCTGGAATAAGATAGACGCATGGGCGTCTCGCCCCCCACCCCCGCCAGACATAGAGGAGACGCGTAAATGACAAGACGTTTTCTGGCGTTTCTTTTTCTCCCGCTCCTCATCCTCCCGATTCTCCTCCTGCCTCTCCTTCCCGTCAGCGACGCCTCGGCCCAAGGCCCCGCCGCCCCACGGGAATCCTCGAAAAAACCCGTCGTCGTCTGCTCGACCACTCAGGTCGCGGATTTCGCCCGGCAGGTGGTCGGGGGGCGCTGGACGGTCAAGTGCATCCTTGCGCCGGGGGCCGACCCGCACACCTACACGCCGACGCCGGGCGACGGAGAAATGGTCCGGAGCGCGGACCTCTGCCTCGAAAACGGGTTGCACCTCGAAGGCAACGACTGGATGGGCAAAATCGTCCACGACGCGGGAAAGCCGCTCGCCGTCTGCGCCGAAGGCGTCCCGGCGCTCCAGATGGCCTTTGGAGGCGAGAAGATCCTCGATCCGCACGCCTGGTTTTCTCCGAGAAATGCCGCAATCTACGTCAATAACGTCGTGAAGGCTATTTCGCGCGCGGATCCCTCGGGCAGGGGAGAATACGAGGCGAGGGCGAGGCTCTACCTTCAGATGCTCCGGACGCTCGACGCGTGGATCCGCGAGCAGGTGAACCGCATCCCGCCGGACCGGCGCGTGCTCGTCACCAGCCACGACGCGTTCAACTACTTCTGCCATGAATACAAGTTCAATCCCACGAACGGCTTCATGAGCCTAGCTCCCGTCGGATGGTCCACGGGAAGCGAGGTGGGGGCAGGCATGACGCCCGAGCGGCGCGCGGAGGTCACGGAATCCATCCGGCGGTTCGGGGCGGCCGCGGTCTTTGTCGAAACCAGCGTGAACCCGAAGCTCATTCGGGAGATCGCCCAGGAGGCGGGAGTGCGCGTCGGCGGGGCGCTTTATTCCGATTCCATGGGGGAGGCGGGAAGCGCCGGGGAGACGTACATCGGGATGATGCGCGAGAACATTGTCACCATCATGGAAGGCCTGCTGTCCGGGGGAGATGCAAAATGATGCGCATAGTCTCCGTGCTGCTCCTGTGGGTAATCGCCCTGGGGAGCCTCCACGCCTACATGAAAAGCATCGAACCGCCGTTGAGTCGGACCGTCGCCCTCTCTGGCGCAACTGGCGGAGCCGTCGCGCCCGCTCAAGAAGGGGCCGCAGAGTCCTCGCCGGAGTATGCGGCTGCTGGCGGATACTCCATCGAGGCGACGGCGACGTGCGAAGTCGAGCCGGACCCCTTCGCCCTTGCGACGGATGGATCGGAAGCCCCCGCCGCGCTGCGAGTACAAGAAGGCGACAGGAAGATCCTGACAATAACCGGCGGCGTCGAACCTGGAGCGCCCGTCCTTGCGGGACTCGGGCCGGACTGGGGCGATAGGGAGAGGGAATTTTTCGCCGAGGCCAACATGCCGCTCGACTTCGCGGGCAGGAGTTGCGCGTTGCGCCTCCGGCTGCTCCGGGACTCCGCCCCGCTGACGGAAGAAACGCTCTGGACGGATGGCGGCAACCGAATCGCGGGAACATTCCGCGTGAGCCCGGTGGAGGCCGGAGCGGAAACCGGGGAAAGAGCGCCGCGCCATGAATGACAAGCCTTCGCGTGAATCCGGACTTCAGGGCGCCCCGGCCATCGAGGTGAAGAACCTCACCGTGAGCTACGGCCCCAAGCCCGCTCTTCTCGACGTCTCCTTCACGATCGACAAGGGGCTGCTGGTGGGCGTCATAGGCCCCAACGGCGCGGGCAAATCCACCCTCATCCGCGCGATTCTCGGGTTCACCAAGCGCGACGTGGGAACCGTGCGGATCATGGGCGCCCCCGCCGAACAGGCGCGGGGGCTCGCGGCTTATGTTCCGCAAAAGGGCAGCGTCGATTGGGATTTTCCCGTAACGGTCGAGGAAGTCGTGATGATGGGCCGCTACGGCTACATACCGTGGTACAAGGACCCGGGGGACGAAGACCGGCGCATCGTGCGCGAAACGCTGGAAATGGTCCGCATGTCGGATTTCCGGGACCGTCAGATCGGACAGCTCTCGGGCGGACAGCAGCAGCGCGTTTTCATTGCGAGGGCGCTGGCGCAGGGATCGGAAATCCTGCTCCTCGACGAACCCTTCGCGGGGGTGGACGCGGCGACGGAAAAAGCCATTCTGGAGCTATTGGAGCGGACGCGGCGCGCGGGGCGGACGCTTCTCGTCGTGCACCACGACCTCGCGACCGCCGGGATGTATTTCGACCGCCTGTTGCTCATCAAACAGAGGCTTTTCGCCTACGGCCCGCCGGACGCCGTCCTCCGGGAAGAGCTGCTGACCGAGGTTTACGAAGGCAAGCTGCACATCTTCTCGGATGCAGCCAACGGGAAGGGGGCTGGCCTATGAACGCGTCCTTTTTCCAGGCTCTATGGGAGCCCCTGCAACACACTTTTTTCCAGAAGGCGCTCATTGGCAGCTCTCTCGTCGCAATCGTGAGCGGCGTGGTGGGGTGCCTCGTGGTGCTCCGGCGCATGGCATTCCTCGGAGACGCCCTCTCCCACGCCATGATCGCCGGGGTGGCGGGCGGCTATCTCTTCATGAAGGTGCTCTTCCATGTGGAGGCATACGCTCCGGCGATGCTCCTCGGGTCTCTGATCGCCGCCCTCGTCACGGTCATGCTCATCGGATTCGTCGCGCGCGTCTCAAGGGTCAAGGAGGATGCCGCCATCGGCATCATGTACACGGGGGTTTTCGCCGCCGGTGTGGTGCTGGTTTCGATATTCCGCAGCTACATCCACATCGACCTCATGCACTTCATCATGGGCGACGTGCTCGCGGTCGCGAATGACGACCTGTGGGCGTCGGCGGTGACGGCGGTCGTCGTGCTCTCGGTCATCGTACTCTTTTTCCGCTATTTCCAGATCACGAGCTTCGATCCCGCGATGGCTGCCTCCATCGGGATTCCCGTGCTGCTGATCGACTATGTTTTCACCGCCTGCGTATCGCTGGTGGTGGTGAGTGCGGTTACGATGGTGGGAGTGATTCTCGTGATCGGACTTCTCATCACCCCCGCAGCCACGGCTTATCTCCTCTCCGACCGGCTCGACCGGATGATGCTCCTCTCGGCCCTCTTCGGCGTGACCAGCGTGGTCGGAGGCCTCTACCTCTGCATTTTGCTCGACTCTTCCGGAGGCGGGGCGATCGTATTGTTCTGCACCCTTCAGTTTCTCGCCGCGCTCGTCGCCGCTCCCAAGTACGGCATTCTGGCGAGGCGCCGGCGCCTCCGGCGCATGGTCCCCCAGCAGTTGATGGAAGACATTCTGGGCGCTATCCTGCGCGGGGACGGTGCGCCGATGACGCCCGAGCGCATAGCGGCCTTCACGGCCGATCCCGGTCGCCTCGGCGCGGCAATGAAAACGCTGGCCGCCGACGGACTGGTGCGGCAGGCGGAGGGCGACGGATTCGCCCTCACGGAGAATGGGCGGAAGGAAGCCCTCCGCGTCCTCCGCGCGCATCGCCTCTGGGAGACCTACCTGCAACAGCGCGTCGGGACGCCCGCGGGGGAAGTCCACGCGCAAGCGCACCATCTCGAGCACATCCGGGACGAGGGCGCGGTGGAATACCTCGACGACCTGCTCCTTCACCCGGCCGTGGACCCTCACGGCAGCGAAATACCGCAAGACCCCGCGATCCTCGCCCCCGGAAGCGTCTTTCCGTTGAGCATGCTGCGCCCCGACGTGGATGCGGTCGTCGAAGCCCCGCAGCCCGAGGGATTCGCGCGGAATGACGATTCGCATCCGCTTCAAACGGGGGAAAGAATCCGCGTCGCGTCGCGCCCCGCGGGCGGAAGCGAGTGGATAGTGCTGCGGGAGGATGGGAGCAGAATCGCACTCGGCCATGAAGCCGCCGACGCCGTGAAGGTGCGCGTCGCGTGACGTCCGTCCGTTCCGCACTATGGGATGGGGCAAAGAAGGGAGCGCCATGAACAAGATGAACGCCGAACCGGCGCGCGAGGTCGTCGCGCTGGACGATGTGAGGGACGCCCGCGAGGCTATTCGCGGCAAGGTGATCCGCACCCCGCTCGTATATTCCCCCATGCTCAGCGCGGCAACGGGAGCCGAAGTCCACCTCAAGCTCGAAAACCTCCAGAAGACGGGTTCGTTCAAAATACGGGGCGCGACGTACAAGGTGCACAAGTTGCTCCGCGAGCAAGCGGGCATCGGGGGCGTCGTCGCGGGGTCGGCGGGCAATCACGCCCAGGGGGTGGCGCTCGCGGCGAAGGAAGCCGGGCTTTCGGCGACCATCGTTATGCCGGAATGGGCGTCCATAAGCAAGCAACAGGCGACGGAAGGGTACGGGGGCGAAGTGATCCTCTTCGGACAGAGCGTAACGGAGAGCATCGACAAGGCGAAGGAAATCGCGCGCGGCGGGAAGGTCCTCATCCACCCTTACGACGACGCGGACGTCATGGCGGGACAAGGGACTATAGGGCTGGAAATCCTGGAAGACCTCCCCGACCCGGACATGATCCTCGTCCCCGTTGGCGGCGGCGGGCTCATCGGAGGCATAGCCAGCGCTGTCAAGGCCCTCCGCCCCCAGACAAAAGTGACAGGCGTGCAGACTGCCGCCTGCCCCTCGGCCCGCGTCTCCCTGGAAAAGGGAGCGCCGACGCGCGTCCCGGCGCAAAAATCCATCGCCGACGGCATCGCCGTGAAGCAGACGGGCGCCCTGCCCTTCCAGGTGCTCCAGAGCAAAGTGGACTCCGTTGCGCTGGTCGATGAAGACCAGATAGCAGCCGCAGTCCTGATGCTGCTCGAAAGGAAGAAGGTGCTCGCCGAAGGAGCCGGGGCCGTCCCGCTCGCCGCGCTCCTTGGCGGAAAAATCGAGGTCGCGCCGGGCTGCAAGGTGGTGCTCGTCATCAGCGGAGGCAACATCGACATGCCGCTCGTCGGCAGGGTGATCCGCCAGGGGCTTTTCCGGCATGGCAGGATCATGCGCCTCGCCGTGCGCATCGACGACGCCCCCGGCGCGCTGGCCAAGCTGCTCGCGAGGGTGGGCGCGATGCAGGCGAACGTCCTCCACATCTACCACGACCGCACGGGCAAGGACCTCCCCATCTTCTGCACCCGCGTCGAACTCGAGCTCGAAACGCGCGGCCCGGAGCACATAGAAGCCATCACTCGTGAACTGCAAGATGCTGGTTGTATGCTGGGATGACTTGAGTAAACGACCGGATGGGCGGCAACGCCCCTTGCTTGCAGCCAAAGCCCTCGAAAAAAATTGCTCCACAGGGCGCCACCGGAGTATATATCGGTCAATCGGGAGTTTTTATGTGAGCCGCAACTGACGGAGCTATGGGATATGGCCATGGTCCACCCCGCTCCAGTGTCATCCAGGGAGGAGAAGGTCCATGCGTCGCCGGTCGACGATATTGCTGTATGTAATGGTTCTGGCCATACTTTGCTTTGGGCTTGCGTCCATAGGCCGGTCTACATCCAATCCACCCGCGCAAAACGCTCAGTCGGCCTCGCCCGCTCCGGCGCGTGAGCCCCAGGCTGAAATGCCGGTCAGCATGGTCGCCCTTTTCAGCAGTGGAGTCGGCTATTTCGAGCACAGCGGCGTTGTGAAGGGCGACGCAACCACCGAACTCCACTTCAAGGCCGAACAGATCAACGACATTCTAAAATCCCTCGTCCTTGAAGACCTCGACGGCGGCCAGGTGGGGCCCATCGTTTATCCCTCCATAGATCCGCTCGCCAAGACGCTCCAGAGCTTTCAGGTGGACATTTCGTCCAATCCGTCGCTCCCTGAAATACTGAACCGGATTCGGGGGACCGACGTGCAGGTGTCGCTGGCCGGCGAGCAGTTTGAAGGATCGGTCCTCGGGATGGAAAAACGCCCCGAGGCGCTCGTCGGGACGGACAACGAAGCCGTCGACGCCTGGATTCTCAATGTCCTTTCGGGGGCCGCCGTCCGTTCCGTGGCTCTCGACGACGTCCAGAAAATCGAGATGAAGGACCCCAAGCTCGAAGAGGAGCTCCACAAGGCGCTCTCGGCCTTGTCGCAGGCAAGAAACCAGGACAAGAAGCCGGTCGTCATCTCCTTCCGGGGTCAGGGGGAGCGGCGCGTGCGGCTTCGCTACGTTGTAGAAGCTCCCATCTGGAAGACCAGCTATCGCCTGATTCTTCCGAACGACGGGAAGGGGCAGGCGAAGCTGCAAGGGTGGGCCATCGTGGAGAACCAGACGGATAACGATTGGAACAACGTTCGGCTCTCGCTTGTCAGCGGACGCCCCATTTCGTTCATAGAGGACCTTTATCAGCCGCTCTACGCTTCCAGGCCGGAGGTTAAGCCGGACCCGGGCGCGGGAGTGAACCCCCAGGCCTATGAAGCCGGAATGGCCAAGAAGGGCATGGCAACGGGTCTGGCGGCGGTCGCTCCCGCTCCCGCGGCCATGGCGTTTGAGAAGTCGAAGATGGACAGAAGCATGGGCGCGGTCCCATCCGACGCCATGGAACAGGAAAAACCCTTCGATCCCACGGCAAGCGTCGTGGCGGCGGCGGCCGGCGAAAAGATGGGCGAGCTTTTCCAGTACACCATCGATAAGGTGTCACTCCCAAGGCAGCGCTCCGCCATGATTCCCATCCTCAACGATCCCGTTTCGGTCGAGCGCGTCAGCATCTACAACCGAAGCGTCCTTCCTAGAAATCCGCTCCACGGCGCCTTTTTGAAAAACGCCACGGGAAAGCACCTTCTTCAGGGGCCCATCACGATTTTCGACGGAGGAGGGTATGCCGGGGATGCTCGCATAGGGGACGTCCCACCCGGTCAAGAGCGGCTCCTCAGTTACTCGGTGGATTTGGAAGTCGGGGTTGATGCCACGGCGAGCCGTTCGGAAGCCGCCATCTTGAGCGGGAAAATCGTCAAGGGCGTCCTGGAACTGAGCCGCAAACGGGTCTTCCAGCAGGAATACGCCGCCGAAAACAAGTCTGATAAAGAACGGACGCTTATTATAGAACATCCTTTCAGGCCGGGATGGAAGCTCGTCAACTCCCCCGAGCCTTTCGAGACCACAGAGACCCTGCACAGGTTCAAGGAAAGGATTCCGGCGGGCGAGTCGCGCAAGCTCACGGTGACGGAGGAAATCGTGCAGGGCGAAACCATTGCCATACTGCCCGCCGACCTCGATCAGATTCTCGTCTACAGCCGCGCGGGCGAAATCCCGAAAGGAGTTCGCGAGGCATTGGGCAAGGCCGCCGACCTCAAGCGCTCGATGGCGGAAACCGAACGCAAGATAGCGGAAAAGCGCGGAAAGATTGATGACATCACCCAGGAGCAGGAGCGAATCCGCGAGAACCTCAAGACCGTGCAGTCGAGCACGCAATACTATTCCCGTCTGATTGGAAAGCTTAACGAGCAGGAATCCACTCTTGAGAAGTTGCAGGATGAGATGGAGAAACTGCACGGGACATATGACGCCCAGCGCAAGGAGTTGGAAGGCTATCTCTCGGGGCTTACGGTGGGATGAAGCCGTGGCGGACCCCAACAGCGGCCTGGATTCTTGTTGGAGTTCGCATTCGTTCCCCCCGACCTGCCTAAACCAGGCTGACAGCCTGCTAGCTCCTGGCTGCATTTTCTCGTTTCCCCCGGCTCGTGGGAGCAACATGGAAGTCCGGCGGGTTCGGCGCGGGGACAATTATTTCGCCTCCATCCTTGAGAATTCCCGGAAATGGATTAAAATCACCGGGACTGGGCGTCCGGAATAAGCAATATGTTACAAAGAAGGAGAGGAGTGCGGAGTTGGCGCAAAAAACGTTTCAGGAGATTAATGAGAAGATCCGCAAGGGACAGGCTGTAGTCGTCACGGCGGAGGAAATGGTCGGGATTGTCAGGAAGAAGGGGCCGGCGGTTGCGGCCCGCGAAGTGGATGTGGTGACGACGGGCACCTTCGCGCCCATGTGCTCGACCGGAGCTTTCATTAATTTCGGGCACACCAGGCCGCCCATCAAGGCGGCGAAGGCCTGGCTGAATGACGTTCCCGCTTACGGGGGCGTGGCGGCGGTCGATCTCTACATCGGTTCGACGGAGCCGACCTTCGACGACCCGCTCAACAAGATCTATCCCGGCAACTTCGATTACGGCGGAGGGCACGTCCTCCACGACCTCGTGAGCGGCAAGGCCATCCGCCTGCGCGCCGAAGGCTACGGAACGGACTGCTACCCGAACCGTCACGCGGAGATGACCGTCACGCTGCGCGACCTTCCTTACGCGGTCATGTGCTGCCCGCGCGTTGCGTACCAGAACTACGGCTGCGCGGTCAACCTGTCGCAGAAGACGATTTACACCTACATGGGCACGTTGAAGCCACGAATGGGCAACGCCAATTATTCCACCTCCGGGCAGCTGAGCCCGCTCCTGAACGACCCCTATTACAAGACGATAGGGCTCGGAACGCGCATTTTCCTCGGGGGCGGCCAGGGGTACGTCGTCTGGAACGGGACGCAGCACAACCCGAACGCCGCGCGGCTCCCCAACGGGACGCCGAAGACCCCCGCCGGGACGCTCATGGTGCTCGGCGACCTCAAGGGGATGACCCCCCGCTGGGTGATGGGCGTGAGCATTCTTGGCTACGGCTGCTCGCTGGCCCTTGGCATCGGCCTCCCCATTCCCATCCTCGACGAGGAAATGGCCGCCTACACGGGCGTATCCGACGACGAAATCGTCACCACCATCAAGGACTACAGCATGACGCGCCCGGAGCCCCTGGGAGAAGTCACCTACGGGCAGCTCCGTTCGGGGGCGATCACGATAGAGGGGAAGTCCGTTCCCGTGGCGCCGCTCTCGAGCTATACGCGCGCGAAGGAAATCGCCGAAACGCTCAAGAGTTGGATCGACAAGGGGGAGTTCCTGCTCGGCGAACCCCAGCACTACCTTCCGACGGCCGCATCCGCACCGAAAGGGGCGGGCGCGTGATCCTATCCCCGCGGGCCGATGGATGGCGCCTCCCCCAGCGCGGGCAGGCTCCGTGGACCATGGGCAGGACGATGCTGCTTGAACACGGGGGCTTTCACGCCCACACGCCTCAAAGGCCCTTCGGGAGCGCTCCATTGCGCTAAGAATCGATGCGAAGGGCGAACGCTTTCCGCCATATGGCTTGAATGATAGACGCGGAGAGGAGCGCCTCCTAATGGGGAGCGCCCCTCTCCGAGCGATAAATAGCGACTGCCTTCCCCGGATCGCATGGGGGCGTTTTGGCCCCGCGACGGATGGGAGGGGGGCGCCGCACAGGGAGCAGGAATTGGATCTTTTCAATAAGAACGGACGGCCGGGGTGTGACGCATCGCCGCGCGAGAAGCTCCAGCGGCTGAAGGAGATTCTCGATGGGACTCCACGGCTGGCGGTCGCCTATTCCGGCGGGACGGACAGCGCATTCCTGGCTTGGCATGCGCGGGAGGCGCTGGGGAAGGAAGTGGTCCCCATCCTCGCGGTCAGTGCGCTCCTGAGCGCACGGGAGCGGGAGGCTGCGCGGGAGGCTGCGACGCTCTCCGGGCTCCTCCTCGAGGAAATCGCCATGGACCCGCTGGCGGTCCCGGCCATCCGGGAAAACGGTCCGCTCCGCTGCTACCACTGCAAGAAAGAGATCATGGGGCTCGTCCTGCGGCGAGCCAAGGAACTCGGATGCACCCTCGCGGCGGACGGATCGCACGCCGAGGATTTGCAGGTGAACCGCCCTGGAAGGCGGGCGATCGAAGAACTCGGCATAGCCAGCCCGCTCGCCGAAGCGGGGCTCGCCAAGGCGGACATACGCGCGCTCAGCCGGGAAGCGGGGATCCCTACCTGGAGCCGGGCGTCGCAGTCCTGCCTAGCCGCGCGCGTCGCCTACGGAATGGAACTGACGCCGGAGTTGCTCGCCGCCATCGAGCGGGCGGAAGATATATTGTGGGGCCTTGGCTGCAAGCAGGCGCGGGTGCGGGTGCACGAGGGGCTTGTCGCGCGCATTGAAGTAGACCAGGACGCCTTCGGGTCCGTCATGGCCCCGAAGGCGCGCGAGGCGGTGTTGGATGGGCTCCTGAAGCTCGGGTTCCGGTTCGTTAGCCTGGACCTCGCCGGATTTCGGAGCGGCAGCTGGGACGGTGCGTCATGACACGAAAAGCCAAGGGAATCGGTCTCCTCTCCGGGGGGCTCGACAGCATACTGGCGGTGAAGATCTTGCAGGACCAGGGGCTGGAGCTTCTCGGCCTGACCTTCGTCACGCCTTTTTTCGGGGAGAATCCGGGGCTGGCGGCCGGGAAGAGCGCGGGGATCGCCATGCGCGCCGTCGACATCGGCGAAAAGCACCTCCGCATGCTGAGAAATCCCCGGTACGGCTACGGAAGCCAGATGAATCCCTGCATCGACTGCCACGCCCTGATGCTCCGGGAAGCCGGAGCCATTATGGAGGCGGAAGGGGCGGACTTTCTTTTCACCGGCGAGGTGGTCGGGCAGCGCCCCATGAGCCAGAGGCGCGACGCGATGCGGAGCGTCGAGAAGCTTTCCGGCTACGAGGGGCGCGTGCTGCGCCCGCTTTCGGCCAAGCTCCTTCCCCCCACCATTCCGGAAATGGAAGGCCTCGTCGACCGGGAGCGGCTCGGGGCCATCCAGGGACGGGGTCGCAAGGCGCAGGTCGCGCTCGCGGAGCATTACGGCGTCGCGGACTATCCGCAGCCGGGCGGCGGCTGCGTGCTCACCACGGAAAGTTACGCGGTCCGCTTGCGGGAGCTGTTGCAGCGCATCCCGCGGGCGTCGGTGCACGAAGTGGAGCTTCTCAAGTGGGGGAGGAATTTTCTCCTCCCCAGCGGAAGCTGGTGCATCGTGGGGAGGCGCAAGGAGGACAACCTGGGGCTCGAGGCGCTCGCCGCCGAAGGGGACGTGCTGCTGTGGGCGTCCGGCTGCAAGGGGCCGACGGCGCTCCTGATGGGAGCGTCTTTTTCGCCCGAGGACCTCCCGGCGGCGGCTGAAATTCTCGCGGCCTACAGCGACGCCCCCGCCGGAGAGCCGGTGCGGGTCGAGTGGCGGGGCGGCGGGGGAGGCGGAGGCGTCATGAAAGCGCTCCCAACCGAAAAAGAGCGCTTCGCGCAGTACATGATGGTGTAAACCGCCCCGGCGCGCCTATCCCCGCGCCGCGCTTAGCCGCTACTCTGTCAGTAGGGAAGAGGGACCGGGCAAGGCGAGGGAGCCGTTCCAACCGGCCAGCCGCGCCAGCATCCACCAGAGAGCGCGCCCCTTCAGGTTGCAGTTGAGCGGCAGCGAGTGAGCGCAGCAGTCTTCGGAGCCGCAGCTCGTGCAAAGGTCCGAATCGGAATGGGCCGAGCACCACTCCTGCGCCCAATTATTGGCGTAGCTGTTGTAATAGCATCCGTCGTCGGCCCCCAGGTTCAGGAAATACGCCCAGCTCGGATTGTAGCTCTCGATGTCGGCGAAATCGAAAAGAATCTTGTTGTTCGCCCTGCAGTACGCCCGGATCTGGTTGTTGCGGACATTGAGGTTCCCCTCTTCGCCGGAGCCGTTGAGATGTCCCGTCATGTAGATGAATGTGACGTTAGGGTAGTCCGCCTCCAATTGGTTCATGAGAGTGAGGTAGGTGTTGATCTCCTCCTCGGTGGCGTCGGCCTGCCCGCACCAGGACCACATGATGAAATTGCGGTCGTTGCCTTCCGCGTCCAGAAGTTCGCGCGTCCTGTCCGCCCACGAGGTGCGGTCCGGATCGCCGAGGTCTCCCCATGGCTCGTAGTCATGGAGCGAAAGCGCGCCGCCCGTTCCATCCCAGTCGAATGCATACAGTGACCCTTTTAGCGTCGCCAGCACTTCCATGCCCGTCACGAGCTGGCTCCCGTGGGAGCTGTGGCCGTAGGATATTCGGAAGGCGGTCTTTGCCTTGGAGATCCATTCCGGCGGGACCCTGTAAATGTTGGTGCACGTGTGGTCGATGACCAGCGCGGACGTGCGCGCGGCATGGGCGGCTGGTGCAAAAGCATTGTTCAGGACAAGAGCCGTCATCGCCGCGACAAGGGAATAGCAGAGCTTTCCGGCCATAATAAACCCTCCTTTCGCCCGTAGGCGCCACACAATTATAATTTTTGATCGCAGTGGACGGGAGGGCCATCCCGCATAAGGCGGCAGGAGCGTTTTATGCGAAATATAACGGGATAGCCTCGGATTATTCTCCTTTTTTACTGGAGTCGGACGCAACGTGTCAAGACCGACTCACGGCGCCCGAACGAATAAATGGACCGCGCAAGCGCTTATGCGGGTCCGTGGCATCAATGCTGTTGCATCCGGAGCGCAATATGAATATATTTTGTTAAAGCCTGCGGCATGCGCGAGTTCATTCCTGTTCTGAACCGTTACGCTTCCAGGACGGCGAGGGCCGTCCCCTTCACGCGAAGAACCATGCGGGTTCGCCGCATCCGGGACGGAAAGCGGTGCGGCGCGATCTTTCGCACTGTGCGATATTCCGAAGGCGACGACGCCTCTGTTTTGTTTTTCCCCGCTTTGCCCAAGGATTCGCCCGATGGACGTTCTTGTAGTTGAAAGCCAGGTTCAGTTAAGAGTCATCGTCCGAAGGATGCTGGAAAAGATGCGGCGCTTCGACGTGGTCGCCGAGGCGGGCAATGTCGAGGACGCATGGGGCGTGCTGACGCAGTCGGAACACCCGGAGGAATGGAGCCTTGTCCTGTGTTCCCTCCAGTTGGCGGCGGAGGACGGGATCACCCTGCTGAAACGATGCCGCGAGGATGCACAACTCCACATGCTGCCGTTCATCATGACGGCCACCTCGCCAAGCGAAGCCACCATAGCGACGGTCCTCGGGGAATGGGGGGCGGACGACCTTATCGTGAAACCTTTCTCCTACGAAACCCTGGAGCGGCGCATCCAGTACGCGCTGAAGCGCACTCAGAGCCCCCAGATGCAGCTCTACCGGCTCGCCACGGAACTCAAGCGAACCGGCGAGGTGGAAGACGCATTGCAGCTCATAGGGCAGGTGGAGCTCGACAGCAAGCTTTTCACCGCGCGTCTGCTCAATCTCAAGGGGGAGTGCCTGGCGGCGAAGGGCGATGTGGAGCGCGCGGTGGATGAATTCAAGAAGTCCACCGATATTTGCGGCATCTACGTGGAGGGGCACAAAAACTACGCATCGCACCAGCTCAACAGGGGAAATGTCGAGGAGGCGATCAGCGCGCTAAGGCGCATCGAGGAAATCGGGGCGGTCGACAACGACCGCACGCTCCTGCTCGGGAAAATGCTGCTGCAAACCGGACAGGCCGCCGAGGCCAAGACGTACATCGACCGGGCGGTAAGACGGCTGGACAACAAAAGCAAGGACAAGGTGCTGAGAGAAGTCGCCGACATGTACCTCGACAAGGGGCATTACAGCGAAGCGGAGGACGCTTACGGGAAGCTGGTGAAGCGAGACCACGAGGACGTCGACGCGCTCAACCGCATGGGCATCGCATTGCGCCAGCAGGGCAAGTACGAGGAAGCCGAAAAGCACTACCTGGGCGGCCTGAGAGCATTCCCCCACCATGCGGGGCTGCACCACAATATGGGGGTTCTTTATGTGGCGTGGAAGAAATACGACAAGGCGGAGCAATACCTCAGGAGGGCGCTGAAGCTAAACCCGGACGCCGAGAGCACAAAGGCCGTTCTCGAGAAAGTCGTGCGGTTCCGCAGCGCCAACCCCGAATGAGAGCCGAGGCATCCCGGACGCCCTCCCCTTTCCCACCCGAATTTCCCCGCAACTCAGGATTGCAGCTTCTCCAGATCGAAATCCGCCCAAACGGGCGTGTGGTCGCTCGGGCTTTTCATGCCTCTCGGCTCCTCGTCGACTTCGCAGCAAAGGGACGCATCCCGCATCGGGGCCGTCGCCATGATATGGTCGATGCGCCATCCGAGACCGCGCTCCAGGCTCTTCGGCAGCCTGTAATCCCAGAAGGTGAACTGCTTCTCTTCCGGATGGTGCACCCGAAAGAGGTCGTAAAACCCCCAGGATGCAGTTTCGGCAAGCGTCCGGCGCTCGTCGGGGTGGAAGCCGACCTTGCCGTCCAGCCGCTTCGGATCGTAGACGTCGAGCGGCTCGGGCGCGACGTTGAGGTCCCCCAGCCAGACGAGCGGCGCGCCGGGGGTGAATCGAGCATCCAGCCAGCGCCTGAGCGCTCCAAAGAAGCCGAGCTTCTGCTGGAACGCGGGGTCAGCGGGGTCGCGCCCCTGAGGAACGTAGGTGTTCGCCACCCAAACGCCGCCCATCCGGGCCGCGATGAACCGGGCTTCGTCCCAGCCGTCTTCGTCGAAGCCCCGCACCACTTCGCCGGGCTCCTCCCGTGTGATGATCGCCACCCCGTTAAACGCCTTCTGCCCCCGCAGCGCGACGCGCCAGCCTGCCTCCCGAAACGGGTCCACGGGAAACTGATCGTCCTGGCATTTTATCTCCTGCAAGCAAAGGACGTCGGGTTTGCGCCGATCCAGCCAGTCCAGCACAATGGGCAGCCGCGCCCGGACGCCGTTCACGTTGAATGTCGCAACTCTCCAGGGCATACTATCCTCCGTCCCGGCGCACCGGCCGTAGTCGTCATTTTTCCGTAAGGCTCCAGACGCCGTCCCATTCGCACGCATCCCCGACATCGATGAGATCCCGGCATTTTTCTGTGTACACCCGCGCCACGGGGTCCCCGTCGCAGGACTCGAAGATGGCGAGCGCCTCCGCGTAGCACTGGCGGCAACAAAGCGCGAGCCCCCGGTGGAATGCGCCCGGATCGGGGCAGTCGGACTCCCCCGCGAACCCCATCAACTCGAAAACGCGCACGGGGGTCTTCCGCCCGACGACGCGGAGCAGCCCGATCTCCCGTCCCATTACAGCGTCCGACGCCTGCCGCCATGTGTATTCGGACGCCATCAGGAAGGTTCCGAACGCTTTGTTGGCCCCTTCGAGCCGCGAGGCGAGGTTCGCAGCGTCGCCGAGAACCGTGTAATTGAACCGCTTCCGCGATCCCATGTTGCCCACCACCACCGGACCAGTGTTGATGCCTATGCGGGCTTTCAGCTCGACCCCCGTCCGCTCGATGAACTCCTGGCGGCGCTCATCGAGTCGCCTGTGACAGCGCAGCGCGGCGCGGCAGGCCCGCGCGGCATGGTCCGGCTGCTCCACCGGAGCGTTCCAGAACGCTATGATAGCATCTCCCTCGTACTTGTCCAGGGTCCCGCCCTCCTCCATGATGATGTCGGTCATATCGGAGAGGTAGTCGTTGAGGAGGGCCGTCAGCTCCTGCGGATCGAGCCGCTCGGAAAACGTGGAAAACCCCTGGAGGTCCGAAAAAAGAATGGTGAGCTCGCGGCGCTCGCCGCCAAGCTGGAGCTGAGCCGGGTTGCGAAGCATCTCCTCGATCACTTCGTGGCTCAGGTAGTGCCGGAAAGCGTGCTTGAGAAACGCCTTCTGCCGCCCCTCCATCGAGTAACTCACCACGACGCCCCCGACGAGCGCAAGGGCCGAGGCGCCCGCGAGCGGGGTCATGGGAAGCCGCCAGCCGAAACCATAGGCCGCGAACGCCGCGACGACGGAAAGGGGAAGGAAAAGCAGGAACGCTCCGACGGCCCCCCCCGCCCTCCGGCTGTAAAGCGTCCCGGCGGCGGAGCCAAGCGCGGTCAGGAGCGCGGCAAACCATACGAAGGCCGTTGGGGCTTCACGCAGGAAGTCGTTCGACAGAAGATTGTCTAGCATCGTGGCGTAAATTTCGACGCCAGGATAGACGCTTGCAACGGGGGTCGGGCGCAGATCGAGGAGCCCCGGCGCCGTGAAGCCGAGGAAGACGTATGCGTCTTTCAGATCGCCGATATTCTTCACCGTCGGCTCCTTCCCTCCCCGCAGGAGGAGGTCGGAGCGGATGACCGCGGCCGCGCTGAAGCTTTCGTGGACCCCCGACGGCCCCCTGTAGCGCAGGATGGCCCTTCCGGAATTGTCGATCGGGATGCTTTCGCCGTCGATGTGGAGCGCGCCCTTTTCGATGCGCATGAGAGGGAAAGAGCCATCGGCGGGGCCGCCCCGGAGGAGGAAAGGGGCGAGCCCGAGCGACGGGACCACGCGCCCGCCGTACATCCGGAAAAGCGTGGCGCGGCGGAAGACTCCGTCCACGTCCGGCTCCTCGGCGACGCTCGCGAGCATTGCGGCGGAGTTTCCCACTTCCGGGATCGGGAAGGCGGCCTCCGTCATGACGATATTGTCGCGGTCGGCCCCTTGCAGCCACCCGTCGAGATTTTCGATAACGATCGGACGGCGCGGGATTTCACTAGGCCAGGGCGCGGGGGTCCCCCCATCCCCGGTCCTCCCAAGGAACATGGCTCCGACGAAATCTGGTGCAGCCGCGATGGCCGCTTTCAGGGCCGCGTCGTCGGGCACGCCGTAAATGGAGGGCTCCGTGTAAAGCACGTCGAAGATGACAGCCCGGGCCCCGGCGCGCCTACAAAGGTCGATGATCGGCCCGTACACCTCGCGAGGCCATGGCCAGGACCAGCCGTTTTCCTCTTTGCCCCAGTCGAGACTCGCCTGATCGACGAGGATCAGCTTTACCTTGTCAGTGGCGGGGCCGGGACGGGCGAAAAACTGTACGCGCCACGCCCAGGTTGCAAGCTCCCAGCGGTCCAGCATCCCCTGCGACCAGAGGAGGAGCGAAAAGGCGGCTGCGGCGCAACCGAGCGCAACCGCCTGGAGACGCTTGGGAGGCCGGGCGCCCCAACGGGGTTTCATCACGCGATCCTGCGACAACAGTGAAAAGGGGCGGCCATCAAGCGCGGCGCATAGCCAGATCGAACCTGCTCTGGCGGGCCGCCGGGGGTGCTCCCAGGCCGGGGCCAACCAGGCTCGCAATGTCCTCCATGCGGTCGCGCGGGTCCGGGTGGGTTTTGGCGAAGTCCGATCCGCCAGGCTTCAGCCGCGTCGCCATTTCCCCGAGCATTCCCGTGAGAGCGCGGGGATCGTAGCCAACCCGCCGCATGAGATCCACCGCCGACTGGTCCGCCTCACGCTCCAACTGACGTGAATAGCCGTTGTTCATGAGCGTCGAGGTCACGTCGCTCACCGACCCCTCGAAAGTCTTTGTCAACTCGGCGAGCTGCGGTCCGCCAAAATTCTTGGCGCCTTCCGCGGCCAGGATCGTCAGGGCGGAGGTCAGCCTGTCCTGCCGGATCGCTCGCAGTCCGTGGCGGCCCTGCACGTGACCTATCTCATGCGCCAGCACCGCCGCCAGCTCGTCCTCGCTCTTGCAGCATTTCAGCATGCCGCGCGTCACGAGAATCAATCCACCGGGGGCGGCGAACGCATTTATCTCGGGAGAATCGAGCACCAGGAAGTGCCAGCCGCCGTAGGTTTCGGGCCTGTCCGAAGCCATGGCGAGCGTCCCCCCCACGCGGTTCACGTAAAGCGTCAACTCCTGATCGTCGTAGGGCCGGTAGCTCGCAAGCACCGTGGCAGCCACCGCGCGCCCTATGTAATATTCCTGCTCGGGAGTGACGTCTTCAAAGGTCTTGCCGACGGCCCGCGACGTGCGCGTGATGGAGTCGGCCTGCCCTGGGGTGATCGCCCCGGAGGAAACGCCTATGGCTGTCGCCACGTCGATGGCCGGCTGCATCTGCGCGCAGCCGAGAAGGGCCGCCGTCGCGGCGGCGGACAAGAGAACGACCGCAAGCGCGGAGGCATGACGGACCGTAAGAAATCGTCTCATTTCACGCCTCCCTGGAGCGGTCTGAGCCCGCCCGCCTTTACAAAATCCTGGATTTCCCGGGAGCTGATCTTGATTTGCTCCATCCTGTCCACCGTCGCATAGTCCAGACTCCCGTGCGATGCGGAAAACTGATCCTCCACGTTCTGATTGAAGCCCTTCCCCGCAAGCGCGAGTTCCTTCCCGGACGCGCCTGTACCCGAAGTGGAGCCCCCGGAGCTGAATTCCACCTGCTTCCCGCCAAGCGCCGACGTATGGATGTAGCCCCGCTTGCCGCCAGCCGTCACGACTTCCGCCCATCCGTCG
>CALFXO010000013.1 GCA_937958025.1 uncultured Syntrophobacteraceae bacterium
TCACGCCTTCACCCGTTTCTCGACGTCGGGCAGGAAGGCCGTGAAAATCCCCAAGAGCGGCAGGAAAGAGCACATCCAGTAGACGTATTCGATGCCGTAGGCGTCGGCGAGACGGCCGAGCACAGCCGCGCCGATGCCCGCCATGCCGAACGCGAGGCCGAAGAAGAGCCCGGCGACCATGCCCACCTTGCCGGGGACGAGTTCCTGCGCGAAGACGAGAATCGCCGAGAAAGCGGACGACAGCACGAGGCCGATCACGAAGGTGAGCGGACCGGTCCAGGCGGCGCTTGCGTAGGGCAGCATCAGCGTGAATGGGGCGACCCCTAGGATCGACGCCCATATCACTTTCTTGCGCCCGATGCGGTCGCCTATGGGCCCGCCCGCAAGCGTCCCGACCGCGACCGCGAAGAGGAATATAAAAAGGTGGATCTGCGCGGACTGCACCGAGAACTGGAACTTATGCATGAGAAAGAACGTGTAGTAGCTCGTCATGCTCGCCATATAAAAGAATTTTGAAAAAATGAGCACGAGGAGCACCACCATGGCCCGCGCGACGATGGGGACGGGAGGCCCCTCGCGCTTGGCCGCTCGCGAGGCCGGCATGCTCCGGATGAGAGCCTGCCGCTTCTTGAACCATCCCCCCACCTGCCAGAGGAGCGCTATCGCGAGGAGCACCGCGAGCGAAAACCACACCATGCTGCCTCGCCCCCTCGGGAGGATGATCCAGGCGGCAAGGAGGGGCCCCACGGCGCTCCCGCCATTGCCCCCAACCTGGAAGACGGACTGCGCGAGGCCGTAGCGACCGCCGGAGGCCATCCGCGCCACGCGGGAGGATTCCGGGTGGAAGACCGACGAGCCCGCGCCGACCATCGCGGCTGCGGCGAGCAGGAAGTGGTAGGTCGGGGCGTATGCCATCGCTGCGAGCCCCACCAGGGTGCATCCCATGCCCGCGACCAGGGAGTAGGGCTGCGGGCGGCGGTCCGTGTAGAGCCCGACCAGCGGCTGCAAAACGGATGCGGTGAACTGGTAGGTCAGGGTGATCGCCCCAATCTGGGTGAAGCTCAGGTTGAACTCGCCCTTTAGCAGGGGATAAATCGCGAGAATCAGCGACTGGGTCATGTCGTTCAGGAAATGCGAGAGGCTGATAGCCCCGAGCACCTTGGGAGCTATTCGGTTGATGAGACCGGGGGGCGCGGATGGGGCGTCCTCGATGGGAGCGCCGGCGCTCAGGGACGCCGCCGAGGCGCTCGCGGGAGCGGGAGGGGTCGAAAATGATCTGAACCGCACGGTGCACTTCTCCTTGCACGGATTGGGGTGGAAAATTGCGGCGCGCCGTCCATTCCAGGCGATGCGCGCCAAAGCGAGGGGGAATTATAACAATCGTTTGAAAGCGGACCAGCTTAATTTTTTATCTAATGAAAGTTCAAAGGGAAATTGGTGCGCGTGGGAAATGGGGGTTCATGAGGGATTGCGTCGTGAAGGAAAAAGTCGCGGAGGAGGAGGGCTGGGCAGCGGCCCAGGCCCTCACACCCCCCGTCATCCAGGGCAGGGCGCCGCCTGCGAATCCCCGCAAGCGGCGTCCCGGCATTCCATCTATGAGCACATCTCCCTGGCGGCTTTTTCCGCCTGAAACATTATGTCCTCACGGTTCTTCACCTCACCGGGGGCCTGCAATCCGCAGCCGCGAATGAGACGCCTGTCGGTGAAGCCGAACCGGGTGTAGAAGTTGTCGAACTTCGGGAAGATATTGGTGAAGAGATTCTCGTCCGGGTTGCCCTGGGTGAGAATCACGAGGAGCTTCTTCCCGGCGGGCAGCCGCGACGGGACGGGAGCGGTGTGGAAGTCCGGCACGAGGAAGGAGTACGTCCGGTCGATGTAAGCCTTCATCTGCGCGCTCACCTCCCAGAAGTAGACGGGGGAGGCCAGCACGACGATGTCCGCCTGCCGAACGGCTTCAAGGACCGGCGTGAGGTCGTCTTCCAGCACGCAGTGATCGAGCTTCGTCTTGCAGGCCATGCATCCTTGGCAACCTCGGTAATTGAGTTTGTTCAGGGCAAAGGTGTTTACATCCGCGCCAAGCTCTTCAGCGACGTCACAAAAACGCTTTGCAATTGTTGAGCTGTTTCCCTTTTCCCTTGGGCTTCCGAGCAAAGAGACGATCTTCATAGTTTCTCTCCCTTAACTATCCAACGGTAAAATAAGGGCGTCCGAGCACTGCTAGTAGTGATAACGCGCCTGCAAAAAATCTATTCGATCATCCTTTACGAGATAGACGATTCGATGCTCCTGGGTGAGGCGGCGCGACCATGCGCCGGGAGCGAGATATTTGAGAGGTTCCGGTTTTCCGATGCCGGTAAAGGGATTTTTGAGAATAGTCTCTATGAGATCAAAAGCCCTTAACGCAACGCGTCGGTCGGTCTTCACCCAGTAGCGCAGGTCTTCCATGAACTCAGACTGAAAAATCGCATCACGACTCATCCGAAAAGCCTGCCTCTTGGCGCAACTCCTCTATCGTTTGAGGCTTCCCGCTTCCTCCGAGCGCTCGATTGAGAGCAGTGAGCAGTCGCTCGGCATTTTTCGGTGAACGAAGAAGATGCGCGGTTTCGGTCAGGCTGGAAAGCTCCGCAGCTGAAATCATTGCCACATCCTGCGCCCCACGGCGCGTGATGATCACAACCTCCTGGTTCTCGGTGACCTCATCGAGGAGAGCCGCCAATTTGGATCTTGCATGTGTATAGGTGGTTTGGATTGGCATAAGTTCCTCCTTGATATGTACAGTAATAATGTACGGGTTTCGTGAAACTGTCAAGGTTCTTTTGCTTTCTCGAACTGCAGATAAAAATACTTAGGGCCTGTATAAAGACTAACCTCCGCCTTTTGCAGATGCTTACTCGACCGTCAGAGACTCAGGTCTGGGTGCGCTCGGCTATCATGCAGTAGGGCTCCATCAAAAACCGGAGCTTTTTTGCAGACCCTTAAGTAATCATTGCCATTTAGCGGTCACGGCTCCCGGAGCGCATGGCGCAAACCGCGCCGCGGTCGCCCTGCATCAGACGGACTTCCAACCCTTCGGGAAGGATGCCGGTTTTAAGATTGTTCAATTTTGCGAGCCCTCCAGCCACGCTTTGCCTAGTGCGTCGGCCGCGAGGATGGCGTCAACAACCTTGGCGGCGGTCGCCTCGAAGGGTTCGTTGTGAATGGACTCGCCCGCTTGGGTTGAGCGTACGGCGATCTTTTCCAGCAGTTCACGGCTTATTTCCCTCAGACCGATTTCTGCCAGCGAGACGGGCAACCCGACCTGGGTGCAAAACGTCATCACTTCTTCGATCTCCGACGTCGTCCGCTTTTCGAGCACAAGCTGCACGAGGGCGCCAAACGCCACCTTTTCACCATGGTAAAAGGCGCGGGTTTCCGGTGCGACCGTGAACCCGTTGTGAATGGAATGCGCAGCGGCCAGGCCGGACGATTCAAATCCCAAACCGGAAAGCAGCGTGTTTGCTTCGACGACGCGATCGAAGGCCGGAGTGACGTTCTGCGTCCGCGCGGCCTTCAGAGCATCAGCGCCGTCTTCGAGAAGCGTCCGGTGGCACAGTTCTGCCAAGGCCAGGGCGCTCCTCGTCGTCTTTCCGCCCCGCAGGTTCGTTGCGCCGGATTCCGCGCAGGCGCGGGCTTCAAACCAGGTTGCGAGGGCGTCCCCCATGCCCGAGGCCAGGAGCCTTGGCGGGGCCTGCACGATCACCTCCGTATCGACCAGCACCAGGATGGGGTTGTTCGGCAGGATGCGGGCTTCCACGACCACGCCGGACTCCGAATATATGATGGACACCGCGCTGCACGGGGCGTCCGTCGAAGCCAGGGTCGGGCAGCTCACAAACGGCAATTCAAGTTCGGCGGCTGTCGCCCTAGCGGCGTCCAGCGCCTTGCCTCCCCCGGCCCCTATGAGAACCCGGGCGGCGCAAGCCTTCGCCGCGCCCCGGATGCGTTCGATTTCCGCCAGGGAGCATTCGCCTCCGAAGTTATGGATGGAATAGTCACAGCGAACCTCCCCAAGCGATTTCTTCCATGCATCCGAGAGCCGCGCAAGCGCAGACCGGCCTGCGACAATGAGGGCGGGCCCCCTCACGCCAAGTCCGGCCATCTCTCTGCCGAGAATCCGAGAAGCATTCATTCCCTGGGTGTAGCGCGATGGGGAAGAGAAAACGTTGAACACGCGACCGACTCCTTAGTTTGGGGAAAAGGGATGGCATCCTTCACAACTAAAAATGCAATGGAAAATCCCGGATAGGCTCATCCCGGTAGAATATCCGCATCGAAGCGCGGCGTCGCTCAATCGCAAATCCTTTGCGCGGATCGATGCAAAACGAACGTTTCAATTATACCCAACCTCTCTGTCCCGGTCCATACCCGGATTGAAGATATGTCAAACGCCCGCATATTATGAATACTCGCCCACTCAGGCGCATCGAGAGCCTCGACCATTTCTCGACATTACACTACGTACATTAGTGTAAGTTTATGTTTACATTTTTGTAGTTATTTTGAGGCTTGTCGCCTTCTCCTCAGAGAGCGGCGACAGCTTCCTTTATATTATAAATATATCTATAAATCAATGACTTGAATCCATGCATCGACCCCAGTAATCCTACATGGCACGACCTTTGCCTTTATAGAGGGGCAACAAATGAAAGTGAAAGTTCAACCACTAGGAGACTGACAATGAGAAAAATCGCTATCTACGGTAAAGGCGGAATCGGAAAATCAACCACTACACAGAACACTGTCGCTGGCCTGGCTGAGATGGGAAGGAAAGTCATGGTGGTTGGATGCGACCCCAAAGCTGATTCCACGAGACTTCTGCTCGGAGGACTTTCCCAGAACACGGTCCTCGACACCCTCCGCGAGGAAGGCGAGGACGTCGAACTGGATGATATCCGCAAGGTCGGCTTCAAAGGCACGGTGTGCGTGGAGTCGGGCGGTCCCGAACCTGGCGTCGGATGCGCAGGCCGAGGAATCATCACCTCCATCAACCTGCTGGAGCAGCTCGGCGCCTACGCGGAAACCGAAAAACTCGATTACGCTTTCTATGACGTCCTTGGCGACGTTGTGTGCGGCGGGTTCGCGATGCCGATTCGCGAGGGCAAGGCCCAGGAAATCTACATCGTCGTTTCCGGCGAAATGATGGCCATGTACGCGGCCAACAACATTTGCAAGGGCATCGTGAAGTTCGCGGAAGCCGGCGGCGTGCGCCTGGGCGGTCTTATCTGCAACAGCCGCAAGGTGGACAACGAACAGAGCATGATCGAAGCCTTCGCCAAGAAGCTCGGGACCCAGATGATTCACTTCGTCCCCCGCGACAACATGGTCCAGAGGGCGGAGATCAACCGCAAGACCGTTATCGACTTCGATCCGGCCCATGCACAGGCGGAGGAGTACAGGACGCTGGCGCGGAAGATCGAGAACAACACCATGCACGTCATCCCGAAGCCTATGCACACGGACGTTTTGGAAAAACTCCTTATCGAGCATGGCATTGCCAACTAACCCCTAACCCAATGCAACGCGCAGCCGCCATAACACGCAGCCGCCATAACACAACGAAGAAAGGCGCCCAGTTATGATAATGATCAGAGCCATAGTCAGACCCGAGAAAGTGGACAGCGTCCTCGCATCCCTGATGGAGGCGGGATTCCCGGCGGTCACGAAGTTTTCCGTAGTGGGTCGTGGAAAACAGCGCGGAATCAAGATCGGTGAAATCACCTACGACGAAATCCCCAAGGAAATGGTCATGACCGTCGTGAAGGGCGGCGACAAGGACTTCGTCATCAAAACGGTCATGAAAGCCGCAAGGACTGGCGACAAGGGCGCCTACGGGGATGGCAAGATCTTCATCTCCCCCGTGGACGAAGTGTACACCATCAGCTCCGGCATCAAGGAAACAGCCGATGGGGAGCCCGAAGAGGTGAAGATATGAAAGAAATCATGGCGATCATTCGCATGAACATGATGAACAAGACCAAGGCCGCTCTCATCGAGGCGGGGATACCGTCGATGACCGCGCGGGACGTCCTGGGGCGGGGGAAAGGCCTCGTGGACTTCAAGCTGCTGGAAGGAGCGGAAAAAGGGTACGAGGAGGCCATCTCCCAACTCGGCCAGACCCAGCGGTTGATCCCGAAGCGGATGCTCAGCATCGTGGTGCCGGACAAGCTGGTTCCGAAAGTGGTCAAGCTCATCATCAAGGTGAATCAGACGAAAAAATCCGGCGACGGCAAAATATTCGTAATGCCCATTTCGGACGCCGCCCGCGTGCGGACCGGCGAAGCCGGAGCAAAAGCCATTGACGAATTCTAGAAGATTCATTGCGCCATAGGGGGAACGACAATGGCCATACCGATAAGAGACGACGAAAATCTGGAAATGAACGAGTGCAGCCCGGACGAGATCAAGAAGGAAATTCTTGAAAAGTACCCCACCAAGGTGGCGCGCAAACGGGCGAAGCAGATCGTCATCAATAAAGTGGGAGAAGGCTGCGAGGTCCCGGAGATCCAGGCCAACGTGCGGACCATTCCCGGCATCATAACCCAGCGCGGCTGCACCTACGCAGGTTGCAAGGGCGTGGTGCTCGGCCCCACCCGCGACATCGTGAACATCACGCACGGCCCCGTGGGGTGCGGCTTCTACAGCTGGCTCACCCGCCGCAACCAGACGAAGCCGGAGAGCCCCGAGGCAGAGAACTTCATGACCTACTGCTTCACGACGGACATGCAGGAGGAGCAGATCGTCTTCGGCGGGGAAAAGAAACTGAAACAGGCGATCCAGGAAGCCTACGACACCATGAAGCCAAAGGCGATCGCCATCTTCTCGACCTGTCCGGTCGGTCTCATCGGCGACGACGTGCACTCCGTCGCCCGTGAGATGAAGGAGAAGCTCGGGATCAACGTCTTCGGGTTCAGCTGCGAAGGGTACAAGGGCGTGAGCCAGTCCGCGGGCCATCACATCGCGAACAACGGCATATTCACGCACGTGGTCGGCCTCGACGACACCGTCAGGGAAGGCAAGTTTAAGGTCAACCTGCTCGGCGAATACAACATCGGCGGCGACGCCTTTCTGATCGAGAAGCTTTTCGAGGAATGCGGGTTCACGCTGATCTCCACCTTCAGCGGCAACTCCAGCATCGACAAGTTCGCCAACTCGCACACCGCGGACCTCAACCTCATCATGTGCCACCGCTCCATCAACTACGTGGCCGAGATGATGGAAACGAAGTTCGGCGTCCCCTGGATGAAGGTGAACTTCATCGGGGCCGAGGCAAGCGCCAAGTCGCTCCGGAAGATGGCGAAATACTTCGGCGACCAGGAGCTGATCGACAAGGTGGAGGAAGTCATCGCCAGGGAAATGCCTGCGGTCATCGCCGCGCAGGAGGAAGTCCGCCCGAGGTGCGAAGGGAAACTCGCGATGATCTTCGTCGGCGGCTCCCGCGCCCACCACTACCAGGAGCTTTTCCGGGAGATCGGCATGGACACCATCTCCGCCGGCTACGAGTTTGCCCACCGCGACGATTACGAGGGGCGCAAGGTGCTGCCCACCGTGAAGGTGGACGCGGACAGCAGGAACATCGAGGAGTTGGACGTTCACCCGGACCCCGACCGCTTCCGCCCGAGGAAAACCGAAGAGGAGATGAAGCGCTTACAGGAGGAGGGCGTCGAGTTTCACGACTACGACGGGATGATGCCGGAGATGGGCGACGACAAGATGATCATCGACGACATCAACCAGTACGAGACGGACAAGATGATCGAATACTACAAGCCGGCCATCTTCTGCGCGGGCATCAAGGAAAAATACGCCGTACAGAAAAGCGGCGTCCCGATGAAGCAGCTCCACAGCTACGACTACGGCGGACCGTACGCGGCATTCCAGGGCGCGATCAATTTCTACCACGAAGTCGACCGCATGGTGAACAGCAAGGTGTGGAAATACATCAAGGCGCCATGGCAGGAAAGCCCTGAACTCGCGGCGAAATACGCCTGGGAATAGAAGACGAAACCGAAGGAAGGATAAAGCCATGTTGTTAAGGCATACACCCGAAGAGATAGTAGAACGTCAGGCGCTCATGATAAACCCGGCGAAGACGTGTCAGCCCATCGGGGCCATGTACGCGGCGCTGGGAATCCACGGCTGCCTTCCTCATAGCCACGGCTCCCAGGGATGCTGCGCATACCACCGGAGCACTTTGACCCGGCACTATAAAGAGCCGGTGATGGCGGGCACCAGCTCCTTCACCGAAGGCGCGTCGGTGTTCGGCGGGCAGGCCAACCTGCTCCAGGCTATCGACAACATTTTCACCATTTACGAACCGGAAGTGATAGCGGTTCACACCACATGTCTTTCGGAAACGATCGGCGATGACATTCCGCAGATCGTTTCAAAGGCGCGGGACGAGGGGAAGGTCCCGGAAGGCAAGCACGTCATCCACGCCAACACCCCGAGCTACGTTGGGTCGCACGTGACCGGCTTTTCCAATATGGTGAAGGGCATGGTGGACTATCTCGCCGAGGACGGCGTGGAGCACAAGGCCCGCACGATTAACATCCTTCCCGGTTACGTGGAGCCGGCCGACATCCAGGAGATCAAGCGGCTCGTGAAGGAGCTGGGAATTGACTCGATCGTCTTTCCCGACACCTCCTACGTGCTGAACGGCCCGCAGACCGGAAAGTTCTCGATGTTTCCCGAGGGCGGCGCCACGGTCGAGGACATCCGGCGGAGCGGACGCAGCATGGGCACGATCGCGCTGGGCCCCCTGGCTTCCGGCGCCGCCGCCCGCGCCCTTGACGCCAAGTGCAAGGTGCCTTGCGAAATCCTGGACCTTCCGATCGGCCTCAACAAGACCGACGAATTCATCAACGTGCTGCGGAAGGCCGCGGGCGTGACCGTCCCGGATTCGATCACGATCGAGCGCGGGCAGCTGCTCGACGTCATCACCGACGAGCAGCAGTACTTCTACCAGAAGAAAGTGGCATTGGTGGGGGACCCGGATCAGCTCATCTCTCTCACCGAGTTCCTGGTTTCGATCGACATGTGGCCCATCCACATCGTCACGGGAACGCCGGGGAAGAAGTTCGAGAAGCGGATCGCCGAGATCACCAAGGACATTCCCCACAAGGTGAACGTGCGGCAGGCGGGGGACATGTTCCTTCTCCACCAGTGGATCAAGAACGATCCGGTGGACCTTCTGATCGGGAACACCTACGGCAAGTACATCGCCCGCGACGAGGACATCCCCTTCGTACGGTTCGGCTTCCCGATCCTCGACAGGATCGGCCATATTTACTTCCCGACCGTCGGGTACAAAGGCGGCATGCGGTTGCTCGAAAAGATACTGGACGTCCTGCTCGATAGAAAAGACCGGGATTCGCCCGAGGAAAGCTTCGAGCTGGTCATGTAACGAACCTATAGCCGCGAAGAGACGTCGTTCATACAATGACTTTCACATCTTAATTCAAGGATGCTTCAACCATGGCGAAACCCGAACATCACATCCTGGTTTGCTGCAGCTTCCGGGGAACGGAAGCGAAAGGAAAGTGCATCAAGAAAAACGCTCTCGATTATATCCCATACATTGAGGAAGAGCTGGCCGACAGGGGGATCGATGCGATGGTGTCGAGCACTGGCTGCCTGAAGCGGTGCGAGGAAGGCCCCATCATGGTGGTCTATCCCGAAGGGCTCTGGTACGGAGGAGTGGCCAGCGAGGAAATCATCGACGAGATACTGGACGGATTGGAAAGCGGCAAGCCCGCTCAGGATTACCTCCTCCCCTAGGCGCAAGCGTTTGCGCGCCACGCTCCGCTCCCCCGCCGCCCGGCCCGGGCGCGAGGGGGCGGGGTCCAGCGGGGAGGGGCCGCCGAAGCGCCCGGCCAAGGCGCCGTTCACAAATTCGATTGAGCCGAAAGGGCGTACAGGGGGAGACATCATGGAAACGGGAGCGCAGACGATCTTCAAGGAGCGCGAGGGCCAAATTCACCGTAAAGGTGAAGAGCCCTTTGAAATGACGTGCAATCGGGACAGCCTGGCGGGGGCAGTCAGCCAGAGGGCCTGCGTTTTCTGCGGTTCGCGCGTGGTGCTGTATCCGATCGCGGACGCGCTCCACCTCGTTCACGGGCCGATAGGTTGCGCGGCCTATACATGGGACATCCGGGGAGCGCTCTCGTCCGGGCCAGAGCTGCACCGCCTGAGCTTCTCCACCGACCTTCAGGAAAAGGACGTCATCTTCGGGGCCGAGACGAAGCTCTACAGCGCCCTGACGGAACTCATCGACCGGCACAAGCCGAACGCGGCTTTCGTATACTCGACCTGCATCGTCGGCATCATAGGCGACGACCTCGAAGCCGTCTGCAAGCGCGTGAGCGAGGAAAAGGGCATCCCGGTCATCCCCGTGCAGTCCGAAGGTTTCAAGGGCAGCAAGCGCGAGGGGTACAACGCGGCGTGCCGGGCAATGTTCCGCCTCGTCGGAATGAGAGAGACGACGGGAATATCTCCGGTGAGCATCAACATACTGGGAGACTTCAACCTCGCGGGAGAAATCTGGATCATCCGGGACTACTTCAAGAAGATGGGAGTGGAAGTGGTCGCGAACATAACCGGCGACGGCCGCGTGGCGGACATCCAGCGCGCCCACGGCGCGGGGCTCAATGTAGTGCAGTGCTCGGGCGCCACCGTGGACCTCGCCAAGATGATGCAGGAAGCCTACGGCATCCCATACATTCAGGTCTCATACTTCGGCGTCGAGGACATGGCGGAAGCCCTCTACTCCGTCGCCAAGCACTTCGAGGACAAGGACCCCGACATCCTCCGCAAGGCGCAGGAAGTGGTCCGCGAGGAGCTTTCCGTGCTCTACCCGAAGCTCCAGGAATTCCGCAAGGACCTCGAAGGCAAGAAGGCCGCCATTTACGTGGGCGGCGCGTTCAAGGCATTCTCGCTGGTCAAGGCCTTCCGGCTGATCGGCATGAAGGTGGTGCTGGTGGGATCGCAGACCGGGACCGAGGAGGACTACCGGGAGCTCTATGAAATCACCGACGAGGGGACCATCATCGTCGACGACTCCAACCCGCTCGAGCTTTCGAGCTTCCTGCAGGAGCAGGACGTCGACATCTTCGTCGGGGGAGTCAAGGAGCGGCCCATAGCGTACAAGCTCGGCGTGGGCTTTTGCGACCACAACCACGAGCGCAAGGAGCCCCTCGAAGGCTTCGTCGGCATGCTCAATTTCGCCCAGGAAGTTTACAACACCGTCATGAGCCCCGTGTGGCGCTTCGCCCCCCGCAAGGTGAAAAGGGCGAGGGAGGTTTAACGATGAAAAAAGCTGCTTCTTCCTCCTACACATCCACGACCAACGCCTGCAAATTGTGCAAGCCGCTCGGGGCCTGCATCGCGTTCCGGGGCATCGAAGGCGCCGTGCCGTTCCTGCACGGCTCGCAGGGGTGCGCCACCTACATGCGCCGCTACGTCATCAGCCACTTCCGGGAGCCGATAGACATCGCATCGTCGTCGCTCGGCGAGAAGCACGCCGTCTACGGCGGCGGCCCGAACTTGAAGCTGGGCGTAAAAAATGTAACGAAAAAGTACGGGGCGAAGCTCATCGGCGTCGCGACCACGTGCCTCACGGAAACCATCGGCGACGACGTGCCCTTCCTCCTCAAGGAGTACAAGCGGGACGTCGAGGACCTTCCGCCCGAGGAAGCCCCCATCCTGGTGAACGTCTCCACGCCGAGCTATTCCGGCACGCACATGGAGGGGTTCCACGCCGCCGTCCGCGCGGTCGCCGATCAGGTGGCGACGGAAGCGGAGAAAAATGCGTCGGTGAACGTCTTCCCCGGTTTCATGACGCCCGCCGAAATCCGGCATCTCAAGGAAATCTTCGAGGATTTCTCGCTCGACGAGACCATCCTCCCCGACATTTCGGATACGCTCGACGCACCGGTCCTTGAAGAATACAAGAAGATCCCCGAAGGCGGGACGCCCATCGAAGAAATCAGGAGAATGAGCGGGGCGATGGCCTCTATAGAAATCGGACGCACGGTCGAGACGCGCCTCTCGGCGGGTGAGCTGCTAAACGGAAAGTTTGGCGTCCCGGCTTACAAGACAGGCATGCCCATCGGCCTCCGGGAATGCGATGCATTCTTTGAACTGCTGGAGAAAATTTCGTCCTACGAAACGCCGGAGAAGTACGCCGGAGAACGGGGCCGTTTGGTAGACTCCTACATCGACGCCCATAAATATATTTTCAACAAGCGGGCGATAGTGTATGGTGAAGAAGACCTTGTAGTTGGAATCACGTCATTTCTGACCGAAATCGGCGTTCGCCCTGTCCTTTGCGCGTCGGGCGGCCAGAGCGGCCTCCTTGCGGGGGCCATCGAGGAGGTCACGAAAGGCATATTGCCCGAGTCTCCCGTCGTCCGCCACGGCGTCGACTTCTACGACATCGCCGAAGAGGCGGAGGGACTCGCCCCGGATATCATCATCGGGCACAGCAAGGGCTACCACCTCGCCCGCCGCTGGAACATCCCGCACGTGCGCGTGGGATTCCCGATCCACGACCGCTTCGGCGGCCAGCGGCTCCTCAACATCGGGTATCGCGGCACGCAGGACCTCCTCGACCGCGTCGTCAACGCTTTTATCGAAAAGAAGCAGGAGGATTCTCCTGTCGGCTACGGATATATGTAGGCTTACGCAGGCTGGGGTTTACGTGAAAGGAGAAACGGACATGAGCGCCAAACTTGATTTGCATCGCCATCCCTGCTTCAATGCAGACGTTAAAGGTCAGTTCGGTCGCATCCACTTGCCGGTGGCGCCAAAGTGCAACATCAAGTGCAACTACTGCAACCGCAAGTACGACTGCGTGAACGAGAGCCGCCCCGGAGTCACGAGCGCGGTGCTCTCCCCCGCGCAGGCGGTTCGGTACGTGGCCGAGGTGGTGGAGCGCGAGCCGCGGATCACCGTAGTCGGCATAGCCGGGCCCGGCGACCCGATGGCCAACCCGGACGAGACGCTGGAGACGATGCGCCTCATCCGCGCAAAATTCCCGGAAATGCTGCTCTGCCTCGCTACGAACGGCTTGGCGCTCGCACCCTACGTCGATGCCATCGCGGAAATAGGCGTGTCGCACGTGACGGTCACCATAAATGCGGTGGACCCCGAAATAGCGGCTAAGGTATATGCGTGGGCGCGGGACGGCATCGTCATCCACCGGGGGAAGCAGGCCGCCGAGCTTCTGGTGCAGCGCCAGCTCGAAGGCGTCAAGGCGCTCAAGACCAGGGGAATCGTGGTGAAGGTCAACATGATAATCGTCCCTGGCGTGAACGATCACCACGTGACCGAACTCGCCAGGACGATGGCCGGACTCGGCGTCGATATGCTCAACCTCATGGCAATGTATCCCAATGCGGACACGCCCTTCGCCGACCTCGAGGAGCCGAGCAAGGAAACCATGGCGGCCCTCCGGGCGGAAGCGGAGAAATACCTGCCGCAGATGCACCACTGCACGCGCTGCCGGGCGGACGCGGTGGGGCTGCTGGGCGAGGACCGCTCCAGCGAGTTTCGCGGATGCCTCGAGAAATGCTCTAACGCCGTCACAGTCTCCACCGAAGGGCGCCCCTATGTTGCCGTGGCCACCCAGGAGGGGATTCTGGTCAACCAGCATCTCGGAGAAGCCTCCCGCTTCCAGATCTGGGAGGCCATGGAGGGCGGCGGAGGCTTCCGGATGATCGAGGAGCGCCTCGCTCCGCGGCCCGGCAGCGGGGACGACCGCTGGCGGAAAGTGGCCGAAGGGCTCAATGATTGCCGAGCGATCCTCGTGAGCGGAATAGGCGAGCGCCCGCGCGAGATCATCCTACGCAACGGGTTGCAGCCCGTAGAAATGAACGGCTTTATCGAAATGGGACTCCAGGCGGTTTACGCGGGCGGCAACCTCTCCGCCCTCAAGCAGCGGAGGCCCGGCGGCTGCTCCAAGTCCTGCGGAGGCAGGGGCGACGGCATGGGGTGCGGTTGATAAAGCCATGGAGGACATTCCGGATTTTCCGGCTTGACTTGACATCGATGGCGGTTTAAGGTGGTAAAGACAAATTTACGGAAAGGTGAATAATGCAATACCGCCTCTCAGAAAATTCGTTCGCTCGTTTGCAGGCCACTCTCTCCACTGGCGCGTCCGTTCGCGCGCTTGATGAGGCGGGATCGGTCCGCACTGCGGCGGGCGCATGCCAGAGCGGCGCACTCATGGTGGAATCCTTTAATTTTGAAGGCTTTTTTAGCTTCTTCTTTTTTGGCTTCTTTAGGCGGCTCCACCTGGGCGGATAGATTCACTACAAGAGATTGCAAACCCCGGGTGGAGATCAGCTCCCCCCGGGGTGGAAGATGTAAAAGGCCCCGAGGAAAAATCCTTGGGGCCTTTTTTCGTTTGAACGCCTCAACCCCCAAAATGCAGGAGACAAGCCGGTGATTCTCGTACTGAAACAATCCATAACGACGGAGCAGAAGGACCAGCTCAAGGAGACCCTCGTCACCCAGAGCTACATGATCCGCGAAATCGAAGGCGTCGAGGAGACGATCCTTGGCGTTGTCGGAAACGTGAAGAGGGATAGCAGCTACTTCGAGATGATGCCGGGGGTCGCGAAGGCTATTCCCATCTCGAAGCCCTACAAGCTGGTGAGCAGGGAGCTACACCCGGCCCCCTCCATCGTGAACGTCGGAAACGTCGCGATAGGCGGTGACCGCCTGGTGGTGATCGCGGGCCCCTGCGGGGTCGAGGACAGGAAGCGCACCCTCGAAATCGCGAGGGCCGTCCGCCGGTGCGGGGCAGTGCTCTTCCGGGGCGGGGCGTTCAAGCCGAGGACTTCCCCTTATTCCTTCCAGGGGCTCGGCGAGGAGGGGCTAAAGATCCTGACCGAAGTGCGGGAGGAGACCGGCATGGGCGTCGTCACGGAGATGACCTCCCCGAGCCAGGCGGACCTCATGATGAAGTACGTGGACGTCGTGCAGATAGGCGCGCGCAACATGCAAAACTTCGAGTTGCTGCGGTGCGTCGGGCGCATCGGGAAGCCCGTCCTCCTCAAACGTGGACTCTCGGCCACCATCGAGGAATGGCTCATGTCCGCCGAATACATACTCTCCGAAGGAAACGACCAGGTCATCCTCTGCGAGCGCGGCATCCGCACTTTCGAGCGCTACACCCGAAACACCCTGGATCTCACCGCCGTCCCCGTGATCAGGAAGCTCACGCACCTGCCCATCGTAATAGACCCGAGCCACGCGACCGGAATTCGGGAGATGGTGAGCCCCATGGCTCGCGCCGCTATCGCCGCCGGGGCGGACGGAATCACCGTCGAGGTGCATACGGAGCCCGACAAGGCGCTCTCGGACGGTCCCCAGAGCCTCTATCCCGAACAGTTCGAGCAACTGATGCGCGACCTTTTCGTCATCGCGCCGGTCGTCGGGAAACAGCTCGATTACAGGTACCTCGAAAAGGCGGCGGTCGTGCACAAGACCCCGAAGAAAGGCGAGGCCCCGACCCGCATTTTATATTATGGCAGGCCGGGATCGTTCAGTCACAAGGCGTGCCGCCAGTACTTCGGGGAGGACGCCCCCATCAGCAACTGTGCGTCCTTCAGGGAGGTCTTTCAGGCCATAGACAAGGGAGAAGCGGATTACGGCGTCATCCCCATCGAAAACAGCCTCTCCGGCAGCATTCACGAGAACTACGACCTCCTCCTGGAATACGACCTCAAGATCGTCGGCGAACTGTCGCTCCGCGTGAAGCACAACCTGCTCGCCAACGAAGGCGCAACCCTGGAAAGCATCAATCGCGTTTACTCCCATCCGCAGGTGTTCCAGCAGTGCCGGGAATTTCTCGAACAATATCCGCAGTGGGACCTCATCGCGAGCAAGGATACGGCGAGTTGCGCGCGGCGCATCAAGGAAGTGGACGATCTGGAGGAGGCGGCGATAGCGAGCGACGAGGCGGCGGAGCTGTTCCAGATGAAGGTCCTGAAGGAAGGCATCGAGACGAACCCCCGGAACTTCACCCGGTTCGTCGTCATCGCAAAGGAAAATCCGTCGAACGGCCCGAAGGGCAAATCGTCGCTCATCTACTCCGTAAGTGACACGCCCGGGTCGCTCTATGAAACGCTCAAGATTTTCGCGCAGAGGGGGGTCAACCTGGTCAAGCTGGAATCCCGCCCGCTCCCCGGCAAACCGTGGCAGTATCTATTTTACGCGGACGTGGAAGTGGATGTAACCGATGAAGAGCACAAGGGAATCCTGGAGGAGCTGCAGCAAAACACCGAATTCTTGAAGGTGCTCGGAAGCTATCCGAAAGGCAATGAAGTGAGCGATTGAGACTTTGATTATTGATGACGCCGCTCGACCGCCGCCAAACAAGAACGAGGCGGCGAGCGGGCGGCTTGCGAAAACGGGTGGGTAAAGCGCTGCCTTCCCGGTCTTATGCCAGAAGCCCTATGAAGAAGTCTTCCACCTGAGTCCGTTGCGGGAGGCTATGGAGCATGGTTCAAAATTCTTGACGCTTCCATTAGCGCGTCAGCTCGTTATCCCCGTTAAAGTTTGAATGTTTTGATATTTGGGGCTTATCCTGACGCTGGAGCGGCATCCCGACGCGACGTTGCGCGAGTCGCGGCGGGATGTCGCTCCAACGAAAGCGTAATTTCTGATCCTCAACGAGTGTCGGCTGCTGGTATTACACGATCTTTTTTCTTTTCCATTCCTTCAGCTTCTCCTTGCCGACGCCGAGATAGCGAGAGTAGATGTATTCATTATCCCCGCCGACCGGGCGGCAGAGCCATTTCACCCGCGCGGGCGTGAGCGTCATTTTCCAGGGAGGGGCCTGATAAGCTACATCCCCGTAATGGGGGTCCATGCACGTTTCAAATACGCCGCGCTCCCACCAGACCTCATCTTCAAATGTCTGGCGTATGTCAGTCATGCTAGCGGTCGCTACGGTCCCTGGGCCTCGCCGGTTTACGACATAGTCCTGCACCTTATCAAGAAGTTCGTCTCCGGTGTATTGGCTGGACCACTTTTCAATCTCCTGGTGGATCTGAGCTTGGTTCTCCTTCTTCAGGCGGTCGAAAATGGTGGGGAAGCGTTGCCGCAGTTCGGGGTTCTGCATGATGTTGGTGAGCCCTTCCCAATTCGGATCGCTGAAGCCTGCGATGAAGTTATAGCCGTCCTTCGTCTTGATGATCGTGTACGGGAAAACGGCGCTGTCGTGGGCCCCGGCGAGTCCGCGCACCTTCTTTGTCGCGTGGTAGTACTGAATGTGGTAGTCGCAGAATCGCATCTCCGCCTCGGGCGGGGCGACGTCGACCATCTGGCCTTCCCCGGTGGCCTCCCGGTGGTGGATGGCGACCAGGATTCCAAAGGCAAGCCATGCGCCCCCGCAATACCAGCCCATCCAGTTCCCCTCTTTGGTGGGAACTGTCCAGGGATGCGGACCGTCTTCCTCCTCTGGTTCTCCGGTCACCGCCATGACTCCGGAGCGCGCCTGGTCGATGATATCGTAATCGGGCTTCCCACAGCCCGCTTCGGGGCCGAAGTGGCCGTACGTGTAGATGCAACTGTAGATGAGGCGCGGGTTGATCTCCTTGAGATGGCGGTAGCTCAGTCCGTACGAGTCCATGACGCCCGGCTTGAAGCTCTCGATGACTATGTCCGCCTGCGCCGCGAGGCTTTTGAAGCACTCCTGCCCCTCGGGCGTCTCGAGGTTCAGCGTGATGTGGAACTTGTTGCGCCCCTCCACCAGATAGCCTAAGCCGGTTCCCTTGTGCATATGGCCAAAAGGGGTGAACTTGCGCGCGATGTCCCCTCCGGGGGGTTCGATTCGGATTACGTCGGCTCCGAACTCCGCCAGCACCGAGGAGCCGAAAAGCCCTCCGATGTTGCCCTGGCTGACGTCCAGCACGAGGAGGTCATCCAGCGCTTCGGGCTTCAGGTGGTTCTTCTTTGGATCGTCCGCCTCGCGAATCCAGTCGACCCAGGTGCGGTCCGACACGGCGAAATCTTCATACGGCAGGGTCTTTATCACTTTGGGGAATATCATGGGTTTTTCTCTTTCCTGGAATGAACAGGCAATGCATCGATTCCATTAAGACATAATGACGCCCGCCTTGCCGTCCCAATCGTTGGGCGGCTTGCGGCCCGGAGGATTTTCAACCCATTTGCCGATGATCTTCTTCTCTGCCAGAGCCTCTATCTGGTCAGTGCTGAGGCCGAGGTATTTGCGCAGAACGAATTCGTTGTCGAGCCCCACGGGTTTGTTTGCCCACTTGAGGCGGCCGGGTGTCTTGGACAGCTTTGCTGGGGAGCCCACTTCGACCATTTTCCCCAGAATCGGGTCCTCGTATTCAAAGACGGCCGCCCTTGCCCGGAAATGAGGCGATTCGTACTGGTCCTTGGCGTTCAGGACGGGGCTGGATGCGAATCCGTATTGCGCGCCCAGTTGATCGACCTCGGCGACCGTCTTGTCTTTTGCCCAAGCGCGGATGATTTCGAGGAGCGCGACGGCGTTCCCGTCCTTGAGACGGTTCAGCGCCTCCGCAAAGCGGGGATCATCCGCAAGTTCCGGTTTACCCATCGCCTGGCATAGCCCTCGAAATTCTTCATCCCTGCCTGCCGCGAGTGCGACCGGACCGTCCTTGCAGACGAAAACGTCGGATGGGCAGATGGCGAGGTCCCTGTTGCCGGTTCGCGGCCTGTTGTATTTTTCGAGGTAATAGTAGATCCAACTCCAGTCGAGCAGACGCATGAGGCTCTCGCCCTGCGAAAATTCAATGTACTGGCCGCTTCCCGTGCGGTGTCGATAGTGGAGCGCGCTCAGAACGGAAATGGCCCCCATCAGCGCACCGGAATAATCCCCGATATAAACTCCCGCCTTGAGCGGCAGCTTGTTGGGAAAACCCGTGGTCGCGAGGAGGCCGCTGACGGTTTGCGCGACGGCGTCATAGGACGCGCGCCCTTCGGAGTACCCGCCCCATTGGCCGAAGCCGTTCAGCGCTATATATATAATGCGAGGATTGATCTCGTTGAGCTGTTTGTACCCGATGCCCCACCTGTCCATGGTGCCAGCGCGCAGGTTTTCCACCACCACGTCGCAGCGTTGGGCGAGTTGGCGGAAGATCTCCGAGCCGGCCGATGTCCTTACGTCCAGCGCAAGGTGGTATTTGTTGTGGTTCTGCGGGAGCTGGCCCAGAGATGCGTTCTTCCAGAAAATCCCGTACGGCGTCACGGAGCGCATGGTGTCTCCCGCCCCCGGAAGCTCCACCTTGATGACCTCCGCTCCGAACTCGCCCAGGTAGTCGGGCGCGGCAGGCCCGAGGATCAGGGTCCCCAGTTCCAGGATTCGAACGCCTCTTAACGCTTCGGGTTTGGAAAAGATCTTGGACGCATCGAACTGCTGATCCGTCCACGCCAAGTACTCTTCGCGACTCATGTCTCCTCCTTTAATAAACATTAAAAAGTCAGGGGACGGTGCGTTGACGACGTCGGTTTACGCCTGGTTTCACCTCTTTGCACAAACATAAGCGCCTAAGCAAAAGTTTCTTAACAAGGCAAACCCGATTGATTATGAAACTCGATCTCGAACAGGAAAGCCAGCAGCGCAACATAAACGCCGTGTGGAATAGTCGCCGCAAGCACGGGGACGGGCAGGGGCGCGCACCGCGCGCTTATGTTGCGGCGCATCGCAATGGTCGTGCGCGCCCTTGGCGCTCAACGGTTTGCAATTGGAATTAAAGATCGGAAACAGGCGTGGGCGGGGGCATCGAATGTGAGGAGGAATCGCCCGGGGGGACCCCCAAGCGATTCAAACGGGCAATAACACGCCGATGATAATCTACCGCCTATCAAGGGCGTCTATATCAGAAGAAAGAGATTATGTCAATAAAAACAAACTATTTTTTACAACATCAAACAGACGCCATCAAGCACCGAGCGCTGCCGCCATTTGGTCGAACCCCATCTTCAGGTCCTCCATGGACAAGGCGTAGG
Source organism: uncultured Syntrophobacteraceae bacterium (assembly GCA_937958025.1). Lineage (GTDB taxonomy): Bacteria > Desulfobacterota > Syntrophobacteria > Syntrophobacterales > Syntrophobacteraceae > CALFXO01. The sequence goes on from CALFXO010000013.1 coordinate 20,044, forward strand.
ACAGCCGGATGCAGCGGTCTTCGCCGAAAGCCCCTCCGGGCACCACGGCGATGTGCGCTTCCTCCATAAGGTAGTCGGCCATGCTGAGGGAGTCGGTGATGGTGCGCCCCTTGAGCGTCTTGCCGTAGTAGGCGCTTACGTTCGGGAAAACATAGAACGCGCCGTCCGGGGTAGGGCAGGTGACGCCCGGAATCTGGCGCAGACGCTCCATGACGTAGCCGCATCGCGATTCAAATTCCGCGACCATGGCGCTCACCGTGGACTGGTCGCCGTTGAACGCTTCGACGCTCGCCCATTGCGCTATGGAACACGGGTTGCTGGTCGACTGGCTCTGTATCTTGTTGGCGGCCTTGACCACTGCCGCGTCGCCGATCATATAGCCGATGCGCCATCCCGTCATGCAATAGGTCTTGCTGACGCCATTCAAAATGAAGGTGCGGTCGCGCAGCTTTTCTTCGACCATAGCGATGTTGGCCCATTTGGCCCCGCCAAAGACCACCCGGTAGTAGATGTCGTCGGATACGATGACCACGTCTTCGTGCTTCACAAGGACGTCGGCTAGCCCTTTGAGTTCTTCAGCGCTGTAATTTACGCCGGTCGGATTCGACGGGCTGTTCAGGATCAGCATGCGGGTCTTCGGAGTGATGGCTTTCTCCAGGTCTTCGGGGCGCAGCTTGAATCCGTGCGCTTCCGGACAGGGAATAGTCACCGGGGTTGCGTCCGCGAGCGCCACCATGTCGGGATAGGACACCCAGTAGGGCGACGGAATGATGACCTCGTCCCCCTGATCCAGCGTGGCCTGGAAAAGATTGTACAGAGCGTGCTTGCCGCCGCAGCAGACGAGGACGTTCTCGCGTGCGTAACTAAGCCCGTAGTCTTCTTTCGTGACGCGGATGATCGCGTCTTTCAGCTCGTCAATGCCGCCGACCGCCGTGTACCGGGTCTGACCACGCCGGATGGCGTCTGCGCCTGCTTCCTGGATATTCTTGGGGGTGTCGAAGTCCGGTTCGCCCACTCCGAAGTTGACGATCTGGATCCCCTGCTTCTTCAAAGCCTTGGCTTTGGCGTTGATGGTCAATGTAGCAGATGGCTTTACGCGACCCACCCTTTGCGCTAACTTCATGTGAAACCCCTCTCACAGAATCGCTCACGGTTGATTATAATGAACTTTATTAAGATATAACCCATGCGCCGGCGCGGTCATTCCCGCCAACCGCCGGTCTCCGCCGGCCAGAACCTGCGCGAAATTCTCCGGCGTCCTTCTTCCCTTGCCGACTTCAACCAGCGTTCCAACCAGGTTCCGCACCATGTGTCGCAGGAACCCAGTGGCTTCAAAGGTAAAGACCCAGCGGCATTCGTCCTCGAGTTCCAGCTCTGCTCGAAGCATTCTTCGGGTTGTGTTTTTCACCGAGGACCCGGAAGCCATGAAGGCCGCGAAATCGTGTTCTCCGAGCAGCGCGGCGAGGCATTCCCTAATGGATGATGCTTCCAGGGGGCGGCGTATGTGCCAGGCGAATCCTCTTTCGAGGGCTGATGGGATGAGGCGGTTCAGCACCCGGTATTCATACTCCTTGCTCACGGCGGAAAACCGCGCGTGGAAGGAGTCCGGGACTTCCTCCGCATGGAGCGCCACGATGTCTGGGGGCATGAGGCTGTTGAGCCCCCGTTGGATTTCCTCGGGCTTCAGCGTGGTGCGGGCGTAGAAATTGACCACCTGCTCCCGCGCATGAACTCCTGCGTCGGTGCGGCCCGATGAGCGCGCGCCGATCGGTGCGCCGAGCATGATCTCCAGAGAGGATTCGAGAACCTCCTGGATTGTCAGCACGCCTTGCTGCCGCTGCCATCCGTGGTATTGGGAGCCGTCGTATTCGAGGATCAGCTTGAAATTGCGCTTTTCCTGGATGTCATAGATCCGGAAATTGGAGCTGGAGCAGGCTGTCATGCGTTTGTCTGATGGGGCCGCTGGCCGCAGCGCGGCGATGTCCTCATGGCTGCCAGGGCGCTTGGGAAATCCCCATTCCTTCCGGCAGGCCGCATATAAGGTTCATGTTGCACACCGCCTGGCCCGAGGCGCCACGGGTCAGGTTGTCGATGACCGACACGACGATGAGACGCCGCGTCCTTTCATCCAGCTTCCATGCGATGTCGCAGTAGTTGCTGCCCCGGACCTGGAGCGTCGAGGGAAGCTCCTTGCCTTGGCAGAGGCGGACGAATGGGGCCTTCTCATAGAAAGACGCAAACGCTTCGGCTATATCGGAGGACGTGACGCCTTCCGCCGCCGAGGCGTAAACGGTGCTGAGTATCCCCCGCGTCATGGGAACGAGGTGCGGCGTGAACGTAATCGTCACGGGCTTGCCCGCGAGCAGGCTCAACTCCTGCTCTATTTCGGGTGTGTGACGGTGCTCCGCGACCTTGTACGCCTTGAAGCCGTCGTTGGCTTCACAGAAATGCGTCGTCAGCGACGCGCCCCTTCCCGCACCCGACACGCCGGATTTGGAATCGGCGATGATCGTCTCCGGGACAACCATCCGCCGGGAAAGAACCGGGGCCATTGCCAGGATCACGCTGGTCGGGTAACACCCCGGGTTGCCGACGAGCCGCGCGGACCGGATGCGGTCGCGATAAAGCTCCGGCAGCCCGTAAACCGCTTCGTTCAGAAGCTCGGGTGTCTTGTGCTGTTGATACCACGCCTCGTAAGTCGTCGGCTCCCGGAAACGGTAGTCGGCGCTCAGATCGACCACTTTCACGCCCCGAGCCAGCAGCGCCGGAACCATGTCCATGGCTGCCTGATGCGGCAGCGCGGTGAAAACCACGTCGGCATTCCTGGTGAGTGCGTCCGGGTCTGGCTCCTGGAAGACGAGGTCGCAATGGCATCTCAGAGCCGGATATGCGGCGTCTAGTCTTTCACCCGCCTGCGCTCTGGACGTGATGGCCGTGAGCTCCACTTCGGGATGGCAGCTCAGAATTCGAATCAGCTCAAACCCCGTGTACCCCGAAGCTCCCGCGATAGATGCGCGAACCATATGCGATTCCCTTCTTCGTTAGAGTCCCGTTCGCTCCGTCCCGCGCTTTCGTGGCAAACGGGGCGTGCACCCACACCGGCTCTTTGCCGCGCCCCACAATGACTAAGGGCACGGCGTCAAACACGCGTGCCCCCCGGCAATTCTATCAGGATGCGAACAGCCGCCGATGTGCAAAAGGAAAGAGATAGAATCCTAACGCTTTGAATACTGGAAGCGGGCTCTTGCGCCGCGCTGACCGTATTTTTTTCTTTCCTTGACGCGCGAGTCGCGGGTCAGAAAGCCGGCTCGCTTCAACACCTGGCGAAACTCCGGGTTGTACTCGAGCAGCGCCTTGGAAATCCCGTGCTTGATCGCCCCGGCCTGACCGGACACGCCGCCTCCGAGCACATTCACGAAGATGTCGAGCTTCCCGAATGTGCCGGTCAACATAAGCGGCTGGAAAATAACCATTTTGCTGGTCTCGCGGTCAATGTAGTCATCGATGGTCTTCTTGTTGATGACCACGCGGCCATTGCCCGGCTGAATCCAAACACGAGCCACTGCCGATTTACGCTTTCCCGTAGCTTGAAAACGCTGATCCACCATTGTAAACTTTCTCCTGATCGCCTTGCCTTAGGGCGCCATTGTTTGCGGTTGCTGGGCATCGTGAGGATGGCTCGAGCCGGCGTAAACCTTCAACTTGCCGAGGAGCTTGCGGCCCAGGCTATTCTTGGGCAGCATGCCGCGCACGGCCAGCTCGATTATCTTCTCGGGCTTGTCCTGATGCAGCTTCCGGGCTGTCGTGGATTTCAATCCGCCCACGTATCCGGTGTGCCTGTGATAGGTCTTTTGCTCCCACTTCCTTCCGGTCAGCCGGATCTTGTCGGCGTTGATCACCACCACGAAATTCCCGTTGTCCACGTGGGGCGTGAACGTGGGGAGGTGCTTTCCCCTCAGGTGTATGGCGATCTGAGTGGCAAGCCGGCCCAGCACCTGCCCCTCGGCGTCGAGGACGATCCATTTACGCTGATCCGGTGCGAACTTAGCGCTGATGGTCTTCATTGGTTGTCTCCACTCTGTAAGAAAATAGCAAACTCCGAACCTTTGTCATATACGGGATGGCCGGTGTATTGTCAAGGTAAATATTCCGGGCTTCCGAAACTCGATTCGCTTTCATCCGGCGGGTGAATCTGCGAGCAAGCAGACTTGCTTGGGGGATGCATTGCCAAGCCATGCGGTGAACGCCGAGGCGTCCAAATTCCCCGAATCCAAGGCGTTGAAGCGTCGCCTCGGCATCTTGGGGGGGCAGGGCAGGGATGATGGCTTCCGGCGCTCGTCTGTCTGTAGCTGGCGGAGCAGGAGTCAGATCCGGCAGGGTCTATTTATTAAGGATCTTTCCGAGCACCAATCCGAAGCCTATCGCTCCGACCAGGATCGCGGCCCAAAGGAAGATGTTCTGTCGCTTCTTCGTCAGCGTCTGTGAAGGATCCCTCATGTTGCCTTCCCAGTGGCACTTGGTGTTTCTGCAGCGATAGCGAATGATTGGATTAAGCAGGGAGTAGAACCTGTCGACTGGCCTCCGGTGAATTCTTCCTAACTTGCTGCCGCACTTGGGGCACTCCGGCATTGCATAGCTCCTCTATATTATACACAAAATCGCATTTGCACCAGGGATGTCCGGACCGCCTTTCGACTTGTTGCGATGCGCCCTAATGCCGCTCGCATGTCTCGGGATTAAATGCCTTCAGGGATTTCCCGTTCCGCGAAAGATATTCTTTAAGAAATGGAAATCAAAGAACGTCTTTTTCTGGAAGGAAATGGGCTCCGGGAGAGACGAAGGCCGTCGTCCCTGCACGATGCTTGCGGGGGTTTCGGATAGAAGCTGTTCCGCTGCTTCTTCTCCCGACATTTTCCTCACCGCCGCGTATGCCTCGGAGAGGATCGGCCTTCTAAAACTCGCGCTATGAGCGTCAGTGGCGATGACATGCACCATGCGATGCTTCAGAAGCTTGACCGAAAAGGCCTTGGCTTCCTTGCCGAACTTTCCTAGGAGACTTGCGGCCGTCAGTTGGAGCATCACGCCTGTGCGCACAATTTCATAGAGGCGCTCGGGGTGTCCCTGGAGCGGCAGATTCCTCTCTGGGTGGGCGATAATCGGGGTGATTTCCTCAGCCTGCAATTCCCACAGGAAGTCTTCTAAACCGCTCGGGATGGCGTCGGTGGGCAACTCAATGAGCGCGAAAACCCCCATGTCGTTGATGGACAGAAGCTCCCCGGACTTGATTCTGGGCAGGAGATCGGTGTCGAGGCGCAACTCCATTCCGGGGTAAATCTCGAGCGGGATATTCATCTCCCTCAGCTTCTCCCGAAAAGCATTGAATGCAGCCATCACCGTGACGCGGGTGTTCTCGAACATTCCCGGCACGCAGTGCGGGGTGCAAACCACCCCGGTGATGCCGTCTTCCACCGCGAACTTCGCCATCTCCAGGGCTTCTTCCCATTCATCGGGGCCGTCATCCACGCCTGGGAGGATATGACAATGAAGATCCAGCATTTTTAGTCCATCACTACATTACGTTAACAGGTCGGGGCGATCATGCGCCGTGCGGCTTGCGCTCGGTCGAAGCGAGCGCCTGGGCGCCGCCCCTTGTTGCTTCATCCTTCGCTGACGGATAGCGTCTATCGCTGATGCTCCATCCCAAGAGAACGAGAGATGTAACAAATAGTAGCTGATCCGCCGGAATGCGCCAACTGAAATCCACCCAGGAATGGAGTAGGAAAGAGCCGCTTCCGGCTAAGGCTCCAACGCCCATCAGTCTCTTTTCTTCTGGGACGCCGCTTTCCTTGCGCCAGAGAAGTATGGCTCCCCTCCACCAAAATCCCCAAACCAAAAGGATCATTCCTGTGGCCGCTGGCAAGCCCATTTCCGAGACAAGTTCAAGATAGTCGTTATGGGCGTGGCTTGTGGCCAGCTTATCGGATATATGCGTTTGACGGGCCATGAAGACGGTTGCATGAGTCCCCAGGCCCGTTCCCATCAGTAGATGGTCCTGCGCAATATGTAACGTAACATCCCATATCCTGAAACGTTCCGGAGCATTCTCTTCTATTTTGTTGAATCTGTCAATAATCTTGTCAAATCCTATGAATGTCCCATAGGCGCCTGCAATGATCCAGCATCCGATAAGTGCGAGCGCGATCGGCCTCTTACGCTTCGCCCGCAGGAAGGTGATGAAAATCGTGGTCGCGGCGAAGGCGCAAACAATGCCGGCTCGTGAGCTGGAAAAAAGAAGCGCCAGGAGAACGACTGCCACGATGAATCCCAGGAGCGCCTGTTTGTGGGCGGCCTGCTCGCCTTCAACTGCCTTGGCGTAAATGGGGGACGACGAGACCCTGCGTGAGGGCCCCTTTCTTATGGTAAGGATGTAGGCGACGATCAGCGGCCATATCATCCCGAGAAATTCGGCGTAGTGGTTGCGATTGATAAACGTCCCCGTGGCGTTGCCTCGATAGGCGGCTTCCTCCCATAGGACGCCGAGCGACGGGACGAGCGCTTGGAGGAGGCCGTACACTGCTTCAATGCAAACAAGGGGGATGAGTATATGGAGAAGCCAATTAACGCTTTGGCTTCTTCGAAGCGCCATTCGGAGAATTAGGCCATAGCAGAGAAGGACCATCCACCAGATGTCGGAGAAGAGGGTGGTGACGGGCAGGTAGGAAATGGAGGCTGTCGGGGTCGCGATGCCTGTCAGTTCTTGAACCCTGTGCAGCCAGACCACCCGCTCGGGACTTAGCACCGCGAGCCAGGACGCTGGGAGCGGAATGGCCTGCAGTATCGGAAGGAGCAGGAGAACGCCCCACGTTCCCATCCACTTCTTCGATATGCCTCTCACGAACTCTGCCGGATTTTCCGTCCACACGAGCAGTAGAACGACGCCCGTTAGAAAAATCGCGGAAATCGGCGACCAGATCCACGGGCGGGCTCCGCCGAAGGACAGCGGCAGGAGCGTCAATGGAATGCCAATAAGCCATTGGGCGCGTAATAAGCCGGGATGCGTAGTGGACATGAGCAACCTTTATGGTCAGGTGGGGTCCAGATAAGCCCTTGCTGCGGTGCACCGAAGAAAATCCGCACAGCTGGGACGGCTTGGCGGATTGCGGGAGCGACGCCGGTGGGCGCTATGCTCTATGCGAGGGTGTTATTATGAGCTTAAGGCGTATGAGATGCAAATGATTTTTGTTTTCGGATACTAGGAGGAATGCCAGCCGTCTGCTGGATTCTTTGGATCTGGCTGGAAAGGGCGCAGGGCGCATCGTGCGCCACGATGCCTTGGGGGGAGTATGGCGTGGCGATAGGGGGCCTGGACTGCACGCGACAAACGCGGGGGAAAAGTTATGGCGACGGGGAGCCATGCGCTCCCCGGAGGGCGAGAGGTCAGTAAGCTCCTTTTCCGCTTATCATGCACGAGACGGTCTTTGCGATGATCTTGACGTCAAGCCACAAAGAATAGTTTAGCACATACCACGTGTCGAGCCGCACCCGTTCCTCGTAATCCTCCGTGTCGCTTCTCTTTCCGACTTGCCAGGGACCTGTGATGCCCGGCTTCATCGAGCAATAAAGCCCGGAGCATTCCCGGTAATAATCGGACAATTCGGTGTATACGATTGGACGCGCCCCGACGACGCTCATTTCCCCTTTGAGGACGTTAATGAACTGGGGCAGTTCGTCGAGGCTTGTTTTCCTGAGAAATTTACCTATTCTTGTTATGCGGGGATCGTTCTTCAGCTTGAAACTCTTCTGCCATTCCGCCTTTGCTTCCGGGTCGGAATTGAGGATTTCCGCCAGTTTTTTATCGGCGTTGACGTGCATCGTCCGGAATTTCAGGCATCGGAAGGTTTTTCCGGCGTTCATGATGCGCGCGTGGCCGTAAAAGATCGGGCCCCTGTCTTCCACCTTGATGATGAGGGCTATAAAAAGAGTTATCGGCAGGGTTGTCAGCAAGACCAGCAGGGAGAAAACGACGTCGAAAATCCGTTTCGCCCGGCTGCTTGGATTGAAGTTGACTAGTAGAATGTCGCCTAGCGTCTGTATTTCGGCGTTGAGAAATCGGAACAGATACAGGTCGGGCACGAGATAGATTTCTGCTCCCAGCGTCCTGCAATGGTCCAATATGAACATAATCTTGCCTTCCGCCCGCATCGGAAGGGCGAGGTAGACGAAGTCCACCTGATTCTTCTTGAGGTAAACAGGGAGTTCGTCGATCTTTCCTAACACGGGTATGCCGTGCATTATCGGACCTTGTTCACGGTCGTCGAAGAACCCCAGAATGTGGATCCCAAGCCATGGCGTTTTCTCAATGCATTGGACGACTTCGCGCCCAAGGTCTCCCGCTCCGACAATAACCGCGTTCTTAAGGTCCTCCCCTTTGCTGCGGAGGCTCCTTAGGAAGTACCGGGTGCTCAGATGCGTGGCAAACACGACCAGCGGCGTTGCGACGAACCATGCGAGCACCGAGACCCGCGAATAGTAGTCGGAAACCTTGAATACGAAGAACGCGGACAGTATCGCCCCGACAACGACTCCCCAGGCCTTTAAGATGACTAGAAACTCCCGGTAAATGCCGTTGCTGCGCCAGGGACGGTAAAGCTGGAAGGAATAAAACGTGGCGAAGCATAGTGCGAATGAGGCTGTGACTAGGTAGGAATAGTACGTAGACCATGGAACGGCGTACGCCCAGACCATAAGAAACAGCAACAGCACAACTGTGATGCAGTCCCACGCGTGCAGTATTTTGACTAGAAAGGAGCTCTTTTCTCGGAAACTCATCTTAAGCGACATGGATAGCCCCCTCTTTCCTCAGTCCCTCGCAGTTGGAAGTGTTTAAAATAATATCCCAACTGCATCGTGGTGCAAGCACTTTAATT
>CALFXO010000014.1 GCA_937958025.1 uncultured Syntrophobacteraceae bacterium
TGGGAGAGTAGGGCCCTGCCGTCCCAATCCTTATAAGCAAGAAGCCCCCATGGACGTCGTCCATGGGGGCTTCTTGCTTATTGCGAGGGGATGAAAATCCTGGGAGGCGCTGCACGCAGTTGTTTCCAGTGTGTGCTGTGCGCCCCCTCAGGAAGAAGTCATATGCAAGATGTGATGTAATGTTAGTATAGCGCCTTCTTGAGTCGTTTCCGCACTCCGAATGCGACGATGCCAGACAGAAGAAGAGCGATGGTCTGCGGCTCAGGTACAGGGTTTGCGTCCTGTGGTCCAGCCAGTTCCGGCGTTTGTCCTTCTCCCATGAGGTTATCGTTTCCGCACCCGATAGTGTAATGAGCGACGTAATCAACCCCTTGGGGGAGTCCGTCGAGGCTGACTGAAAGAGCGTAATGAGTCTTGCCTTCAAAATCGGAAGCAAGCGGGTCGTTGTTGTTCAATTCCGTGAAGACAAGAACACCTGTCGTCACAACAGTTCCCCCTGAGGCGTAGCGGTAGGGATTCGATTCGCTGTTCTCGCTATAGTAGACGGTCACTGTCGATGCATCGGTGAGTGCGTACAGGGTGTACGTTCCGGTTTCAAAATCAACATCATAAACGTAATCATATCCGTAGGTGTTGGCTACGGTGGTCCACCCTGTGGAGGTTGCTGTATTGTCTGCGCCATAGATTGCGTCACCTGTGACGTCGATGAAGATGTCACCGGATTCAAATGTGAGATACTTGCTGACCTTTACCCCATCCTTGAAGTCAAATCCTCCCACAATCGTGAGAATGGAGCCGTCCTGAAAGAAGGCTTCCAGATCCCACTTTTGTCCTGTCTCGTTTCCCGGTTCAACCTCCTGGTCCTCATTGGTATTCTTGTACCAGGGGTTGCCATTGCTGGTCAGACCATCAGGTATGGTAATATTGATCGCGACGGCGTGCGCTAAAGAAGGGGTGAACAGGATTGCGAGCAGCATGAATGCCATGCAGGCGAGCGCTAGGGATCGGTTCATTTCGGTTCCTCCTCTGGTGATTAGTGCAGCCCGGCTGCCTGGAATATTCGAGACCCGTGGCTTTCCGTCCCCGCCTCACGACAGGTTTGGCAAAGTTTCTAATTATGTTTTTTGTGATTATTATGGATCTTTAATATATGAATTAGAGGGAGTGTAAAGGTGGATTTTGGGGGGTAGAAGTTAGGTATATTGAATACCCTATATCTTAATAAATTATACTATTTTTAATGGGATAGTGTGGACTGTGCGGACTGATCCCGTATGATTCCGAAGGAGAAGTTTTGAGCGGCGTGGTGGATGCGCCTAAGCTTGTGCGCAATGAAAATGGACGTCATCCCGATATCTTGCGGGTGCAGCGGTGACAAAAAGATGTGATGCTCGAGATAGCTACAAGCGTTAACCCGGCAATAACCTCTGCATCTGCCATATTGAAGAGGTTTGAACGAAGGCTTCCCCATCCGATATCGATGAAATCCACAACGATCCTTGGGGGGACTATCCGGTTGAAGAAGTTGCTGAAACAGCCCGCAAAGATTAATGAGACGGCAATGGCAGAGAGCGGTCGCATTTGTGGACGTGACGCCAGGACAAGAAATAACAGCCCCATGAAAAACGACGTTGCGATGGTGAACGGGGTCCCCTGCCATTGTTGTGGGAGTGAATATTCAAGGCTGAACACTCCGCCGATGTTTTCATAGCACTGAAGACGCACTGCATCACCGAGAAGGGAAACCGCTTCTCTCTTTGGGAAGTGCGCCCGTGCGAATTGCTTCGAGGCCTGATCGATCCCGACGCCGAGGATGAAGATAAAAATAGCTAAGAGCAACCTTGTTTTTGTCTGCATGTAGGGCGTCTGGCTTTCGGTGAAGGTGGACTGAACTCTTGGGTAGGGATTCTACCCGATGAGCGTTGTGGATTTTGACGCGTAAGCCATATAGTAGACAACTGGCACGACCACAAGAGTGAACATAGTGGACACGATAATGCCAAAGATGAGCGCCCAAGCCAATCCTGAAAAAATGGGGTCGAGCGTGATGGGCCATGCGCCGAGCATCGCCGCGATGGAAGTGAGGAATATGGGTCGCGTTCTTAGCGCTCCGGCTTCGATAAGGGAGTCCATGAGCGGGTGTCCCTCCTCCTTGCGGACCTCGACGAATTCGATGAGGAGGATGGAATTCCTCGTCGCGATTCCGGCAAGCGCAATCATGCCTATCATTGCCGTGGCGGTGAAATACACAGGATCGCGCCACCCCCCGACCGTATGCCCCACAATAACGTTGAGGAGCCAGAACCCCGGGAATATGCCGATAATGGAAAGCGGCAACGCAATGAGCTGGATTGCGGGCAGAATGTAGCTCTGCGTCTGGTAAAGGAGCAGGATATAGATGCCAAGCACTGCGACGCCGAAAGCGATCCCGAGATCGCGGAAGGCGCGGAGCGTTATGTCCCATTCCCCCTCGCCGGACCAGTTGACCTGGAACCCTTCGAGTTTGGGGTCCTTGTCAACCTCGGAGCCGAGCGCGAGCACTGCTTCCGGCGGCGGCAGTCCGGCGGTGTCGCCGAAGACATAGACGACGGGAGTGAGGTTCTTGTGGTAGATTGGCTGGTCGATGCGCTCCTCAGAGAAAGTCCCGAGTTCCGAGAGGAAGACGCCTTCGCCGGTTGCTCCGCGCACCATCAACTGCTCCAATCGGGTCTGCAATGTTCTGTCAGCCCTCGGGAGCTGCAATCGAATGAGGACGGGATGGACCTGATTATCGATGCGAAGGGAGCTTGGAATGCCTCCAGATGTGAGAGCTTGCAGGGATTGGGCTATTTCCTGCGCCGAGATCCCGTGGAGCGCCGCCTTGGTGCGATCGATGTTGTAGACAAGCTTCACCTGCGGCGCAACGGAAATATCGTCCACGTCGACCACGCCGTGCATGGTTTCCATATGTCCGCGGACCTGCTTTGCAGCGCCTGTGAGTTCGTCATAGGGTTGCCCAATGCCTCCATACACTTCTGCGACCAGCGTCGCTATGACCGGAGGCCCCGGGGGAATTTCCACTATCTTGATATTTGCGCCGCATCGGTCGGCGATCCTATGAAGATCGTTTCGGAGTCTCAGGCTGATGGCATGGCTCTGCTGCGACCTGTTCTTCTTGCCGAGCAAGCTGAACCGGATGTCCGCCACATTGGGGCCCTGCCGTAAATAATAGTGCCGCACAAGTCCGTTGAAATCGATAGGGCTGCTCGCGCCAGCGTAGGTAGTTACATCCGTCACTTCCGGAACGCGCACCAGATAGTCCGCCAGCGCGTGCGTGGCCGCTTCGGTGGATTCCAACGTGGTTCCCTCCGGCATGTCGATGACAACCTGCAACTCGTTCTTGTTGTCGAATGGGAGCATCTTAAGGGGGACAAGGCGGAAGACCACCAGCAGCACGGCAAGGACCAGCAGCCCAAGGACGCCGCCCAGGAGGGTCCAGCGGAGCCTGCGCGATTCAAAGAGAGGATGCATAATACGGCGGTAGAGACGGAAGAGGAACTCCTCCTGCTCGACGGGAGAGGGACCGTCTCCAGGGCGCCGCACCGCGTGATCGCTCTCGCTCTTCAGCATGTGGTAGGACAGCCACGGGGTGACCGTGAAAGCGACGAAGAGGCTCATGAGCATGGCGACCGGCACATTGAGCGCCATCGGGGCCATATACGGCCCCATCATACCCGTAATGAAGAACATCGGAATGAAGGAGATGATGACGGCAAAGGTCGCGAGTATGATGGGCGGGCGCACTTCGTTGACGGCATCGATGACCGCCTTGAAGGGATTCCCGCCGCCCTTGGTGAAATGGCGGTGGATGTTTTCGACATCCACGATGGGATCGTCCACGACGAGGCCGAGCGAGAGGATAAGCGCAAAGAGCGTCACCCGGTTGATCGTGTACCCGAGAAGGTAGTTGAGGAGAAGGGTGAAACTGAATGTTATGGGGATCGCGAGGGCGATAATGAGCCCTTCCCGCCAGCCGAGGGTGTAAGCGAGCAGGATGACAACGGTCAAGATGGCGACGACGAGAGCCTCGACGAGTTCATTGACCTTTTCGTCGGCGGTTTTTCCGTTGTCGCGCGTCACGCGCAGGTGCACTCCTTCCGGGAGCGCTTCGCGGGCGAACGTCTGGGCTTCTTTTATGACCTCCTCAGAAACCCAAACGGCGTTGGTCCCTTTCCGCTTCGCCACGGCTACCGTTACGGATGGATAGTCCTTGTAACGTTCGATGCCGGGGGGCAATTGGCGGCCGCCTTCTTCCGCCGCCAAGTCTCCCTCAGTGAAGCTCCCGGGGCCGAACGCTATGCGTGTGTAGGTGGAAGGCTCCGCCGGACCATCCTTGATGTCGGCGATTTCACTCAGGAAGACGGGGCGCTGGTCATGGACGCCGACGACAAGGTTTCCAACGTCGTGGGCGGAGGTCAGGAACCGCCCTGCCTGGAGCGTGTAATCGACGTCGCCCTGCACCATGTCACCCGCCGGAAGGGATGCATTCGCCGCCTGGATGGCCCTCTGGGCGTCGGAGAGCGTCACCCCCCGCCCGGCCATGCGCGAGGGGGAAACGTGCACCGAAATCTCTCGTGATCGCCCTCCCACCACGTAGGTGCGGCCGGCGTTCTTGACCGCCTGGAGACGGATTTCCATTTCCTCGGCCATGCGGCGCAGTTCATAGTCGCTATACTGGTCACTATAGAGGGTGAGGCTCACGATGGGGGCGTCGTCGATCTCGACCGGGCGAACCACCCATCCAGCCACGCCGGGCGGGGCCTTATCGATATTCGCCTGGATCTTGCTTTGCACCTTGAAAAGGCTGTCCTCCCGGTTCTCCCCTACGTAAAAACGCACGGTCACCATCGCCATCGATGGGTAGCTGGTGGAATAGACGTACTCCACCCCATCGATCTGGTAGAGGAGTTTTTCGAGGCGGGTGGAAACCTGACGTTCGACCTCCCGCGCCGAGGCGCCCGGCATGGATATGAGGACGTCGGCGATCGGGACGATTATCTGGGGATCTTCCTCGCGAGGCGTTATCAGGAGCGCCGCGCCCCCGGCAACGAGGCTGATGAGGATGAGGATGACCGAGAGGTTCCCTTTGAGGAACACCTCGACGATTCGCGTCATCCAGTTATGATGAGGAACATGAGGGGAGGGCGCGCCGTTATTCTCATTGTTCATTGCAGGACCACCTCCTCACCTTCGCGCAATCCGGAGAGAACCTCCACGACGCCGTCGTGGCGGCGGCCGAGAGTAACGAACCGGCGCTGCGGGCGTCCGTTTGGATCGAGGGCGTCGACCAATTCCAGCTGCCCCACTTCTCTCACGGCCTCGAGCGGCGCCACCAGCGCTTTGTATTCCCCGGCAGGTATGTTCATCCTACCGAACAACCCGGTGATGAGGCGCGGATCGGGAGGGAGCGAGACCTTCACCATGACGGTCCGGGTCGTCGGGTCGGACTGCGGGGTTATCTCGCGGACCGTCCCGGTGAAATGCTCTCCCAAGGCGTCGATGCCGACATCGATAGTTTGACCGGCGTGCACATCGGAAATGAGAGATTCGGAAACCGTTGCATGGAACTCGGGTTTCTGCGGACCCTCCATGATAAATATAGGTTGTCCCGGCGCGGCAGTGTCCCCCACATCGAGCATCTTACGTATGACTCGTCCGGAAAAAGGCGCGCGGACGATCGCGTGGCTGAGCGCGACCTGGGCTTCGGCAAGAGCGGCCTCCGCCTGCTGCTTCTGCGCTTCGAGGCGGAGAATGTCCTCGTCGGCTGCCGTCACAAGTTGGATGGCGGCCTGAAGCTGCGCCTCCGCGACGTCTTTTTGCGACCTTGCGTGATCCAGTTGCTGGCCGGTTGCGGCCTTGCTCCGGTTGAGGGTTTCATAGCGCGCATAGTCCGCGCTGCTGCTAAGGCTTGCAGCCCTCGCCGCCTCGACCCTGGCCCTGGCGGCTCGCATATTGGCCCTCGCCGCTTCGACAGCTCGCTCGCTCGCCGCAACCTGTGACTGCGCCTGACGGATGCGCGCCTGTATGTCCCGGTCGTCCAGGCGGGCCATGACCGCAGCGTTCTTCCCATCTTTGCCGGGCCCCTGAACCATATCGCCTTCCTTAACGAGAATGGCGTTCACCTGAGCCATGATCCTTCCCGCAACCTGCGCTTCCGTTTGGGATCGAACGGCGCCCACCTGTTCCATAAAGAGCGGGAACGCCATCTGCTCCACGGCCTTCGTCTTGGCCGGGAGCTGTTGCGCGTGGGCGACGGGAGGGCCTGGCGGCGTCTTGCTCCTGAAGGAGCCCGAGAGCCACATCATCAACAATATGAGAAGCGCCAGCACTCCGGCTCCCTTGACCACTTCCCGAACGATTTTCTGTTTGTCCATGATGCACCCTCTCATTGTTCGGCGCGTTTGGCCGTATTATCGACAAAGTCTCCCAACGCGCGGCGCAAAAGCGCATCGGCGATTTTTCCATCGAAGAGCGCGGCGAGATAGGATGTTTCCGCCTTGTCCCAGGCCACTTCCGCCTGAAGGAGAGAGTCCACAGCCACAACCTGGTTTTCATAAAGGTTTCGAGTTTCGGACAGGGCCTGACGGGCGGTTTCTGCCTGAACGGCGGCCACTCTAATCTTGTCGTCGGCTTCCTGGACGGAAAGGGCGGCCTGATGGACTTCGAGCGCAATATCTAAAGCCATTTGCTTCCCCTTGGCTTGCATTTCCCTGTACGCGGCCTCAGCCTCCCGAACCTTTGAAAGCCTTAGTCCACCCTCAAAAACGGGCCAGGACGCCTGAAGGCTCGCCATCCAGCTTTCCTCGGAAAGACCGAAGTTTTCAGAATCCCACCAGTATTGAGCTCCGGCGGAAAGACGCGGCAGAAAGCTCCCCTTGGCGGCGCACACGCGATCCCTGGCCGCTCGCGCAAGGAGGCGGACCGATTCCATTTCCGGACGATGGCCGAGGGCTTGTTCAACGAGTGCGCCGTCGGACTCCCTGGGCGCGTTGGGGGAAGGGGGAGGGTAGTCGGCGACAATTCTAGGGTCGGGGATTTCGGATGGCCGGATGGCGCTCGCGAGCAGCCGCTCCATTGCCGCGCCCATCTTGCGGGCGCTAGTTTTAGCGGTAAGGAGGTTGTTTTCGGCTTCGGCGCTTTGCGTCTTCAGCCGCAGCACTTCGGTGGGCAGCGCCATCTCAACCTCAAGCCGCGCTTCTCCGAGTTTCTGGTTGGTGCGGGCAGATTCCAGCGACTTCTCCGCCACCCCTATGAATGCAATCGCCTGAAGCCACCTGTGATAAGTTTCGCAAACCGATGCGACCAGTCGATTCCGCGCGGCCTGCAATTCAGCTTCCGTCGCGCCGCGCTGATTGATCGCCGCGCTTCGATTCTTCCAGTCGCTGCCACCCGAAAAAAGGCTCCATTCGGCTTGGACGCGGGACGCAAAATCCTGCTGTTCTCCGGGGTCGTTGAAGTTTGTGTCGTTTGTGAGACGCTTCTGATTGATGATGTTCATCATGGCGTAAACGGGGTTGTTCGTCGCATTGAATTCTTCGGAGAGCACGATGCGGGGGTAGAACTCCGACTCGGCTTGCCGCACCTGTTCTGCAGCGGCGTCGATCCGCCGCTCTATCTGCTCGAGCTCCGGGCTGGCAGCGAGAGCCTGCTCAATTGCCCGGTCGAGGGTGAGCAGCTCCGGAGCGACCGCGGGTCCCGGTTCGCTATCTTCTGGGGAAGGGGTTCTTGAAAATTGAGCCCCATCCACGAAGGGGAGCGCGATGGTGGTGCGTGCTATCGACGGTTCCGCGCTTTTGCAGTTCGAGAGCAATCCGGCGCAGGCAATGAGGCTAGACGCCATAAATGCATTCCACAGTGCTTTCGACAACCTCATGAGCATCCTTCTTACACCGGTTGCGCTCTTGCGTGGTTGACCCGAGCGTCACCGCGCTATTTGATCCAGACTGTCCCAAGAGAGACGGCGTTGCAGGCAATGCGCGCAGCGAGTGCAATCCATTGGAACCAGCCGCGCGCCTTTCTCCTCCCAAAACGACGGTGGGGGGATCAGCCGGATTATACCCGTTATCCCCTGTTTTCCAAGAGTTTTGACAATTCGCTATTGATGTTTGCTGTATGCTGTGGGCTCGAAATTGTCCGGTCGGCGGAGACTGCAAAATCGAGTGGGGAACAAGAGACGGTCTTTGGGGACCCCGCTTGCGCTTCCAGGATGACGCAGGCCATTGAAGGTGTTATCCTTACTAGTGGAAACTATCCGCTTTTGTGGGCGGGATCTTTCGTCGCGGGTCTGGATGCGGGGATGCTTCAGGCCGTTGATTGGACTGGAGAAGATGTGGAGCTTGCGCGGAGCGTGATTCAGGCGAAAAACCTGCGGAAAGAGTTTGACGACATGGTGGCGGTGGATGGAATTTCGTTCGAGGTTTTTCAGGGAGAATGTTTCGGGATGCTCGGGCCCAACGGGGCGGGGAAGACCTCGACTATTAGGATGACGTATGGCTCTTCGCCGATGACGGGCGGTGGTCTCAACGTGTTTGGGCTCGATATTTCCACCGAGTGGCGCGAAATTAGGTCCCGCCTTGGCGTATGCCAACAGGACAACAATCTGGACCCCGACCTCGGAGTGATGCAAAACCTTGAGGTTTTCGCGGGTTATTTCAACATACCCCGCAAGGCTGCCCGCGAGAAGGCGGCATCGCTGCTTGAGCTTATTGCGCTCGATCATCGCCGGGATGCCAAGGTTTCGGAGCTTTCCGGCGGCATGATGCGGCGTTTGGTTTTGGCGCGTGCGCTTATCAACGATCCCGAACTGCTGATTCTCGATGAGCCGACAACCGGCCTCGACCCTCAGTCGCGCCACCAGATATGGGACCGCCTGGAATTGCTGCGTTCGAGAGGGCTCACGATACTGCTCACGACACACTACATGGATGAGGCGCACCGGCTCTGCGACCGGCTCATGATTATGGACCATGGCAGGATTCTGGTGCAGGGGAAGCCTGGGGAGCTAATCGAGGAGCACGTGGGGCGCGAGGTCCTGGAAATTGCCGAACCGCCGGCGAAGCTGCGTGAACTCGTGCGCGAAAAGGGGTTGCGGCATGACGATCTGGGGCATCGGATTATTGTCTATGGCAGCGAGGGCGATGAACTATTCCGGCTCATCAAGAGCGAACATTGCGCGAAGAACTGCATTGCCCGCATGGCGACTCTGGAGGACGTATTTTTGAGACTCACCGGAAGGGAGCTTCGGGAATGAGCGGCTTTCGCATATCGTGGCGGTTCCTGAGAGTATGGCAGCGTAATTTTATCGTCTACCAGAAGATTTGGAAGATCAATTTTCTGCCTCCACTTCTTGAGCCCTTGCTCTATATAGCGGCGTTCGGAGTGGGGCTCGGGGTTCTAGTCGGGCAAATCGACTATGAAGGCGCGCGGCTTTCCTACGTCGAATTCATCGCACCGGGACTGCTCGCCGTTGCCATGATGCAGAATGCGTTCTTTGAGACGACCTACACCTCTTTTGTGCGAATGTATTATCAAAAAACGTTCGACGCCATCATGGCGACGCCTCTTTCCCTGGAGGAAGTGATCGCGGCGGAGATCGTCTGGGGGGCGACAAAGGCGTTGTTCGCCACGGTGGCGATGCAGGCCGTTCTGAGCGTCCTGGGGCTGATTCATTATCCTTACGCGCTGTTGGTCCTTCCTGTCGCGTTTCTCGGTGGCGTGGCCTTCGGCGCGGTCGGGATGCTCTTCACGGGCGTTACGCCAACGATAGATGTGTTTAATTTGCCGATATTTCTTTTTATTACTCCGATGTTTCTCTTCAGTGGAACGTTTTTCCCTCTCACGCAACTCCCCGAGTGGGCGCAAAAGATGGCATACATATTTCCCTTGACGCACCTGGTGAAGGTGACCCGGTCGTTGTGCCTAGGAAGCCCAGGGCTTGAAATCTGGTGGAATCTTGCCTACCTGATCGTCTTTTCAGGAATATTTTTTCCGCTTGCCCTGTGGGCCATGCGCCGCCGGCTTGTTCGTTAGCGCAACCACCCGCTTGGAAACAGCAATTGACGGAGGGCTCCATCCCTCTCAAAACCCGTTGACTCATGTCGTCATATTGCTGTTCATCACACGGAGTCCCGCTTGCCTGTGGCATCTCCTCCGTGTAATACCTCTGTATAGTGAGCGTTTGATAAGATCTTGCAATTTCGGTGGGATGCGGCTGCAGGATCGGCGCGCGCGCCACTCAAACCAGAATATGGACGCATCCATATTGCGGCCGCCTCCGCCGGGATGAACGGCGAGAAGGCGATTGCCTGAGCAGCGGACATGTTTCGGACGTATGTCACCGTTGCGTGAAAGCGCGGAAATTTACAGCGTGCGAGCATTGGACAAGAGATTGTCATGTTTTTGTAACAATTGGGCCTGCATAATGTCACCGATAAGGGATTACCTTCATTTTCCATAGTCCTGGAGAGCCGTGCATGTCAAAACCAAATGTGCTTATCGTAGAAGACGATAGAGATATTCTGCAATTGCTGACGTACAACCTCAAGGCTGCGGGATTCGAGATCGCGACATGCCAGGATGGCTACGAAGCGCTTGCCGAAGTGCGGCGCCAGTTGCCGGATATTGTGCTGCTGGACCTCCTGCTGCCGGGTCTGGATGGACTCGAAATTTGCAAAGAGCTCAAGCGAGGGCAGGAGACGAAGAATACGCCCGTTATAATGATAACGGCGCGTGGGGAAGAAGTGGACAGGGTAGTTGGGCTGGAGCTGGGGGCGGACGACTATGTGGTAAAGCCTTTTAGCCCCAGGGAGTTAATCCTACGCATAAAGGCGGTGCTTCGCAGGTCGACTCCTCATGATGCGGAGTCGGTGTGGCAGGAGGATGGCTTGCGGCTGGAGATGGAGGCGCACCGGGCTACGGTCGATGGCGATGAAGTAAGCCTGACGGCGACCGAGTTCAAGCTTCTGTCGGAACTGGTCCGCAACAAGGGAAAGGTGCAGACCAGGGACCAGTTGCTCGACAAGGTGTGGGGGTATCATTTCAACGGCTATGCCCGAACGGTTGACACGCATGTCCGGAGACTGCGGCAGAAGTTAAGCCGTCATGCGGATCGCATCGAAACCATTCGGGGAGTTGGATACAGGTTTCGTGGGTAGCGATGTTGAATGTATTCTTCAAGACGCGATTTTTTATCACGCTTGCCATGGTGATTCTCGCATCCCTGACGGTCCCGTTTCTGTATTACCGGAACGCCTTGCTTGAGGACATTGAAGCGGAGGCGGAGGCAAGCGCGGCGCGGCGCGTCAATTTCGTGCATTGGCTTATGGAAAGTCATGGGGGATTCGAGAGCGACCAGCAGTTTGGGGAGTGGCTGCGCCAGGTCAGCGACCGTCTTGGGGTAAGAGAAACCTATGTGAGCGCGGATGGACGCGTAATTGCCGACACGATGGCGCCTACAACGCCGACGGCGGAAGCGGACGGCATGGCGGAGCGGCCCGAGATTGTGCAGGCGAGGTCCAGGGATGTTGGCGTTTCGCTACGGTTCAGCAACATCCACGGACAGATGATGATATTCGCCGCACAGAGCGTTCCAGCTCAGGGAGTGATTCCGGCGGGCGTGATCCGGCTCGCGATGGAAGTCCCTGCCCTCAAGGAGAGGCTGGGGCTTTTCACCAATATTTACCTCGTGTTGGGTGGAATGCTGCTCCTTTTCGCAGGGTTTATCAGTTACCATCTTGCGCATCGCGTGGACCGTCTGACAGCCATCATCATAGGGGCCGCCGATGCAGTAGCTGCTGGAAATTACAGGCATCGGACGCGTGTCTCCCCGGGGAAGGAGTACGACCCGCTCATCCGCTCCACCAATAGAATGCTTGAGAGCATCGACGAGCGGATCTTCTCTATTATGGGGCAGAAGCAGGAGCTTGAAGCTATTCTGAATGGCATGCGGGAAGGCGTCATGGTGCTGGACGCTCAGGGGAGGGTGCGGACGGTGAACCGGGCCATGGGATCGATAGCACCGGGGATTGCACAACTTGCCGGCCGCCGGCCTCTTGAAATCATCATGAGCCCCGAACTCCAAAGCGCCTGCGACAAGGTGCTTGCTGGCGGACAGGAATTTGAAAACCACCCGTTCAACTTGCAGATCACTCTGGAGCGGGAGCGGATTTACGACGTAAATATCGTGACGCTGCACAACGCTGAAGAAGCGGACGGCGCAATCCTTGTGCTCTATGATATCAGCGAGTTGAAACGACTGGAAAAGGTCCGGCAAGACTTTGTGGCGAATGTATCCCATGAACTCCGCACGCCGCTCACATCCATAAAAGGCTATGCGGAGACGTTGCTTGTGGAGGAGCCGCAGGGTTCGGGAAAGCGGGGCTTTCTTGAAATAATCCTCAAAAACGCCAATCACATGGCCAGGATAGTAAACGACCTCTTGCAACTCGCCCGGCTTGAGTCCCGCAAGTCGGCCATAAATCCTTCCCCGGTGGATGCAAGGAAGCTGCTGGGCGCAGCGTGGGATGCCTGCGCGCCGCTGGCGGAGAATAAGAAGGTCCGGTTTGTCAGCGAGGTTTCCGAGAAGTGGGCATGGGTGGAAGCGGACCCAGATCAGCTCTTGCAAGTGTTTATCAATTTGATGGATAATGCGGTCAAGTACAGCCCCGAAGGAGGAATGGTGACGGCATCCAACTCGATGGAAAATGGGGTAGTGGTTTTTTCCATCACCGATGAGGGGCCGGGAATTCCCAAATCGGACCAGCAACGTGTTTTTGAGCGCTTCTACCGGGTAGAAAAGCACAGGACGGTTCAAACGGGCGGCAGTGGGCTTGGGCTTGCGATATGCCGCCACATTATCAAGAACCATCATGGGAGGATATGGGTGGAAAGCCCTCCGGAAGGGAAAGAAAAAGGCGCGGCGTTTCTTTTCTCCCTGCCTCCCTCGGTCGGCGCGGCTGCACTTTCGGTGGCATAACCCAAAGCTAGACGTGCAATAGAGGACTTTTGAATGACTGCCTCAGTTAAGATGACAGCCAGGAATCTGGACTTTTATTATGGCGACTTCAAGGCATTGCAGGACATAAGCCTTGACGTAGTGGAAAATCAGGTGACGGCGCTTATTGGGCCGTCGGGCTGCGGAAAGAGCACGTTCCTGCGCTGCCTAAACCGGATGAACGATTTGATACCGACCAGCCGGGTAGTCGGCGACGTGTTGCTCGACAACAGGAATATCTATGACCCCTCGGAAGACGTCGTCTCGATCCGGCGAAGGGTCGGCATGGTCTTTCAGAAGCCGAATCCCTTTCCCAAGACCATTTTCGAGAATGTAGCCTATGGATTGCGGATAAATGGCTCCAGGGACAAAGGCTTCATCGCCGAAACGGTGGAAAGAAGTCTGAAGCAAGCCGCGCTATGGGATGAGGTGAAGGACAGGCTGGACGCCACAGCTCTCGGACTTTCGGGCGGGCAGCAGCAGAGGCTTTGCATCGCGCGGGCGCTTGCGGTGCAACCGGAGGTGGTTTTGATGGACGAGCCCGCCTCGGCTCTAGACCCTATCGCCACGCAGAAGATAGAGGAGTTGATTCATCTTCTGAAGAAGAGTTATACGATTGTAATAGTAACCCACAATATGCAGCAGGCAGCCCGTGTGTCCGACGTCACGGCCTTCTTCTACATGGGCAAGCTGGTGGAAGTCGACAGCACCGAAACGCTGTTCACTCGGCCTCAGAACCAGCAGACGGAAGACTATATTACGGGTCGTTTCGGCTAGGAGCAAGGGGATAATGGAGAGCCATTTTCATCGAGAACTAGACAAGTTAAAAATGACCCTCATCCAGATGGCGGCCCTGTCGGAAAGAGCGATGGTGACGGCGTGTCAGGCTTTTTTCGCGAGGGATGTTGATCTGGCTGAGGAAGTAATACAAAACGACCGGGAGATCAACCTCCTGGAAGTAGAGATAGACAAGCAAAGTCTGAAACTTCTGGCTCTCGATCAGCCCATGGCGCGTGATCTGCGGTTCATTGTAGCCGGGTTGCGCATTGCTGTGGACTTGGAGCGGGTGGCGGACCAGGCGGTGAATATCTCCCAGAGGGTGAGGTTCCTGGGGAGCCGCCCGCCCCTTCCGAGGGACCCCGTGATGGAGCAACTGTCCGAAGCGAGCCTGGATATGCTGAAGCTCGCCATCTCTGCCTTCGTCAACCAGGACGCCAATCAGGCCATGGACGTCTGCACCATGGACGACAAAGTGGATGAACTCAACGTAATGGTGCTAAAGAACCTGATCGACTATATGATGAACGAGGTCCCCGCGGTGGAGCGCTCCGTGCAGACGATCATCGTCGCGCGATGCATGGAGCGAACCGCGGACCACGCAACGAATATAGCGGAAAGCGTGACGTTCATCGTGCGGGGACTGAATATCAAACATCACTCCAGCACCTGACGCCTCCGGCGGCGCCGGGGACGACTACCGGCGCCGCTGCAATCTTGCTCTCAGAATAATCGCTATCAAATTCATGCCAAGCACGAGCACAATGAGCACCAGCGCGCTGCCGTACTGGAGTGGGCGGGTCTTTTCGATTTCCGTTCCCGCGGTGGCGAGGACATATATGTGATAGGGAAGCGCCATGACGCTGTCTAAGACCGAAGATGGCAGGCGTGGAGTGTAGAAAACGGCGGCGGTGAACATAATGGCTGCCGTTTCGCCCGCCACGCGACTGATGCCGAGGATTGATCCGGTTAGCATGCTGGGGAGGGCGGCGGGGATGACCACTTTGTATATTGTCTGCCACTTGGTGGCGCCAAGCGCGAGCGACGCTTCGCGGTAGGTTTGCGGAACCGCTCTCAGCGCTTCTTCGGATGTGCCGATAATCACCGGAAGGACCAAAGCCCCCAGCGTCAGCGCGCCCGACAGGAGGCTCACTCCCAGGTGGAGCCATATCACGAAGAAAGCCAGCCCGAACAACCCGAACACCACCGAGGGAACGCCCGCCAGATTGTTGATTCCAAGACGGATGACCCGCATCATGATCCCGGGCCTGGCGTATTCATGCAGGTAAATTGCCGATGCGACTCCCCAGGGAAAGGCGATAAGCATGGCTCCAAAGCTCAACAAAAGGGTGCCCATGATCGGAGGGAAAATTCCCCCTTTAGTCATGGAGTCGTAGGGGGCCTGCGTCAGGAACGTCCAACTGATGGCGCTCCATCCATTCAGGACCAAAAAAACAACGATAACCACCAACGCCAGCGTGTTTATCAACACGGCGATGCGAAACAGTCCAAAGACTCCCTTTTCAACCAGCTTTCGACGGCGCAACGGATTCAAGGCGCTACGCCCAACATCTTCCTGCCAAGTTGGCCGTTCCACGGCTTGAGCCGACGCATTCTCCCCCGCGTTAAGACGGGCGTTCTTAATGTCCATTCCCTTCTCCGTAGACGGGGCTTCCGAAGTCCTGTCCTTGTTCTCTCGTGGATCCATTTCGGTTGAACCTGTGCGCCCTTTCATTAATGGAAGATGGGAGCTACAGCGTTGCGGCGCCCACCTGCTTGTGCTTCTGTGCGATGTGGTCGGCAAGGATATTGAAACACAGCGTGAAGAAAAAGAGGACCATGCCCGTTGCGAAAAGGGCGTAATAGTGGTTGCTCCGAAATGGGGCTTCCGCCATTTCCGCCGCAATGCTGGCGGGCATCGGACGCACCGGGGAGAATATGGATTTCGGCGACATGGCGGCCCCGCCGGCCACCATGAGAACAACCATGGTTTCGCCAATGGCGCGAGACATCCCCAGGATGACGGCCGTGCTGATGCCGGAGAGAGACGCCGGAGTGATCACCCGGAAGATGGTTTCCCAGTGGGTCGCCCCGAGCGCGAGCGACGCCTCTTTCAGTTCGATGGGCACTGAGTAGATGGCGTCTTCCGAGATGCTGCATATTGTCGGGACGGACATGAACGCGAGCATCAAGCCGGCGTTAAAAAGATTCAGGCCAGTCGGTATTTCAAAAACGTCCTGTAGGAAAGGCGCTACGACAACCATTCCAAAAAAACCTATGACGACGGATGGCAACGCCGCCAGAAGCTCCACGATCGGCTTGGCGATGCTGCGGATGCGTTTCGATGCGATCTCCGCGAGGTAGAGAGCGGTCATTACCCCGAGGGGAATGGAAATAGCCGCGGAGAGCGCCGTCACAGCAATAGACGCCATGATGAGGGGAAATATCTGGAAGTCCGGCGGGTCAGCGGTCGGATACCAGGATTTGCCGAAAAGAAAAGTGATTGGCGACACTTTTCCGAAGATTGGCACCCCTTCCACGAAAAGGAATAACATTATCAAAGACAAAACGAGGATGGAAAGCGTTGCAACAAGAAAGAACGTCGATTTAATAGCGGTTTCTTTTTTTTGCCGGCTCAAAAACATTTTTATTTCCTTATACCGCGCAAGGGCTCACGCCGGGTTTTGGCTCGGCAGCACATCTGTTGTTTACTGTATCATCATTGCGGGAAGCATGGAAGAGATATGAATCCGCATAGGGAATTTTCAAGCGGCGAAACGCCCTATTCCCTCGCCCCCGAGGGGGGAGGGAATAATTGATCTAGATCCGTTCACGACAGAGGATCGATTCTTGGAAGAGTAAACGAGTCCTTGTCGTGGGTCTGACGCTGGGAACTCCAGCGGCGAGAGCCGCCAGAGTCCGCAAGCCATCAACTAGTAGAGCGGCACGAATCCGGCTTCTTTCACGTACTTTTGACCCTTCTGCGGATGCATGACATAGTTAATGAGGTTGAGGACCTCTCCGGTCGGCCATCCGCGGGTGAACATATAGAGCGCTCTGGAGATAGGGAAGGTTCCGTTCAGGGTGGTCGTGGGGGAGCCTGCGATGCCGTTGACGGGAAGACCCTTCACGCTTTTGTCGACATAACCGATGCCGACATAGCCGATGGCGTGCTTGTTCTTCGATACGGCCTGGGCGACGGCGCCATTGGAGGCCTGGAGCAGGGCGGAGGCGGCAACGCGCTCCTTCTTAAGGACTTTTTCTTCCCACACTTCATACGTTCCGGAGGATGTGTCGCGGGAGATAACCACGATTTCCATATCCGGCCCGCCTACTTCCTTCCAGTTCGTTATGGCGCCCGTGTAAATGCCCTTGAGCTGGTCCACGGTGAGGTCCTTTACGGTATTGCTGGGATGCACGATGGGGACGATGCAGTCGTAAGCAATAGCGAAAGGCACGGGGTAGGTTCCCTTGGCGACCGCGTCGGCGACTTCCTGGTCCTTAATGAACCGAGAGCTGTCGGCGATATCGGTGGTCCCGTCGATGATCGCCTTGATGCCATTGCCAGAACCGCCGCCAGAGACGGTTATCGTGACGTCCGGATGCTCCTTCATGTAGGCTTCGGCGACTTTCTGCGCGATGGGAAGAACCGTTGTCGAGCCATCCATTCTGATGGACGTCGATTCAGCATAAACCAGACCGTTTCCAAACACCATCGCCGCAATGCCCAGGAAGGCCAGCCACTTTGCTTTCATCCAATACTCCTTTGTTACAAAAAGGTTTTTCATCAAATCTTTCGGGAGGGATGCGCCTAATCCATCCCTTCCCCGCTTGCATGGTGCACCGTGGCGAACGTTACATCCATTATGTTACATCTATGTTACAGAACCTGAAAAATTTATTTTTCCCGATAATCTTGCATCAGAATATGTAAGACGGCAAAATAAGTGAAATGCAAGCAATGCACATTGTGCAACCGTTGAAAGATGCGGCGTTGGCCTTGGGAGGACAAAAAATGCAATTTCGGAAACTGGCTTTCAATAATGGAGAAGGAAAAAGTCTTGCGGCCCGCCTCGACCTGCCGGTCGACGAGAAGCCCATGGCTTATGCTCTTTTCGCCCACTGTTTTACGTGCACCAAGCACCTGAATGCGGTCGTCAACATCAGCCGCGCCTTGACCAGGTGCGGCATCGCCGTACTGCGGTTCGACTTCACCGGGCTGGGAGAGAGCGAGGGCGATTTTACAGAGACGAATTTCAGCTCGAACGTAGCAGACCTTGTCGCCGCGAGCCGTTTCCTTACATCGGAGTATGAAGCGCCGAAGATCCTTGTGGGGCACTCCTTGGGGGGAGCCGCGGTGTTGCGAGCGGCATCCGAAATTCCTTCCTCTGTCGCGGTCGCGGTTATTGGGACGCCCGCCGACCCGTCGCACATAACCCGTTTTGTGCATAAGGAGGGGCAGGAAGCCTCGGTTGGCGACGAGATCGACGTGGCGTTGATGGGGAGGACGGTTCGGCTGAAGAAACAGTTCCTCGATGATGTCGAAGGCGTGCAGATGAGGGACGTCATCCGGAACCTCGGCAGAGCGCTTCTCATCATGCATTCCCCAATCGATGAGATTGTGAGCGTGCAGAACGCCGCCGAGATATTCCAGGCGGCTCGACATCCGAAAAGCTTCGTTTCTCTCGACAAGGCGGATCATCTGCTGTCAAACCGTAGCGATTCCCAGTACGCGGGACTCGTTCTAGCGGCCTGGGCCCAAAAATACATCGCTTCCATCCCGGAAGCCGAGGCTGCGGGTGAAGCGCCGGACAACCGGGTGATCGCAACAACGGGGGCGTGGGGCTACCAGACAGAAATCCGCGTCCGGGGTCACAGCTTAATCGCCGATGAACCGATCGCTGTCGGCGGCTCCGATACAGGCCCGACTCCTTATGATTATCTTGTGGCAGCCCTCGGCGCCTGCACGTCCATGACGCTTCAAATGTACGCCGACCGTAAGAAATGGCCGCTCGAATCCGTGGTTGTCAGGCTCCGGCATGAACGCATCCATGCCTCCGACTGCGATGCGTGCGTCACGAAGGAAGGCAAGGTGGACAGAATCGAGCGGGAGATCGAACTGATCGGGCCATTAAGCGAAGAGCAGCGGGGAGCGTTCCTCGGCATCGCCGACAAGTGCCCCGTGCACCGAACCCTTCACTCCGAAATCCTGGTGGATACGAGGCTGAAAGGGCATGACGCTCCTAATGGCCCTCAGTCAGGGTAGGGAACCGAATGAATGTCCAGGTCCCGCCCCATGGCGGCGTGGGGGAACCGCTCTTTCGCGGCGGCCTCCAGGCGTGAGAGGTCTTCGTTGGTGTAACGGGGGCTGACGTGCACGAGGATGGCGCGCCCGGCGCCAGCCCTTTCGGCTATGCGCGCGGCTTCGACCACGGTCATGTGCCCTTTCGCTTCCGCGTGCTCGGCGTCTTCGGGAAGAAACATCCCCTCAATGAAGGCGATGTCCACCTTGTCGCAAAGATAATAAATATTCTTCGTGGGCCGGGTGTCCACGACAAAGGCCAATCGTCGCCCGCGCCTCGGCGGGCCGAGCACCTGCCTGGGAGAAACCTCTTTTCCTTTTTCCGCGATGACCTTTTCCCCCTTTTGCAGTTTCCCCCAGAGGGGACCCCTGGGGATTCCAAGGCGCTCGGCGGCCTCGGCGTCGAATCTGCCCGGCCGCTCGTGCTCCTCGACCCTGTAGCCGAGGCAAAAGCGCCTATGCTGCAGCGGACGCCAGAATATCCGAAGCTGGTCGTCCTCGTAGGCGAGGTCGGGGGCGTCGTCCGTCCACTCGACGAAGCGCACCGCGTAGTTGATATGGAAGTCCGTGATGCGGCGGTTGCTCTCGACAAAATCCTCGACGCCGGGAGGACCGATGATGACAAGGGGGCCCGGGTTCTCCATTTGCGCTTTCAACATCATCAGGCCGGGGAGCCCCAGGATGTGATCGGCGTGCAAGTGAGTCACCGCCATCACGTCCAGGCCGCGAACGCCTATGTGGGACTTCTTCCAGCCGAGTTGCGCGCCTTCTCCGGCGTCGAAGAGATAAGCCCGACCATTCAGCCGCATGACGAGGGACGTGAGAAGCCGATGGGGCATGGGGGCCATTCCTCCCGAACCGAGTAGGAAACATTCCATGGATGCACCCCTGTCTCCGCTTTCCCTCGCCTGTCGCATAAGTCGCGCCGTCCTTCGTATGAAGATGTGAATGGTTGCAGTCATTCTGTAGACAATAACACGCACGGGCTTCACAGGCCAGCCGCAATCCGGAAGCTCCGCCTTCTTTTCGAGCGCTGTTATGGGCGCAGGGGATCAATTCTTGTGACGAGAGTAGGTCGCGAACAATGAATTGCATTTTGCGTTCATAGCCGGCGAGGTTGACCAGGCGGGGCGTGGACGGCCGCCAATGCCGGTGAGTACGTTGTCCTTTTTCTTGACAATCGTATGCGGGTTTGAGAAAAAGGAAACTGAGTTATGACAGGCGCAAGCCACCCAGGCTCATTGGGGCCGGGGTGGCTTTTTTATTGGAGGACGCTATGTTGCTTGTAATGATTGATAATTATGATTCTTTCACATTTAATCTTGTGCAGCTTTTCTATGAATTCGACATCGATGTGCATGTCTTCCGCTCCGATAGGACGACTCCCGATGCAATCTCGGAGATGAAGCCGGACTGGATATGCATCTCGCCTGGTCCTAAAGATCCAGCGCATGCGGGAATCAGCAGGGCCGTGGTGGAGCGGTTCGGTTTCGAGACGCCAGTGTTGGGGGTCTGCCTAGGCATGCAGGTGATAAACGAGGCGTTTGGAGGCGCGACGCTCAAAGCCCCATTGCCCGTGCACGGCAAGAGCCGCCTCGTGAGGCATGGCGGGCGAGGTCTTTTCGAGGGCGTTCCCGATCCTTTCAAAGCGGCGCGCTACCATTCGCTTTGCATCGACATCCGATCCCCCTGGCTTCGCGCGACGGCTCACACCGAAGACGGCGTCATCATGGGGGTGGAGCACCGCTCCTGGCCCGTGCATGGCGTGCAATTCCACCCTGAGTCTTTTCTAACCGAATGCGGCATGACGATAGCAGGAAATTTCCTGGCGCTGAAGGACGCCCGTTTCCGCAGGCAGGCGGAGAACAAGAATCCGTTGAACGTTTTCCCTCGCGTGGGAAGAAAATCCGATCCAGAGTCGGTCTCTTTCGCTCGCGTTGAAGCCGTTGAAAGGGGGGGCAATGGGATTTGATCCTTTTGCGCAAAGATGCGTCCGCTTATTCGACAAGCGCACTATTGGCGGGCGTGTGGACGACGACGGATTTCTCGAACATGCCAGACGCCATTCGGAAGGTTCATGCGTTGCGCTCCTGAGCGGACGGGAGCTTGATTGCAGTCGCTATTCAATTCTCGGCTGGGATCCGTTTTTAACCATGGAAAGCAAAGGGCTCGAGGTGCTAATCCGCTTTTGTGGTGAAACGGTTCGTATGAAAGGCAATCCTATCACGGTCCTGGAGAGGCTGTTCGATGCCCTGAAGCCTGATTTTTCGCGGCTGATCCCTCCCTTTTCGGGAGGGGCCATGGGCTATCTGGCCTACGACATCAAAAACCGCATCGAACGGCTTCCCGAAACGGCGCAGGACGACCTGGGACTCCCGGACATTTATCTGATCTGGCCAAAGCACATCTTGGTTCATGATCGCGTAGAGAGCGTCTTGCATTCTCTTGAAGTGCGTTGCGGAGGCGACCTTGACGAAAACGACTCCCCTGCGCCTCCTGAAAATGGGCCGAGAGGAAAGGGGGGGTATATGGTCGGCGCGCTTCAGAGCAACATGAATCGCGGCGAGTATCTTGCCGCTATCGCCGCCATCCGCAACTATATACGGGAGGGAGACGTCTACCAGGTGAATTTCGCACAGCGGTTTGAACTCGATTTCAAGGGGAGTCCCTTTGAATTTTGGACATCCCTTTACGCAAACAACCCCGCTCCCTTTTATGCATTCGTCAACGCGGGGAGTCACCAAGTCGTCTCCACATCTATGGAAAGATTCCTTTACGCCGATGGCTCCTACATCGAGTCGCGTCCCATCAAGGGGACGCGCAAGCGGGGCGGGAACGCCGAGGAGGATGAGGCGCTCCGGGAAGAGCTTCTTGCGAGTTCCAAGGACGATGCCGAGCTTTCCATGATCGTCGACCTGCTTCGAAACGACCTGGGGCGCATATGTCAACCGCGCTCTGTGCGGGTGGACGAGCATAAGAGGCTTGAAGCTTATAAGAACGTTCATCATCTTATTTCTATAGTTTCAGGGAAATTGCGCCAGGGCGCCTCATATGGGGACATCATAAGAGCGACATTCCCAGGCGGCTCGATAACAGGCTGCCCGAAAATCCGGGCCATGGAAATCATAGACGAGCTAGAGCCCCACGTCCGGCACGTCTATACGGGTTCCATAGGATATTTGGGATGGCATGAGAACCTCGACCTCAATATCGCCATACGCACCGCGACCATCCACGGAGGGAAATGCCGCTTCTCGGTAGGCGGCGGGATAGTGTATGATTCAAACGGGGACGAAGAATATAAGGAGACTCTCGACAAGGGACGAACGTTTTTCGAGGTCCTGGAGCGGTTCGCCACCCAGAGCGTGGTGAGTGCGGACGGCTTGGGAGGAGAGGGGTGATGAACGAAGAATCCGAAATCGTATGGATGAACGGATCGTTTCTTTATGCTGAAGAGGTTCGGTTGTCGCCGTTTGATAGGGGATTTCTTTACGGCGACGGAGTCTTTGAGACCATGAGGGCTCAGCGCGGAGCGGCGCTTTATTTCAATGAGCACCTGGAGCGGCTGCGCGGGGCGCTCGTCAGGCTTCGCATTGATGCGCAGGCGCTGTTGAATTCGCTCACCGAAGCGACTTGCACGGAACTGCTGAAGCGAAACAGGCTCGCAGAAGCCATTGCTATCGTGAAGATTATCGTCAGTCGGGGCGCTGTCCAGGGGATGGGATTGCCCCGGTCCGACCGCCCTACGATTATTGTGAGCGCTCGCGCCTATGTTCCTCCAGACGACGAGGCCTATGCTGCGGGGTGGACGCTCCACGTGTTTAGGGAAGGCTTCGCTCCGCCACTTGCACGATATAAGAGTTTAAACTACCTGTATTATTGCATGGCGCGTCAAGATGCTCTTGACGCAGGGGCAGACGAGGCGCTTCTGTTGGACCCGCGCGGGAATATCACGGAAACTTCTGCGGGCTCCCTTCTCTTTCGCACCGGCGGTGAATGGTGGACTCCGGACAGCCCGCATCAGCTTCCGGGGACGACGCTTGCGAGGGTGGCAGGCATTATTCAAGGGAGTGAAAGGCTTAATGCGGAGCGACGCATTGCCACCCTGGAGAGCATTGAATCTGTGGACGTGGCCTGGGTTCTGAATTCCCTCATGGGAGTAATGCCGGTCCGAAGAATAGGAGACAGAATGTTGGATGACCTGGAAGAGCGGCTTGCGGTCCGCATTCGGGAAATTCTTTTTGAGACGAATGGAGTCGCCATGTTAACTTAATTCTGAATGACCCTCTGCAACCAGTCGTATTTGTGCTTTGACAGCCGCTCCCCCCTCTTGCCGATTATCTAAATTAGCAAAATACATCTATAATTATAATTAGATAGCGGGCTATGAGCAGAAGCATGGCCCTCCTAGGTCATAAGCGCCTTCCCTAAATCGTTCCTATATTTAAAATACATATGCCATATATTATAGCCCGAACTGTATTGAATAGGGTCGATTCTTTGAATATTAGTGAAAATAAAGTGCAAAACATCATTTAATTCTGTAATATGCCTTTGCTTACCGGACGATTCGTGCAAGAGGGGATTATTTTTTCATGCAACTGGGCCAACAGCCACTAGCTAAGGGCTTCAAGCGCTTTGACGCAAAGTTGAACGAAATTGCGAAGGATCACATTTCCATTAAGATCAGGAGCCTGTTCGTCGGAGAACCCATCCGGTTCGATGTCTACTTCCCCGTGCTCAAGCGGGATGAAACGATACAGTGGGGCAAGCTACTGTCGAACGGACAGGTGTACGAAGAAGACTTCAATACGTTTCTTGCTTGTGAAAATATAGAGGAAATATATATTCGCAAGGCCGAGGAGGATTCTTACCATGACTATTTTCAGGCCAATTTACAGGAAGCTCTTTCATCGAAAAACGGTGCTCCGGAACGGCGGACTCTTCTGTTGTATGATTGCGCGGAAAATATTGTGCGCAAGGTGTTCAGGGAGCGTCCGAACAGCCTGAACGTCGCCATGGGCAGGAGATTCGTCGAAAGCTTTGCGTTTCATATCAGCTCAGACAATATTGGGTCCAGTGCTCTTATATCTATATTTTCCAAGGACTATGGTACATTTTCGCATTCGGTGCAGGTGGCTGTGCTTGGAATGGCCTTCTGCGAGTTCTTGGGATGGAGCCGGGAT
Source organism: uncultured Syntrophobacteraceae bacterium (assembly GCA_937958025.1). Classification (GTDB taxonomy): domain Bacteria; phylum Desulfobacterota; class Syntrophobacteria; order Syntrophobacterales; family Syntrophobacteraceae; genus CALFXO01. The sequence continues at coordinate 24,296 of CALFXO010000014.1, forward strand.
GAGATAATGGATTTTGGTTTGGGAGCTCTTTTCCACGACGTAGGAAAAATATTCATTGAAGATGCGATCCTGAAGAAGTCCAACCGGTTGGAGATATGGGAATATGAAGTCATAAAGAAACATCCCGTGCTCGGATGGCGTAAGTTGACCACAGAGCAACTCATGACGACAGGACAACTTGAGGTCGTCTTGCGCCACCACGAGGCGATGGATGGCTCCGGGTATCCGGATGGCCTAAGAGGAGAGGAAGTCCATAAGTATGCGCGCGTTGCGCGCATTGTCGACTGCTATGACGCTCTTACCACGAAAAGGCCATATAAGGACGCCCTGTCGAGCGCTGAAACCTTCGCCATAATGACCGGAGAAATGGCAGAGACGTTTGATCTGGAACTGTTGGACTCGTTTAAAAACTTTCTCAGAGTTGAATCGGCGATGAAAAAATCTGCACGCGCGAGCATGGTCTTGGGAAATCAGCTTTTCATTCAACCGGAAGGCGAGGATTTCAGGTTCAAGTCGCTTCTGGTGGGGATGGATTCGGATGAATATCTGATTCTGAGGGCCCCGATCCAGTCTCATCTACAAGAGTCCATATATACGGGGAGGCGAGTGATCGCCAGATATATGCACGCAGGTTCGGTGTACGGATTTAAGGCTGTTGTGTTGGGGCACGTGGTCCACCCGGTGCGCCTTTTTTTTCTGGAGCATCCGAAAAATGTGGAAGTAATCGAATTGCGGAAGAGTCCTCGGGTCGATTGTTTTTTTCCTGCAAGTCTGGAAGTGGATGGGGTCGCAGTGTTAGGCGTTATCCTGGATATAAGCAGTGGGGGATGCCGGTTTGTGGCCAAGCAGGCAGAGCGCCAAGACATAGCGGGCGTCCAGGTGGGAGAGAGCGTTCGCGTGAGCGTTCAGCTTTTTGCCGGCCGGGCCTCGGAGTCATTTACAGGCAAAATCAGAAATATTAAAATGGAAGAAGATAGAATGGAACTGGGGGTGCAATTTGTGAACCTGGACGATTGCACCATGACGGCCCTGGAAGAGTTCATTAGCAACATCCTGGAGGTGGTTGCTTTCTAAATGCAGCGTACTGGATGAAACGGGGGTGCATTCCAGAAGTGTTTCGTCGTTCTTGCGTTTTAAGGGATTGAAGGGGCTTTCTTAAGCCCCTTTATGCGTCTTAAGGTGACAACTAGAGGAGACGCCGGGCCTTGGCGGCTGGGAAGAACGAGGCCTCGTCGTAAGAGGTTAGAGACTATTGAAAAATGGGAGGAGCATCCCAATGAATGGTGTGGATGTTGTGGGCGTTATTCCTGCGCGTTATGCTTCGAGCCGCTTTGAAGGCAAGCCCTTGGCCAATATTGCGGGCAAGCCCATGATACGGCGCGTTTATGAGGGATGCGCACGCGCAACAGTGTTGAGCCGGGTTTTGGTTGCGACCGACGATTCGAGGATCTTGGACGCCGTCCGGAACTTTGGCGGAGAGGCGCTGCTCACGTCGACGGATCACCCGAGCGGGACGGACCGCATCGCCGAGGCATGCCGCCTCATGGAGGTCGGTGAAGACGCGATAGTGGTGAACATACAGGGCGACGAGCCGCTGCTCGAGCCCATCATGATCCGCCTGCTCGTGGAGGCGTTGCGGGATTCCGGCGCCTCCATGGCGACCCTCGTGTTCGAGAGCGGCAACGAAAAGGAATACCTGGACCCGAATGTAGTCAAGGCGGTTGTGGACCGGGAGGGGAAGGCGCTCTATTTCTCGAGGTCCCCGCTCCCCTATGTTCGGGACCGGGACCATGCGGCGCCGGTCTCATTCTTGAAGCATCTCGGATTTTACGCCTACCGCAATTCCTTCTTGCAACGCTTTACGCAACTGCCACAGGGCCGTCTCGAACAGATAGAGAAACTGGAGCAACTCCGCGCCCTGGAAAATGGCTTCACCATCCAGACGGCAAACTCTCCCATGGAAACCCACGGCGTGGACACGCCGGAGGATCTGGAGTATATTCTCGGCGCTTTCAGCGGGTCTTAGCGCGAAAAAGATTGCAATATTGAAATTTATCGTTAGAATTGCATGGTTTTAAGTTCTTTTCGAGATGGATATATTTTCGTAAGAATGCGAAAATAATAATAAAAAGCCCCAGAGCACTGGGGCTTGCATGCAGTTGTCTCATTCTGAATGCGCGAGGAGATAGATAGTATGACCCCTTCGTGGAAGCGTCCCAAAGCCCTGCTGGTGCTGGAGGACGGCGCGGTTTTTCGCGGCTTCGCCTTTGCCGGGGCGCGGGAGGCGCTGGGCGAGGTCGTGTTCAATACAGGCATGACAGGTTACCAGGAAGTGCTGACGGACCCGTCCTACAAGGGGCAGATCGTCGCCATGACCTATCCCCTGACGGGGACATACGGGGTCAATGACGAGGATATGGAGTCCGCCGCCATACACGTGGAAGCCTTCATCGTGAAGGAATACCAGGACTTTGCCAGCAACTGGCGGAGCAGGAAGACCCTTGCGGACTTTCTGAACGAGCACGGCAAAATCGGCATCGAAGGCGTCGACACGCGCGCCCTGACTCGTCGTCTACGCCTCACAGGAGCCATGCGGGGGATCATCTCCACGGAGACGGACAACGTGGAGGAGCTTCTGGAAAAGGTGAAAGCCTGGCCCGGTTTGTGCGATGTGGACATGGTGCAGTACGTCACGTCAGGTGCGCCTTACCAGTGGCGCGGCGGTCCCCGGAGCGAAACGGCGTGGGCGGAGGACCGGCCCGGCCTTCGGGTGGCGGCGATCGATTACGGGGTGAAGTACAACATCCTGCGCAATCTCGAGAGGCTTGGATGCCAGGTCAGGGTTTTCCCGGCGCATTCATCCGCCGAAGAAGTCCTGGCGTCGAATCCCGACGGAATTTTCCTATCGAACGGTCCCGGCGATCCTTCCGCGTTGCACCATGAGATAGGCGTGGTCAAGAAGCTGCTCGGCAAACGACCCATGTTTGGAATCTGCCTCGGCCACCAGCTCATGGGGCTTGCTCTGGGGGGGCGCACCTTCAAGCTGAAGTTCGGTCACCGTGGCGCGAACCAGCCGGTCAAGGACCTCACGACCGGGAAAATCGAGATCACGTCGCAGAACCATGGCTTCTGCGTAGACCTCGAGTCCCTCAAGAAGGCGCCGGTTCGGCTCACGCACGTGAACCTCAACGACAACACGCTGGAGGGCCTGGAGCATCTCGAAATTCCGGCTTTCAGCGTGCAGTACCACCCGGAAGCCTCGCCCGGTCCACACGACGCAACCTATCTTTTCGAGCGGTTCGCAACCCTCATGAAAAAAGATGCTTCAAGCAGTAGCAAGGGGTGAAAACGCATGCCGAAGCGAACGGACATAAAGAAGATTCTCATAATCGGGTCGGGTCCGATCATCATCAGCCAGGCCTGCGAGTTTGACTATTCGGGAACCCAGGCGTGCAAGGCCCTGAGGGAAGAGGGCTACGAGATAGTCCTGATCAACAGCAATCCCGCAACCATCATGACGGACCCCGAAACGGCGCACCGCACCTACGTGGAGCCGATTACCCCGGAAGCCGTCGCCAAGGTCATCCGCCGGGAGCGACCGGACGCCCTGCTGCCGACACTGGGCGGCCAGACGGCCCTCAACGTGGCGGTGCGCGTGGCTGAAATGGGCGTTCTTGACCAGTACGGGGTCGAGATGATCGGCGCTCGGGTGGACGTCATCAAGAAGGCCGAGGATCGGGAGCTATTCAAAGAGGCGATGAAGAAGATCGGCCTCCGGGTTCCCGAAAGCGGGATCGCCCGGTCGATCGCCGAAGTGGAGGCGATAGCGCAGCGGATCAGCTATCCGATCATCGTGCGGCCATCGTTTACGCTTGGCGGAACGGGCGGCGGCGTGGCCTACAATCGCGAAGAACTCCTCAAGATGGCCTACCGGGGGCTCGATGCAAGCTTCATCCACGCGGTCATGCTGGAGGAGTCCGTCCTCGGGTGGAAGGAATTTGAACTCGAGGTGATGCGCGACTATATGGATAATGTCGTCATCATCTGTTCGATCGAGAACATGGACCCGATGGGCGTCCACACCGGCGACTCCATAACCGTCGCTCCGGCGCAGACCCTCACCGACCAGGAATACCAGAAGATGCGCGACGCCTCCATTGCGATCCTGCGCGAGATCGGCGTGGAGACGGGCGGTTCAAACGTGCAGTTCGCCATCAACCCGAAAAACGGGGAGATGGTGGTCATCGAGATGAACCCGCGGGTGTCGCGCTCCTCGGCTCTTGCATCGAAGGCCACGGGATTTCCTATTGCCAAGATCGCCGCGAAGCTCGCCATTGGCTATTCGCTCGATGAAATCGCAAACGACATCACCCGCGAGACGCGGGCGTCCTTCGAGCCCACCATCGACTACTGCGTCGTCAAGGTTCCCCGCTTCACTTTCGAGAAGTTCCCGCGCACCGAGGACTTGCTCACCGTTTCCATGAAGTCAGTTGGCGAGACGATGGCGATAGGGCGCACCTTCAAGGAGTCGCTCCACAAAGCGATCCGCTCCCTCGAAATCGGACGGTATGGCTTCGGCGACCCGCCGGAGGGGGCCGATGCGGAATACATGGACGAGCTCAAACGGAAACTGCGCCGCCCGAATTCCAAACAGCTTTTTCAGATTGGCGAG
>CALFXO010000015.1 GCA_937958025.1 uncultured Syntrophobacteraceae bacterium
CTTCGCGAGCCGGGTTGTCATGTGGATTTCTTCGGGATCGGCGGCGAAGTGGATGAGCGCCCGTTTCTTGAACAGAAAAAGCGGAGCGCGGGGGTCGCGGTCTTCCCTGTACTGCCTCACGGCGTCCCGCCACGTCTGGCCCGTTCCGGGGTTTTTCAGCTCGCATGTAGCGACGGGAAGGCCATTCAGGGCAAAGACCATATCCACCGTGCTGTTGCCAGATGGGTGGCACGGGGTCTGGCGCGTGACCGTGAGACGGTTCTTGCGAAAAAGCGCGTGCATCTCCTCGTTCAGTCCGTGGGCGGGTTTGAAATAAGCGAGGCGAAAGGTCTTGCCGTAGAACCTGAATCCATGACGGAGCACATGGAGAGTCCCCTTGATCTCCAGCTCCTTGACCATCCCGTGCACGAGCAGCTCTGCCAGTCCCGCGCCGTGGAGCGCCCGCATCTTGTCCCAGAGGCCCCCCTGGGTGTCCTGGATGAAAGCAAGCGCCCGAGCCGGGAAGAGCGCCCTTTCCTTGTCCCATTCGGAGAGGTCGCCCGGCCTCCATCCCCCGGCGTTAACAAGAGTTTCCTGAACATAGGTCTCGAAGGCTTTTTCGTTGGTCTGCGCCATGGGGTGTGCTCCGTTGGGTTCCGGCGTCTTGGGCAAGTCGGCGATGTTCAGGGCAATGTGGAGAGCGTTTCAGCATCCGTGGGGGAAGATGCGCCGTCCGCAGGGGCATTCCCGGCGGGACGAACTCCCCGGACGTCGATCTTGCCGGTCACGGCGGCGGTGATGAGGGCTATGCGGTATTCTTTTAGGCCAACGACAGCGTCATTGATAACTTCAATAAGATGGTCCAACTTGGCTGTCTCTCTCCACAGATAACTTGCAATTGCCTGCTGCTCTTTAAGGGGGGGCGCAGGTAGGCGAAGTTCTCTCAATGTTTCCCGGTTTATTTTCGGCATCGCAACACGATCAGACTCCAGAACCGACCAAGCAGAATACTGGCTTGAAAGGATGAACCACAGCAGGAACTCGTTGCTGAATCGAGGGGCACCATTTAACGGGTACATATCAGCACTGCACAGGCAGTCTGTCGGTGCTACCGTAGCCTTACGCAAGGCCGGGCGAATCTTGCTGTAAATGACACTTCCAGCCGAGCACCAATATTTTCCGCTCTCCGCAGCTTGATCTGCTGCCGATTCACTTGCTACGAGCCGACCTGTTCCAGATTCGATATGATTAGGAGCTACTAAAACCATCTGGGAGTACTCGGATTCAGTTGGGTCTACTTGTCCCTCCTGGATTCTTATCTCACGGGAGAACTTCACAATATCCCAATGCCCTGGGAACTCCCCTAACCATTCAACGCCTGAATCCTTGAGCGGCGGATCAGGGTCAAATCCTGCGGCGCGCGCAGCTTCCGGAGGAAGGCCACGGGTAACAGTGCGAGATATGAGCGCGGTTCGCTTTTCCTTCAGCCTTTCGATCAACTCACGCTTCTTCGTTATCAGCCGGTCAATCTGGCTTGTCTTGCTGACAAGGAAGTCAGAAATAATGAGCTGCTCTTCCCTTGGTGGGCAAGCAATTCTCAAAGCCTTTATGTCATCCACTGCTAATCCTGGCTGCGCTGCTGCTAGAGAATACTGGTTCAAATCCATGCTCCTTAACAATTCGCCCAGCCAATGGACATCGTTATTGTTGAATGGAGTAACAACTACGGCATGTTCAGAAGCCCAGAATCGTCCTTCAGCATAGTTAATATTTCCACACAAAGCCCCCTGCCGTCCTATCAAGATTGAATCCCCATCATGCGTGAACACTGATGTATATCCACGCAAGCCATTGCCGCCATAAACGGGGTATTTCCCCTCCATATCAATTATGATGGAGGTGACACCCTTACCTGCCTGCATATTGGCAACGTGTTTGAGTCTATTCACTTCCCAATGCTCGGGAACATCCCCTAGCCATTCAACCCCACTCGGCTTGTAGCGCGGGTATGGCAGGTATTTCATGCCGTCACCTCCCGGAGTAGCGCGACAATCTCTCCTTCGAGCACCTTTATGTCGGCCTCTATCTCTTCCAGGGGGCGCGGGGGCTCATATACGTAGAAGTGGCGGTTGAACGGGATTTCATATCCGATTTTCGTCTTGGCATGGTCGATCCATGCATCGGGAACGTGCGGTAGGACTTCCCGCTTGAAATACTTTTCGATGTCCTCCTTGAGCGGCACGATTTCCGTGTCCCTCAGCTCCGTATCGGGCTCGGGCGTGCCGTCGCGGCCCATACAGATTTCAGCCGCGTCGTCGCGCTCGCCAAGTGCGGCGACAACAGCCTTTTGTTCGGCGGGAGCGAAGCGGACCCCAACTTTGCGGTCGAGCTTCTTCAAGTCGGCGAGGAATTGCTTGCGGTCGCGATAAAGCTTTTCCCCCGTGGCTTCCGCAAGGGCGCGCAAAAACGCCCGTATCTCTTCCTGCCGCGCCTGACCGGATTCGGTCTCTCGCCGCCGGGTCTTCTCATCCTTTTTGCCGCTGGAGGCAAGGTTGCGAAAGCCGCTCTGTTCGTCCAGGCGGGCAATGCGCTCCTCGGTCGCCCGAAAGTTGAGCCTCAACGGACGCTCCACGGTGATTTTGTGATAACCGAAGTCCTCATTGTCGAATATCTTGCAAACCACAAGGGACTTGCTTTTGCCGTTCATCGTGAAGTCGCGGGCGTCGCCGTCCCGGAAGTCCCCGTGGATGCGGGTGATGTCGCCGATATGGTCCGGGTCTTTGTCCTTCTCGGAAACGTCGCCGATCCTGCGGCGCTTGTTGCCAAGGCTCTTCTCCATCTGCACCCAGTAGTTGCGGGCGTCGATCAGCTGGACTTTTCCCTTGCGCCGGCTTTCCTTGCGGTTCGTGAGCACCCATATATAGGTGGAAATGCCGGTATTGTAGAAGAGTTGCTCCGGCATGGCGACGACGGCTTCGAGCCAGTCGTTTTCGATGATCCATCGCCGGATTTCGCTTTCGCCGCTCCCAGCGTCGCCGGTGAAAAGCGGCGAGCCGTTGAAGATGATGGCTATACGGCTGCCGCCGTCTTTGACGGGGCGCATCTTGGAAATCATGTGCTGGAGGAAGAGCAGGGCGCCGTCATTGATGCGCGGCGTTCCGGCGCCGAAGCGACCATCGTAGCCGAGCGCGTCGCGCTCCCGTTCTATGGCTTTTTGCTGCTGCTTCCACTCCACCCCGAAAGGCGGGTTCGCAAGCATGTACTCGAAGGTCCACTTCTTGCCGTCCTGCATCCGTTCGAAGCCGTCCTCGGTGAAGGAGTCGCCCAGAATGATGTTTTCGGCGTCCTCGCCCTTGATGAGCATGTCGGACTTGCAGACCGCCCACGCTTCGTCGTTCCAGTCCTGGCCGTGGAGGATCGGGCGGGCGTCGTGGTTGAGGCTTCGGATGTACTGCTCGGCTACAGAAAGCATGCCCCCCGTCCCGCACGCGGGGTCGAAAATCGCCTTGACGATGTGGCTCCGGCGAAGGTCGTGCTCCGGCGACAGGAGCAGGTTGACCATGAGCCGGATGACCTCGCGCGGGGTGAAGTGCTCCCCGGCTTCCTCGTTCGACTGCTCCGCGCCGATCCGTATAAGCTCCTCGAAGACGTAGCCCATTTGAAGGTTATCGACTTTGTCTGGCGCAAGATCCAAGCCCGCGAAACGCTGCACGACCTGGAAGAGGAGGTTTTTCTCGGCCATGCGGGCAATCTGGACGTCGAACGCAAACCGCTCCATGATCGCGCGCACGTTGGGGGAGAAAGCATTGATGTAGCTGTTGAGGTTTGGCGCAAGCTGGTCGGGGTCGTCCAGGAGCCTGTTCATGTCAAACCTGGACAGGTTGTAGAATGGGCGACTCGTGATCCGTTCGAGGCTATGCCGGATGATGGTCTCGGGCTTCCCCTCAAGCGAGCGGTGTTCATGGAGCACACGCTCTTTTGTCTCCTGGAGGACACAGTCGAAGCGGCGAAGGACCGTGAGCGGCAGTATCACCTTGCGGTATTCGTTGCGCTTGTATGGACCCCGAAGAAGATTGCAGATGCCCCAAATGAAGTTTGCCAGCTGGGAATGGGTTTCGGCGGTCATCAACTCTCTCGATACAATCGTATGATCTCAATATGCTAATGGTGGATCGGCTTTCCGGCGCCGTTCCTTTACCGCATTCGCGAGACTCCCCCCCTCGCACTCCCGGAGACGGCCTCCGGCGAGCGGGAAAATGGCGGCGAAATTTACAAGATCTCATGGATCATCAGGCTTGGCAAGAAAGGAGTTCGCAAAGTGGGGGAAAGTGCGCCCTCGGGACTGGAGCCGCCGCGCAGTGCATTTTTCGTCATCGTGAGGGCAACGGTCCGGACGACTCTAAGTTTACCTATGGTAAGTTTATAATTACAAAATTAGTGCCAACAAACAGTACATATACCATGGCAACAGAAAGGGAGCTTCACGCCATGGGGTTAGGTCCGGAGATTTCACGGAGGGAGAGGCGACGCTAAGCCGCATCATAGACTTTGCGCCGCTCCCGAGCTGAATGCTTCAGCACGCCCACGTTGGCGTCCACATAATCGTAGACCTTCGCACCACGCTTCCCCGGTGCAGGGCGGATTACGCGGCCAATGTATTGGAGAAGCCGTCCACCGAAGCGAATAGGAGACGCCAGGAACAACACGCTGAGCCCCGTGGCGTCGAAGCCTTCTCCGATCAACTGACCCGTCGCGATAACTACTTTAGCGGAGCCGTCATTGATGCTATTGACGATCCGTTTCCGCTCCGGTTTTGAGACGTCCCCGGTCAAGACCTCGCATTCCACTCCTCGTTGTCTTAGGAGCCCAGCAAGCGTATGGCAATGTGTTTTACGATCAGCTAACACAAGGCATGCGCCAATCCCCTTTGCGGCTTCCATCGCTACGTCCTGCACAATGAACTCATTCCGGGTGGGGTCGTCGATGAGTTCGGATATCATCTTGCCATATTCTTCAGACGGATGGAATTTCGACTGGAATGCCGTTTCCCGTACAATGACTTCCGCACGCAAGATGCAGCCCTTCTCTCTGAGACTGCCACTTTCAACCTTATGAACATTATCCCCGAGGTAGAAGTATATAAGCTTATCCAGTTTATCACGCCGCCAGGGCGTCGCGCTGAGCCCCAACATGAATTTAGAATCAAAGGAGCTTATCACATGCGCGAACGTCCGAGACGGCACGTGGTGACATTCATCAAGGATGATGTGCCCTATGAGGGGTGCGACCTCCTTGGCTCGCCTATATAGACTCTGGATTGTCGCAATGGTTATCGCTTCCCCAAGCTTGAACTTTCCACCGCCGATCACGCCCACTTCGGAAACGGGGATTCCCAGAAAGAAGCTGCTTCGATCTATCCATTGCTCCAGAAGCTCGAGCGAAGGAACGGCTATCAGGGTAGGCTGTCTCCGCGCCGCTACGACTTTGAGCGACATGATGGTCTTCCCGCTGCCCGTAGGAGCCTCAAGCACGCCGAAGTCCCTCCTCAATACGTCCTCCACAGCGGCCTTCTGGTAGTTGCGAAGCTCTCCCAGAAATTGGAGATTGACCTCTTGGAGTGTCCGCCGATGGTCTTCAAGTCGGTATGGAACCTTGAACTTCCGAAGAGTGGCAATCGCTTGCCGCGTAGCCCCTCTCGGGATAGAGAAGCCCGTGGAGCCCTCCTTAAAACACTGGATGGTTTTCTCGACGCCGTATACAGAACGTCCACGGCGCCGGCGCTCCTGGAACTCGGGATTCTGGAACTGAAGCGTCGCTTTAAGCGCAGTCCGGATATCCTCCGGAATCTCTTGCATCGGTCCAAGAACCGTCTCGCATCCGATCGAAACCGTCAACATGAAACACCCCTTCTGGCGATTAGCACCTCGCTGTATGCCAACTCTAGGATTCTGAAATGCTCGGGCGTTAGCTCCCTGCGCAAATATTTTGCCACCT
>CALFXO010000016.1 GCA_937958025.1 uncultured Syntrophobacteraceae bacterium
TCCTTCAAGCTACCAATGTTAGCTGATTTAACCTCCGTGGAAATCCAGGCTAGTGAAGAAGTCCCTGTACGATACGTTCCCCGAGGCGACGTCGCGAGGGGACAAGCGGCTTCTCACTTCACTGGTGAGCTCCGGAGCGGCGTTCCGGCTTCGCGACATGGTCAGGGACGATCCGGCCCTCATCGGGCGGACGATCCCGGTGTGGTTCAGGGCGAGCGACGACGTGGATATGACGCTCAAAGGGAACGTCAAACGCGACGCTCCGGAGGATGAGCGCAAGCTCACCGACAGTCAGCTCGGGTGGCTCGACGCCCTCACCGCGAAGGGAATGGTCAAAAAAGCGTTCAACACGACGTTTTTCACGGCGGGCGATTCCCGCGAACCGGAGCTTGCGGGCGTCCGGGGAGCGGTCGCGGGTTCCTTCTACACCTTGGTGGTGACGCTTCTGCTTTCGTTTCCGATCGGCGTCGCCGCCGCCGTCTACCTGGAGGAATTCGCGCCCAAAAACCGCTGGACCGACGTGATCGAGGTGAACATCAACAACCTTGCCGCCGTGCCGTCGATCGTGTTCGGCCTGCTGGGGCTATCGATATTTCTCAATTTCATGGGGCTTCCGCGCTCGACGCCAATCGTCGGAGGGCTGGTGCTGACCCTCATGACTTTCCCGACCATCATCATCGCGGGGCGGGCGGCCCTGAAAGCGGTTCCGCCGTCCATCCGGGAGGCGGCGCTCGGCATCGGTGCGTCCAAAATGCAGACGGTGGCACACCACGTCCTGCCGCTCGCCATGCCCGGCATGCTGACCGGGGCCATTATCGGAATGGCGCGGGCGCTTGGCGAAACGGCCCCTCTTCTCATGATCGGCATGGTGGCCTTCATAGCCGACATCCCCAACGGGTTTACGAGTCCGGCGACGGCGCTGCCCGTGCAGATATACCTCTGGGCGGACAGTCCCGAGAGGGGATTCGTCGAGCGGACCTCCGCCGCAATCCTGGTGCTGCTCGCATTCATGCTCGCGATGAACGCCGTCGCGATCATCCTGCGCAAGCGTTTCGAGCGTCGTTGGTAGCCGGGGAGAGACCCCGGCCGCAATTCAGGCAACCTTTTCTGGAGGGGAATTGATGAAGAAAGTTCTGGCCGCATCGGCCATGGCCGCTTCCGTTATCGTGGCAGGCATGTCGTTCGCCCAATCCGGGCGCGATTACATCAGCATCGTGGGATCATCCACCGTGTATCCCTTCGCCACGGTCGTGGCGGAGCACTTTGGAAAGGCGACCAACTTCAAGACGCCCAAGATCGAATCCACCGGCTCGGGCGGCGGCCTCAAACTTTTCTGCGGCGGCGTCGGCGTCGAGCATCCCGACATTGCTAACGCCTCGCGCCGCATCAAGGCATCGGAAGTCGAAGCGTGCAAGGCCAACGGCGTGAATGAAATCGTGGAGGTGAAGATCGGCTACGACGGAATCGTCATCGCCAATTCAAAGAAGGTGGAGCCGCTCAAGCTGACCCGCAAGGACCTCTACCTTGCACTCGCCAAGGACGTTCCTGACCCGGGCGGCAAAGAGGAAGTCGTCCCCAATCCATACAAGACCTGGAAGGACGTCAACCCTGCCCTGCCAGACAAAAAGATTACTGTCCTCGGCCCTCCCCCGACCTCCGGAACGCGCGACGCCTTCGTTGAACTCGTGATGGACGAAGGCGCCAAGCAGTTCCCTTGGATCAAGGCGATCGAGAAAACCGACGCCAAAAAATTCAAGGCCGTCTGCCAGACCATCCGTGAAGACGGCGCGTACATCGAAGCCGGTGAAAACGACAACCTCATCGTGCAGAAGCTCGAAGTGAGCCCCGATTCCCTCGGAATATTCGGCTTCAGCTTCCTTGACCAGAACGCGGACAAGATCCAGGGCTCTTTCGTGGAAGGCGTGCAGCCGACGTTCGAGGCAATCGCCTCCGGCAAGTACGCGGTGTCGCGCCCGCTTTTCTTCTACGTGAAGAAGGCCCACGCAGACGTCATCCCCGGAATGAAAGAATACATCGCCGAATTCACCAGCGAGAAAGCCTGGGGACCCGAAGGGTACCTGGCGGAAAAGGGCATGATCCCGATGCCTGACGCGGAGCGCAAGGCGTTCCAAAAGGACGCCGAAGAGCTCAAGCCGCTCACGTCTGTAGAATAAAGAGCTGTCTCCCAAGGGCGCATCCCGCGCCCATCTCCCGGCGTGGAGCACGGCCGGCGCGAGCGACCACACCCGCTTACGCCGCGCCGCTCCGCGCCATGCATTGTGAAGCGGCCTCAACGTCGCAGCAGGATGCCGCTTTTACAGAAGCTCCATTTCAATCCTCAACGAACATTATTGGATTCGCGGCGCGCGGTCCGGGCGCCTGATTCGCTCCCCGTTTACGTTAGAGAAGAGTATCGAGCAATGCCGGAAGAAACTCAAGTCAGCAGTCCCGCCCAGTGCAAGCAAGGCAAGGTCGATCGCGAAGACCGCAGGACCGTGGGAGAATCCACGAGCGAGAACCCGCGGATGACCTGCCGCAACGTCAACGTCTACTACGGCGAAAAGCACGCGATCCACGATGTGTCCCTCGATATTGGACGCAATGAAGTCATCGCCATGATCGGTCCCTCCGGCTGCGGAAAGTCCACCTTCCTGCGCTGCCTCAACCGCATGAACGACACCATCGAGGGGTGCCGGGTGACGGGAGAGATTTCCATCGACGGAGAGAACATCTACCACAACAGCGTTGACGTCGTGGGACTGCGCGCCCAGGTGGGCATGGTGTTCCAAAAGCCCAACCCCTTTCCGAAGTCCATCTTCGACAACGTCGCTTACGGCCCCAAAATCCACGGACTCGTCGAGACGCGATCGGAGATGGAGGACCTGGTGGAAACCTCCCTCCGGAAGGCGGGATTGTGGGAAGAAGTGAAAGACCGGCTCCAACAACCCGGCACAGGGCTTTCGGGCGGCCAGCAACAGCGGCTTTGCATCGCGCGCACCATCGCCGTCAACCCGGAGGTCATCTTGATGGATGAGCCGTGTTCAGCCCTCGATCCCATTGCCACGGCCATCATCGAGGATCTCATCGATGAGTTGCGGCAGCAGTTTTCCATCGCCATCGTAACCCACTCCATGCAACAGGCGTCGCGCGTCTCACAACGGACGGCATACTTCCACCTGGGCGACCTCATCGAAATAGGCCCGACGACGCAGATTTTCACCAGTCCGCTGCACCAGCTAACGGAGGACTACATCACGGGACGGTTTGGATAACCCGCGCTTTTTCGGTCGTTTAGGCAAAATCCTGAAATCCGGCCATTCCGTTGGCCCTTCCGGATAGGCGGACGCCGTGCAACGCCATCAAACCATTATTTATCATTAAGGAAGACTCATAATGAGCAGAGAACACATCGTAGGCGAATTCGACAGGGAGCTGAGCGACCTGAACGGCGCAATAATGGAGATGTCGCGCGGGTGCGAGAAGCAACTCGCCAGGGCGCTGGAAGCCCTCGTCAGGTGGACTCCCAGGGTCGGGGAGGAAATAGCGGCCGGCGAGGCTGTGGTGAACCAGTTGCAGCGCAAGGTGGATCAATTAACGGTGTCCCTGCTCGCCAAAAGGCAGCCCATGGCCGTCGACCTGAGGACCGTCATCGCGGCGCTCAAGATGGCGCTCGAGTATGAACGGATCTCGGACTACGCAGTGAACATCACGCGATACGCAAAGGACCTGTCCGACATCCCCTATGAAGGAGCCATGGCGAAGATCAAAGAAATGGGAGAACTCGCCATCGATATGCTATCCAGGGTCAACGAGGCCTACAGAGAGCGCGATGCGGACAAGGCCGTGGCCTCGTGGAGGCTTGACGCCAATATCGACAGGACTTACACGAGTCTCCTTGGAAATCTTGGCGACCTCATGGGAGAGCATAAGGAGCACGCAAAAGGCGGCGCCTCGGTGCTCTTCGTGGCGCGCGCATGGGAGCGCGTCGGCGACCACCTCAAGAACGTCGCCGAAAACATCCATTATGTGGTCACAGGGCAAAACTACCATGAAGAAACCGTGAGCCATCCAAAGGGTTAGTGGTAATTTCAATGAAATGCAGTCAGAAAGGGGAAGCGAGGAGCTGGAGATGCAAGATCGTCGCCACCCTTCGCTTCCCAGCGGATTCTTCCCGCTTATAGGACCAGCCAACCCCAACAGGCCGCCTTCCCAGCGGCAACAATGCGGAATAACCCATTTCTTCTTGACATGGTCCAATTTCTTATACTACAAATAATAAATAGCATACGTCTCCTTCTTAAGATGAGTGAGCACATTATGGCG
>CALFXO010000017.1 GCA_937958025.1 uncultured Syntrophobacteraceae bacterium
ACGAGATATCCACTCGTGACTGGAGTTCAGACGTGTGCTCTTCCGATCTATGTTAGACTGCTGGCTCCCGTCGCCGGACTTGCCGTAGGCGCCGACCCCGATGCGCGACGAGGCGTCTGTCTGCGTCACGCCGAGCGGGATCATCTCCCGGCGCAGATCGGCGTTTTCGCGCGCGGTCAGGATCATGCCGGTGTAGGGGACCGCGAGCCGTATCACGGTGATGGCCTTGCGGAAATCGGCGTCGGAAACCCCGTGGCGCGGCTGCTGGACGAAGGGGGTGCTCTCGGCGGGCTCAATGCGCGGGAAGGAAATCGTGTGCGGGCCGATGCCGAAGACTTCCTCCAGCTCGATGGCGTGGTGGAGGAGCCCCATTACCTCGAACTTCCAGTCGTAGAGGCCGAAGAGCGCGCCGATCCCCACGTCGTCGACGCCCGCCTCCATGGCCCGGTGCATGCAGTAGACCCGCCACGGGTAGTTCGCCTTTATCGTGTTGCCCGGATGGACTTCGGCGTAGGTCTTGTGGTGATAGGTTTCCTGGAACACCTGGAAAGTCCCGAGGCCCGCCCTGGCGAGCGTCTTGAGGTCCTCCACGCCAAGCGGCGCGGCGTTCACGTTCACGCGCCGAATCTGCGCCCAGCCGTTTTTCGTCTTCACCTTGACGCCGTAGATGGCTTCGATGCTCTCCACCATATAGCGCACATCCGAGACGGGATGTTCCCCGTAGACCACGACGAGCCGCTTGTGGCCGATGTCGCCGCAGAGCGCCTCGACCTCCCGCCGGATCTCGTCCATCCCTAGCGTCCGCCGCTCTATGGCGGCGTTCTCGCGCCTGAGGCCGCAGTAGAGGCAGTTGTTGACGCAGAGGTTGCTCAGGTAGAGCGGCGCGAAGGTGACGATGCGGTTGTCGTACACCTTTTTCTTGATGGCCCCGGCGGCGCTTTCCATCTCCGCCCAGAGATCGGGGTCCCGGACGTTGAGGAGGGCCGCGGTTTCATCGGGCGTCAGGGTCTTGATGTCCATCGCCTTCGCGATGATGTCCCTCACCCACGCGGCGTCAGGGTCCTTGCGCGCGGCGAGCCGGTCTTCGATTTCCGCGTCGTTGATAAAATCTCTGCCTCCCCGCATATATTTGTCGATGCGGTCGTCACGGGCGCGCGCGTCCGTTCGGGGACTTTCACTCATTAATGCCGCTCTCATGGGATTTCCTTTCTGTCAGATCCGGGCGATCTGCTGTTCGAATGCGTCAAGCGCCGAAGGAAACGGGGAAAGCACCCGTTTGGCCACACCCTGCAAGAAGGAAATGCATACTCCGTAGTTCGTGATCGGGACATTGGCCCGCCTGGCCTGATGGATGCGAAAGAGCATCTCGCGGCGCGTCAGCATGCAAGCGCCGCAGTGGATGACCAGCTTGTATTCGGCGAGGTTGGGGGGATAGTCCCGCCCGCTGTTGAGATCGATTTGGACGTCGACCCCCACGTACTGGCGGAGCCACCGGGGGATCTTGACCCGGCCTATGTCGTCTTCGATCGCGTGATGGCTGCACGCCTCGGAGACGAGGATCTTGTCTCCGGCCTCGAGCCGTTCGATGGCCGCAACGCCCCGCGCCATTTCGTTCAGGTCGCCCTTCTGCCGCGCGAAGAGGATGGAGAAAGTGGTGCATTTCACATCCGGGGGCGCGTCGGCGACCATCTTGAGCACCACTTGCGAGTCGCAGACGACGATGTCGGGCGGGCGCCGGAGCATGCCGAGCACGTGGGAGAGCTCGCGCTCCTTGACGACGAGCGCCGCCGAGTCGTTGTCGAGGGCGTCGCGGATCGTCTGCACCTGCGGGAGGATGAGCCTCCCCTTCGGGGCCTGGAGGTCGATGGGAACAACCAGGACCGCGAGGCCTCCGGGGGGCAGGAGGTCGCCGATGAGGGGCGGCGCGCGGAGGTAGTCTTCCGGGAGCGTCGCGAGAAGCTGCCTCTTGAAATCGTCGACGCACCGGTTGCGCTCCATTTCGTTCGCCCCGATGCTGGACGCGAGGCAAACATGGGGAGTGCGCGCGTGCATCTCCTGGATGAACGCCGGGGACGGCCCCCCCAGGTCCGTCTTGTTGACGACCACGATGCAGGGCGCCTTCCGCGCCGCCGCCGCGTCCACTATGCGCGTCTCGGAGTCGCCCCAGACGCCTGGCTCCACCAGCAGCACGAACACGTCGGCCCTGTCGAAGACATGCCGCGTCTTCCTGAGCCGCTCGGGCGCGAGCCGCGATTCGTCGTCGAGGCCGCCTGTGTCGAGGAGCACCACCGGGCCAATCGGCAGCATCTCCATGGCCTTTTCCACGATATCGGTGGTGGCCCCCGGCAGCGGCGAGGTTATGGAGACGTCCTGGCCGGCAACCATGTTGAGGAAGCTCGATTTTCCGACGTTGGTCCGTCCGAACAGGCCAATCTGAAGGCGCAATGACTTGGGGGTGGTTTCCATTGGCTACTCGCTTTCCGGCGCGCGGGACGCGCGATGCCCGAGCGATATGAGGTTGGAAGGCGAAAGAACGCGCGCGACGAGTTCCCCGCCGAGCTTTTCTTCGAGAAATCGCCTGAAATCGCGGCCCCCGGACGCCCGATGATCGAGGACCAGTTCTTCGGCCCTCTCGTATCCGATGTGGGGCAGGAACGCCGTGATGAGGGTTGGTGACTCGGCCGCGTTCCGCGCGCACAATTCCTCGTTTGCGACGATGCCCCCCACGTGGCCCGCCAGCATGGAGTCCGTGGCGGCGAGGATGTCGAGCGATTCGAGGAGGCCCCACGCGAGGAGGGGGAGGAACTCATTGAGCTGGAGCGTCCCCAGGGACGCCGTTTCGAGGACGACGCCCACGTTGGCCTTCACCTTGATGGACGCGCTTATCGCGGCTTCGATGATGACGGGATTCACCTTGCCCGGCATGACGGAGGAACCCGCCTGGACTGCCGGAAGCGATATCTCCCCCAGGAAGTGGAGGAGCCGCAGGTCGTTTGCGATTTTCCGGATGTTGACGGCGTGCGCTCCGAGGATGCCCGCGACTTCCGCGAAAGCGTCGGCGTTGGCGGTTTGGTCCATCAGGTTCTCGGCCCGCGAAAGGCCCATGCTCGTAACCTCGCGGAGCTTTTCGATCACCAGGAAAATGTAGCTCCGGGGCGCGGTGAGCCCCGTGCCGACCGCCGTCCCGCCTATGTTGACGACGCGCAGGCGCTCCTCGCACTTGAAGGTGCGCCACCTGTCCCGCGCGATCGCCTCCGCGAAGGTCCCGAACTGCGCTCCCATGGTTATGGGGGCGGCGTTCTGGAGCTCGGTCCTGCCGATGGCGACGATGTGCGCGAATTCCTTCTCCTTGTGCTGGAAGACGCCCTGGAGGCCGGCGGCTGCGTCGCTCAGGCGGCGGAGCCCGGAAATCGCGGCGATCTTGAGCGCGGTCGGGTAAACGTCGTTCGTGGACTGGTGGAGGTTGACGTGCGCGATGGGGTGGATGAGGCCGTAGTCGCCCCGGCGATGGCCGAGAAGCTCCAGGGCGCGGTTGGCCAGGACTTCGTTGACGTTCATGTTGGTGGAGGTGCCGGCCCCGCCCTGGAGGGCGTCGAGGGGGAATTGGCCGTCGAGGCCCCCGGAGAGGACGTCGTCGCAGGCGGCGGATACCGCGGCGCCGAGCCGCCGGTCGAGGTAGCCCAACTCCA
>CALFXO010000018.1 GCA_937958025.1 uncultured Syntrophobacteraceae bacterium
ATTCCGGCGCCGGAGGCGACGGGATCGCGTCAGCGGAGGAAATCGACGCATGCATTGCAAGGCGGGACCAGGAAGCGATTGCCAGGGCGTGGGTCCGGGGGGCGAGGGTGCAATGGGAGGGGCTTTACGATGACCTGGACCATGCGTCGAAACCGCGCCGCATTTCGCTCCCCACCTACCCTTTTGCCACGGAGCGCTATTGGATTCCCGATTCGCCGGACGAAAGCCCCGCGCTTCACCGTATCTCCCCCCCGGGCGTCCACCCCCTCATCGACGCGAATATTTCCACCGTCGATGCGGGGCGGTTCCGTAAAATTTTCCGGCCGAGCGACTTCTACATCAAGGAGCACGTAATCCATGGCGAACGCCTGGCGCCCGCCGCGATTTGCCTGGAGATGGCGAGGGCCGCCGGAGCGCTCGCGCAGGACGGGCGGCCCGTAAAATCCATTCGAGACGCTGTCTGGTGCAGCCCCATCAGAATCGAAGAGGACAAAGAGACGCTTATCACCCTCCACTCGGAGGAAGGGGGCATTCGCTACGAGATTTCTTCGGATGAGAAGGATGGGCGGGACAGAACGGTCCACAGCGAGGGAAGATTGCTTTGCGGCGATGCGCCGACCGCGCGGGCCGAAGCGTCAACCCGCATAGAGATCGAGGAAATCCGAAACCGGTGCGCCATCGAGGAGAAGGGGGAGGAATGCTACCGCATCTATCGCTCCTTGGGTTACGACTACGGACCCGCATTCCAGCTCATCGGGAAGCTGTGGCGCAACAACCGGGAGGCGCTCGCCGAGTTGCGATCCCCCCAGGCAGAGGCGTGGGGGCGGGACGGGTTCGCGGCGGGAGCAAAAAAGGGCGATTCGTCCGCCGGCGCCTTCGCGATCGATCCGATTCTTATCGACGCCGCGATGCAGGCGGCCATCCTGCTGGTAGCCGGAGGGCCCGGACGTCCGGCGACCGCCGGTGGAGAGTGGCTCCCCTGGAGCCTGGAGGAGTTCCGTCCGGCGGCCTTCCCGCCCTCTGACATCCGATACGCTTACGTTGGAATGAGCCCCGGTCCGGCCTCGGGAAGCGTGCTGGCGAAGCGCCTTGACATCGTGTTGGCGGCGGCGGACGGAAGAATCGCATGTGAGTTGAGGAACCTGACCGTGAAGCGGCGGACGGCGGCGGGAGATGGCATCGAATTGCCCGCGTCGGCCCAGACAATGCTCGCAGCCGAAGAGTGGGGTCCGGACCCGCTGCCCGACTTGCGGCCAGGGACCGGGCGTCCCATAAAGACGCTGTTGCTTTTCGGCGCGGACCGCGACCTGTGTGAAAGCATAAAGGACCGCTTTGGGGGGGCCGCGCGGATAGCGACCGTCCTGCCCGGCGAGGAGTTCGGGACAGCGGGCGAAGACGCATTTTTCATCCGGCCGCGCCACGAAGAGGATTACGACCGCCTGATGCGGGAGCTCTCCCGGAGCGGCTTCGCTTTCGATTGCGCGGCCTATGTCTGGAGTCCTGAAGCTGGCGAGGGCGCCTCCGGTTGCCTCGAAGCGCTCCCCTATTCCATCCTCGCCATCACGCGGGGCATCATGCGCGTTTACCCCGAAAACAAGGTCCGGATGTTGTGCGTGGGCCTCATCCCGACCGCAACGACCGACGGCGCCGCGCCGGTTTTCGAGGCGTTGTCGGGGTTCGCCCGCGCTCTTCAAATCGAAGACCCGCGCATTGCGATGAAAGTCGTCCGAGTCGGCGCCAGCCGAGGTCTAGACGACGAAATCGGCGAAATCGTCCGGAGCGAACTGCTGACGGGATGGGACGGAGACGCGGCCGTCGAGCGCGCGGCGTCCCGGCGGAAGCGCACGCTGGTGGAAGTGGAGGACGGCGCGAAAGCCCCCCTTCCCTTCCCGAACGATGGCGCCGTCGTCATCACTGGGGGCATGGGCGGACTTGGGCTCGCCTTCGCTAATTATTTCACCGGAGAGCGTCATACGGACGTGGCGCTGATCGGACGTTCGCCGCTTGACGCCGCCAGGAAGGAGAAGCTCCGCCGCATCGAGCGCTCCGGCGCGCGGGCCCTGTACATCGAGGCGGACGTCGCCTCCCGGCCTCAACTGGAAGAGGCCCTCGACGCCGTGAGGAAACGCTTCGGGAAAATCAGCGGCATCATCCACGGCGCGGGCCAGTTGCGGGACGGCTTCATACGCGACAAGACGCGGGAGCAAATGGAAGCGGTCATCCGGCCCAAGGCGCGGGGAGCTGTGAACCTGGACGAACTGACGCGGGACGATCCGCTCGACTTTTTCGTCCTTTTTTCTTCGGTCGCATCGGTCTTCGGAAACGCCGGACAGGCCGACTACGCCTACGCGAACAGTTTCCTGGACCATTTCGCCGGATGGAGGGAAAACCTTCGCCGCCTCGGCAAGCGCTCCGGCGCCAGCGTCTCGATCAACTGGCCTTTGTGGGACGCCGGAGGAATGGACGTCCCACCCGACACGCGCCGGTGGATGCGGGAAGACATGGGGCTCCAGCCGCTCGAAAGCCGGTCCGGCATAATGGCGTTCGAGGCGGCGATGCGCACGGGGCGCCAGCAGGTCATGGTCCTGCGCGGCGACCGAGAAAAGGTCCTGGAGCGCTTCGCGATAACCCGGCGTGAAGCCGCCGGACAGGCGGCCGAAACAGCCCCCGAGGGCGCGGCCCCCAGTGCCCCGGCAGTCGAAGAGGCGGCCCGCTCCTACTTGAGAAGGCTTCTCTCCAAACATCTCGGCTTGGCCACGAACGATGCAAAAATCGACCTCCCCTTTGAATCTTTTGGCGCGGACTCCATCCGGGTTCGGGCAATGATCCGGGATATGGAGAAGGATTTCGGCCCACTGCCCAAGACGCTCTTCTATGAGTACGCCAACCTCCGCGACCTGGCCCGTTGGATCGCCGAGAACCACGCCGGCGGCCTGACCGCCGAGGCGGAAGGCCAGGCGAGGGCAAAGGAAAGGGGAACTCCGGAAAATATCAGCGGGCGGGACGACGAGCGCTCGGCGCAGCCTCTTTTTGCTGCTCGGCGCATTTCCGCATCCGGCGACATCGCGATTGTCGGCCTCGCCGGGCGCTACCCGAAAGCGAGGACGATCGAGGAGTTTTGGGAAAATCTCAAGAGCGGCAGGGACTGCATCGAATCGATTCCCGAGGAGCGATGGGACCATCGCAGGTATTTCCACCCCGACAAGCGCCGGAGAGGCAGCAGCTACAGCCATTGGGGCGGCTTCCTCGATGGAGTGGACCGTTTCGACGCCTCCTTTTTCCATATCACTCCGAGGGAGGCCGAACTGCTGGACCCGCAGGAGCGGCTGTTTCTGGAAGTCGCCTGGGAAACGTTCGAGAACGCCGGATGGACGCGCAAATCGCTCGCCCGTTTCGACGTGGGCGTATTCGCGGGGGTCATGCAGGCCGAGTACCAACTGTACGGCCCGGCGTCCGAGGCCGCCGGGAAGGTCGTCGCCCCGGTGTCCTCGCATGCGTCCATCGCGAACAGGGTTTCCTACTGGATGGACCTCCATGGCCCCAGCATGGCCGTCGATTCCATGTGCTCTTCATCGCTCACCGCCATCCATCTGGCCTGCCAGAGCATCCGGAGCGGCGAATGCGCCATGGCGCTCGCCGGAGGGGTGAACCTTTCGCTGCACCCGATCAAGTACGTCCAGCTCTGCGAGAGACTTTTCGCGTCGAGCGACGGAAGATGCAGGAGTTTCGGGGCGGGAGGAGACGGCTACGTCCCCGGAGAAGGGGTGGGCGCAGTGCTTCTGCGGCCCCTCGCGGACGCTCTCCGCGACGGCGACCACATCCATGGCGTCATCAAGGCGACGGCGGTCAACCATGGAGGCAGGAGCAACGGCTACTCCGCCCCCAACCCGAGATTTCAGGCCGAAGTCATCCGGAAGGCGCTTGAGCGCGGAGGCGTCGATCCGAGCACGATCGGCTACGTGGAAGCCCACGGCACGGGCACGGCCCTCGGCGACCCGGCGGAGATTCGGGGGCTCGCCGACGCCTACGGCGCCCACGCCCGCGAAACGCAATACTGCGCCATCGGATCGGTGAAATCGAACATCGGCCACCTGGAAGCGGCGGCCGGGATAGCCGGGCTCACGAAGGTCCTCCTGCAAATGCGCCACGGCATGATCGCCCCTTCCATCCATTCGGAGGAGATCAATCCGGATATCGATTTCGCGAGCACCCCATTCCGTCTGCAAAGGCGGCTGGAGCCATGGACCCCGTCCGCGCCGGGCGGCGAAACCGGGGAGCGGCCCGCCCCAAGGCGGGCGGCTGTGAGCGCATTCGGAGCGGGTGGATCGAACGCACACATGGTCGTCGAAGAATTCGCGGAAAGCCGTCCAGATCAGACGCGGCGGACATCGCCGCAACTGGTCGTCCTCTCCGCGCCGGACCAGGAGCGCCTTAAGGCATACGCCGGAAGGATCGCGGAATTTCTTCGCTCCTCCGGTCCCGTCTCCTTGGAAGACTTGGCCTATACGCTGCGAACCGGGCGCGAGGCGATGGAAGTACGGCTCGCTCTGGTGGTTGAGAAATCCGACGCGCTTGCGGAAAAGCTCCTTGCCTTCGCGCGGGGCGAAAACCGGATCGGGGGGGCCTTCTTCACAGGAGGCGCCGAGTCCGTTCGCGGACCGGCTTCCCCGCCCGGTAGAGCGGAGATCGAAGACGCGGCGCTGAACCCGGAAGGGCTGGAGCGGCTCGCCATGCTCTGGGCTTCGGGAGTCGAGATCGACTGGGAGGCCATGGACCACGACTTTGGCCGCAAACGCATTCCTCTCCCCGCCTATCCCTTCCGACAGGAGCGGCACTGGGCGCCGGGAGCGAAAGGAGTGTCGCTCTACCCCGTCGAAGCCGCGCCGAAGAGCCTCCATCCCCTTGCGGACTCCGGCGCGCTCGCTCCAGGCGGGAGCGCATTCACAGTCCGTCTTTCGGGGGCAGAGCCCTTTCTTGCCGACCACCGGGTTCAGCGGAGAAAAATTCTGCCAGCCGGGGCTTACATCGAAATGGCGCGCGCGGCGGGAGACGTCGCCGCCGGGAAGCCGGTGACGCGCATCCGCGACATGGCGTGGATAAGCCCGCTCGTCGTGGAAACGCCCGTGGATGTTCTGATGCGTTTGGAGGCCGAAGGAAACGGGGCGTTTTTCGAGGCAGGCGTCGAGGACGGCGCGGGAAGCAGGAAGTCTCACGCTGAGGCGAGGCTTTTCTACGACAGGCCGGAGGAAGCATCCCCGCATCGAGACGTCGAAGCGCTTCGGAACAGGCTGCCGGAAAGAATTGGCGGCGATTCCTGCTACCAGCGCTTCCATAAAAACGGGTTCGACTACGGACCCTCGCTGCGCGTCATTTCGGAAGTATGCGGCGACGGGCGTGAAGTCCTGGCCCGGCTGGAGCTGCCGGTGGAGGCCCGTGAGCCCGGCGGCGGCGAATACGTGCTCCACCCCGCCTTGCTGGACGGGGCCATACAGGCAAGCGCCGGGCTCCTTCCGGAGCGTGAGGATGGCGCCGCGTTTCTCCCCTGCTCGGTGGACGAAATCCTCATTTACGGGCGCATGGACGAACGCTGCCGGGCGCACGCAAGAATGGCGCAAGCGAATGGCTCCGGCGACTCCCGGGTGCGGCTCGACGTGGATCTTTTTAACGAACGCGGCGCGCCCCTCGTGATGCTGAAGGGGCTTTGCTTCGCGCCCGCATTCCCCGCCGGGATGCGCGCGCCATCGGAAACCGGCGGCGAGGAAGAGAACGAGCCCCGAGAGCGCGGCGCATCCCGAAAGCGAGACGCCCTGGAAGAGGAAGCCATCCGGCGCATACGGCTCATCATTTCCGCTGAAACCAAGCTTCCGCCGGAACGGATCGGCCTCACGCGCCCCTTCCAGGACTTTGGCATCGAGTCGGCCATGGTGATGCGGCTGATCCGCGAGCTTGAGAAGACTTTCGGCCTGCTTCCCAAGACTCTCTTTTACGAATACCGGACCGTGGCCGACCTTGCGCGGTATTTTCAAAAAAACTGCGCGGAGCGGTTGGCCGGGATCGCCCGCGCCGAACATCTGGCGCCGTCCGGCGAGATGCATTCTTTAGCCTCAAAACCCGCCAGCGTTGCCACCATAAAGGCGAACGGGCCCGCCCAAACGATCCGGGTCGCGGTTGAAAGCGGGAGCGACCAGGAAGCCCCCCGGCGGGGCGTGGCGGTTATCGGCATGAGCGGCAGCTATCCCATGGCCCCGGACCTGGACGCATTCTGGAACAATCTCGCCGAGGGAAGGGACTGCATCGCGCAAGCGCCCCCGGCGCGCCGCCATTCCATGGACAGCCGGGACAATGCCACGGAGAAAGCCGTCTGGGGAGGGTTCCTCGAGGGCGTGGACGAATTCGACCCCGGATTTTTCCACATCTCCCCGAGGGACGCCGAGCTCATGGACCCCCAGGAGCGTCTTTTCCTCCAGGCCGCGTGGCATGCGCTGGAAGACGCCGGCTACACGCCAACCGGCCTCAAGGGGAAACGGGTTGGAGTGTATGTGGGGGTGATGCACAGCCCCTACCAGCTCCTCGGGGTCGAGGCGTCCCTTGCGGGCGCGCCCATTGCCGCCGGTTCTTCTCCCGCGACCATAGCCAACCGGGTTTCCTACCACCTGGATCTGAACGGACCAAGCATCGCGCTCGACACGATGTGCTCCTCGTCGCTAACGGCGATTCATCTGGCCTGTGAAGCCATCCGGAGCGGGGATGCGGACATGGCCGTCGCGGGGGGCGTGAACCTCCTGCTCCACGCGAGCCAGCACTATCGGCTGAACCGCTGGGGGTTCACCGCGACCGGCGGACGCTGCCGGAGCTTCGGGAAGGGGGGCGACGGATACGCGCCGGGCGAAGGAGTGGGAGCGATCGTCCTGAAACCCCTCGAACGCGCGGAAACGGACGGGGACCCCATTTACGCGGTAATCAGGTCCACCTGGATGAACCACGGGGGGCATACGGACGGGTTCACCGTTCCCAACCCGAACGCGCAAGCCGAGTTGATCCGGGAGGCGGTGCGGCGCTCGGGCGTAAACCCATCGGCCATCGGATATATCGAGGCTCACGGCACGGGCACCGCGCTCGGGGACCCGATAGAAGTCGCAGGCATGGCCAGGGCTTTTGATGGCGCGTCCACGCCGCCGCGCCGATTGCCTATAGGATCGGTGAAGTCCAACATCGGACACCTCGAATCCGCGGCCGGAATCGCCGCGATAACCAAGGTGCTGCTCCAGCTCCAGCACCGGCGGCTGGCCCCATCGCTCCACTCCCGTGAAACGAACCCCAATATCGATTTCGGTCATACGCCATTTCTGGTCCAGCAGGAACTGGAGGACTGGCCTCGGCCAGCCGTTGCGGCGGGCGAAGCGCAACGCCCGGCCCCGAGGGCTGCTGGCGTCAGCTCTTTCGGGGCTGGCGGCGCGAACGTGCACGTGGTGCTCGAAGAGCATGAGGAGCGGGCCGTCCTCCTCCATTCCGAACCGGTGGAGCAGGCCGAACTGGTGATTCTCTCGGCCATGGATGACGTCCGCCTGAGGGAATATGCGAAGCGGCTTCTGCGTTGGCTGGAAGATCGGGACGCGGGGGCGGGAAAGCCGCCGGGTAACGAAAACGGAAACGGCGACGGGAAACCGGACGCGGCTCACTTGCACCCGCGGGAGGACGTCCGCGATGGGCTTGCGGAGGCGTTTTCAAAGGTCCTGTGCCTCGAAGCCGCCGAGCTGAAACCTTCCGATGACTTGCGCGCATACGGAGTGACGCGGTATCACATTTCGGCGGCGGGCGAAGAAATGGAAGCGCGCTTTGGCCTGGAAAACGCGGCGCGGACCATGATGCGGCAGACCTCCATCGAAACCATGGCGCGGGCGCTCCTCAACGGAAATGGGAAACGCCGCGAAGGGGACGGCGCGCGTCCGGTCGCGGGGACGCATGCAGCGTCCGATTTTCCCAAGGCCCCGCCGTCACTGGCTGATATCGCCCACACCCTGCGGGTGGGGCGAGCGGCGTTGGATGCGCGGCTTGCGATGCTCGCGGCAAGCACCCCGGAATTGATGGAAACGCTGCGGGAATTTCTCGAAGGAAATCCGCGGCGGCCCGGCGTATTCCATGGCAACGCGGAAGAAGGCCGCATCGGCGTCGAGGCTATGCTGGACGACGAAGACGGCAGGTCGCTGGTGGAAAGGTGGGCGGCGGAAGGCAGGCTCGATCGGCTGGCGCGCCTCTGGACCCTCGGCGCGGAAATAGACTGGGAAAAGCTCCCGTGGGAGCGGCATGGCCGCAGGATGCGCCTCCCGGGCTATCCTTTCGCGAAAGAGCGCTACTGGATTCCCTCCGTCTCTCCACTTCCCCTCGAAGCGAAGGCGCCCCGGAATGCGGGGCCCCCGGAGAAAAAAGAAAACTCCGCCCAAATCCACTATCTGCGACCCATTTGGAGCGCGGAAAAGGGGGAGCGGGGGGGGCCCGTCCGCATGGCGCTTGTTTTCGCCCCCGATGAAAAAACCGGCCGTGAAGTGAGGGAAGCCCTGACAAGAGAGCCGGCGGTGGGAAACCCGCCGAAAATCGTCCTCGTCCTGCCCGGAAGCACATACGTGGAGACCGACGATCTCGATTTCCGGATCGACCCCGTCGTTGAAGGGCACTACCTGCGTCTCTATGGAAGGCTGCAATCCGAGGGGCCCCCGCCGGAGCGGATCGTCCACCTCTGGGCCGCGCATGAAGCGCCGCCGCTTTCCCTCGATGCGTCTCCTCATTCCATGGACATGGGCATCCGCTCCATATTCTTCCTGGCAAAAGCGCTTTCCGCCAAGGGTTCGGGACAGGAATGCGAAATCCTGTTTTTCCACCCCGAAGACCGTGGGAACCCACTGGTGGAATCGGTGTCCGGGTTCGGCCTCTCGCTGGGGCAGGCGATTCCTGGCGTGAAGCTTTCCACGGTGCGCTACCAGCCGGACCAGCCGGGCGTTCTGTCCCAATGCGTGCGAGCGGAGCTTTTCACTAAGAGAGGGCGCGAAGAGACGGAAATTGCCTATTCTTCGGGCGCCGGCGCGAGGAGCGTCCGGAGGCTGGTCCCCGCCGATATGGAGGGACCGGCGCCAGGGCGCATCCGGGAGGGCGGCGTCTACCTGATCGCGGGAGGGTTGGGGGCGTTGGGCCGCCTCGTTGCGGAAAGGCTGGTCCTGAAATACAACGCCCGAGTCGCGCTCCTGGGGCGCTCCCGGCCAGATGGAGCGGGTGCGGCTTTTCTTGACGGCCTCCGATCGAGGGGGGCCGAGATCGCATACTTTCAGGCCGACGTCGCGGACGCGGAGGCCGTGAGCCGGGTGGTGGCAGAGACGCAACGCCGCTACGGCGCGATAAACGGGGTCTTTCACGCCGCCGGAGGCATCGGCGAGACCCCGGCGCCTCGGATGGACTTCGCGGATTTCGCCGAGGGGCTGAAAAGTAAAATCTCCGGGACAATGATCCTAGACCGATGCACGCGGAATGCTCCACTCGACTTTTTCTGCCTTTTTTCATCCATATCCTCCTATCTGGGTGATTTCGGCCAGTGCAGCTATGCCATTGGCGCGCGGCGCCAGGACGCCTACGCCTGCCTGCGGGAGAAACTGCGAAAAAACGGCGAGAGGTCGGGCGCCTCCATATCGGTGAACTGGGGATTCTGGAAAGACGGGGGGCTCCATTTCGATCCGGAGTCCGAATCCATGTACCTGGCGGCGACGGGCATGGATTACATCGATTCCCCGGCGGGGCTGGACGCACTGGAAAGGATTCTTGCCGGGAATGAGCCGGTGGTGCTGTGCGCGGCGGGTGAAAAAGAAAAAATAACGAAGCTGTTCCACGTCGTGGCGCCCGAAATCGGCCAGGAGGCGCCTTCAGCGGATACTCAAGCAGCCGCCGCCCCTCCGGCGGAAGAAGGGGGGCCAGGGCCGTTGGACGAACACACGCTGGCATCGCTGGTGCGGGAAGAGATCACGCGCCTGGCGGCGGAAGAGCTTAAGCTGGATGCAAAGAGCATCCAGCCCGGCAAGAACCTCGGACATTTCGGGTTCGATTCCCTCACGATGAAGTCGTGGGCGGCCGCCATGTCCGCCCGCTATGGCGTGGACCTCCCGCCGACTCTTTTCTTTTCCCGCACGACCATCCAGGCTGTCGCGTCCCATATCGCGGAGCGCCACCCGGATGCGGCAAGAAGGCTGCATTCCGCGCGGGAACAAGTTAGAATCGACGATAAATGCGCGCTCCAATGCCGAGCGAACGCACCCGCCGCTCTCCTTGAAAGAGTGGACGCACCGTCGGAGGCTGCCGGCATCCAGGGCGCCGCGCCTCGCGATGAAGACCGGGCCGCCGTGGCCGTCGTCGGGATGAGCGGCATTTTCCCCGGCGCTCCGGATATCGCGGCCTTCTGGGAAAATCTGGTGAACGAGAAATGCTCGGTCGGGGAAATTCCCCCGGAGCGATGGGACTGGCGGGAGTACTACGCCCCCGATTTCGCCGACAAGAACAAGACCAATTCCAGGTGGGGAGGCTTCATCCAGGGAGTGGACCGCTTCGATGCGGAATTTTTCGGCATGTCCCCTTCGGAAGCCATGTTGACCGACCCCCAACAGCGGCTCTTTCTCCAGACGGCCTGGAGGGCGATAGAAGACGCGGGATACAGAGCCTCGGAGCTTTCCGGCGCCAGGGCGGGCGTTTTCGTAGGCGCACAGTTCGACGACTACCACCGGATGCTTGCGGACCTCGAATTGCGGCGGCCTCAGATGGCTTCCGGCAACGTGCACGCGATGCTTGCAAACCGGGTTTCGTTTTTCTTCAACTTCAAGGGTCCGAGCGAGGCGATAAACACGGCGTGCTCCAGCAGCCTTGCGGCGATCCACCGCGCGGCGTCCTCCGTCG
Source organism: uncultured Syntrophobacteraceae bacterium (assembly GCA_937958025.1). Lineage (GTDB taxonomy): Bacteria > Desulfobacterota > Syntrophobacteria > Syntrophobacterales > Syntrophobacteraceae > CALFXO01. Next base: position 10,927 of record CALFXO010000018.1, read on the forward strand.
CGAGCGGCGAAAGCGAGATGGCCATTGCGGGCGGAGTGAGTCTGATGCTGCTCCCGGAGGGTTTTGTCGGGGTCAGCCACCTGGGCATCCTCTCGCCGGACGGCAGGTGCCGCACGTTCGACAAGAACGCGAACGGGTACGTCCGGGGCGAGGGAGTGGCCGCCGTTGTGCTCAAACCCCTTCAACGCGCGGTTGAAGACGGCGACCATATCTACGCCGTCATCCGGGCAAGCGGGGTGAACCACGGCGGACGGGGCGTTTCACTGACGGCGCCCAACCCCGACGCCCAGGCGGAGCTGCTGGCGTCCGTCTATGCGTCGGCGGGCTGGCCGCCCGGCTCCATATCGTTCATCGAGCTCCACGGGACGGCCACGGAGCTTGGCGACTCCGTGGAGGCGGAGGCGCTCAAGAGGGCGTTTCGCGCGATGGCGGAGCGCGAGGGAACCGGCGAACTCTCGAGCGGCTATTGCGCGCTGGGATCGGTCAAGACGAACATAGGGCACCTGGAGCCCGCGGCGGGCGTCGCGGGGTTTATAAAAGCGGCGTTGGCCGTGGAAAAGGGGATTATTCCGGCGAGTCTCCACTTCGAGGAGCTCAATCCTCTTTGCGGCCTTGCCGGAAGCCCTTTTTATGTCGCGAACAGGACCATGCCGTGGGCTCGGCTGCTGGATGAATGCGGGCGCCCTCTGCCGAGGCGCTGCGGAGTCAGCTCCTTCGGTTTTGGCGGGGCCAACGCGCACGTCGCTCTGGAGGAATATTCCCCGCCGGCGGGCAATCGGATTTCCGAGCCAGCGGAGCCGGGACCCCAACTGTTTCCGCTTTCCGCGCGGACCCGGGAGCAGCTCGAAGAATACTGCCGGGGTCTTCTGAATTTCCTGGAAAAGGGGCGCCGCGCCCTTTCGTTTTCGGATGTCGCCTACACGCTCCAGGTCGGCAGGGAGCCCATGGCGGTCCGCCTTGCCGTTGCCGCCTCGACGTGGGATGATCTCACGGAAGGCTTGGAAAGCTTTTTGGGTGGTCCTGAAAATCAGCGCACATTCCATGGATCGGTCGCCGGAGGCCATTCAGGGAGCGCGGTGGATATCGAAAGGAAGGCGCCCAAGCTCGAAGCCATCGCGGAAGCCTGGACAAGGGGGGCGGAAGTGGACTGGCGGGCGCTCCATGGCGGACGGGAGCGCGCCCCGCGACGCGTCTCGCTTCCCACGCACCCCTTTGCCCTCAAACGTTACTGGCTGACGGACCTGGCGGATGGCGATGGAATGGACAGTCCGGGCGCCAGGGGGCCGGAACCCTCGACAAGCGGGAGAGGTCCCTGCCCCGTGCTCACCATCGTGCAACCCCGGTGGGTGGAAGATAGCCGCCACGAGCCAGGGGCGCTCGCGCAGAAAAGCGAGATGAGCCCGGGCGCCGTTCTAATAGCGGGCCCTCCCGGCGCGGACGGGCTGTCGCGGGCGCTCGCGCGCCTGCATCCCGAGCAGAGGGTGGTGTTTGCCCGCACCGGCGAAAGGACGCGACAACTCGGCGCCGATGAATGGGAAATCGGGAGCGACGATCCCTCCGCCTTCGAGCCATGTCTGGCGGCGATGGAAACCCTCGGCGGAGTTTACTTCCTCGGCGGAGGGCCGAATCCGAACAAAGACCCGGCGGAGCGCCCCGAGCAGTCCGTTCTCCTTCTTTTCAGGCTGCTCAAGACGTTGGCAAAGCGCGGCATGCTGGGGAATGGACCGCGCATCCGCGTCATCGCGGACAATGCTCATTCCGTTTTGCCGGGAGAAAAGGCGTCCCCACATTCGGCGGGACTCATCGGCTTGAGCCAGTCTATCGCAAGGGAGCATCCCGATGCGGACATCGCGGTGGTGGATATCGACATCAGGGAAGCCGAAAGTTCTCCCGGCGCCCTGGCCGAAGCCATTGTCCGGGAGCGGCGGGACGAGGCGGGACGGCGCGCCGCGCTCCGGAAAGGCCGCCGCTACATCCAGGAGCTTTCTCCCCTCGATATTGCAACCCCAAGCAGGTCCGCGTTCAGGGAATCCGGAGTTTACCTCATTCTCGGCGGAGCGGGCGGAATCGGCCACGCCCTAAGCATGCATCTGGCCAAACATTACAGGGCTCGCTTGGCCTGGGTGGGCCGAAGGGACTTGGACAAATCCATTGAAGATAAAATGGCCGCCGTCCGGGCGGCGGGAGGCGAAGCGATCTATATCCGGGCGGACGCCTTGGACCCGGAAGCCATGCGCGAAGCCGTGCGCCACACATTGTCCGCATATGGCAGGATCGAAGGGGCCGTGCATTCCGCCGTGGTTCTCGCCGATTGCGCCCTCGAAACCATGGACGAAGCCCGCTTCAGGGCGGCGTTCGATATCAAGGCCGCTGGAAGCATCCACTTCGCCAGGGCGCTGGAAGGGATCGACCTCGACTTCCTGCTCTTCTTTTCATCGGCGCAGTCTTTCGCGGCGAATGCGGGGCAATCCAACTACGCGGCCGGATCGACTTTTCAGGACGCCTACGCCTTGCATCTGGCGGAGCGCGCGCCTTATCCGGTCAAGGTGGTCAACTGGGGCTACTGGGGAAGCGTGGGCGCGGTCGCCGATCCGGCGCACCGCGAACGCATGGCGGCCTTTGGCTTGCATTCCATCGAACCGGAGGAAGGCGTAGAGTTCCTGGAGCGCTTCCGCGCGAGCGATGCTCCCCAGGCAATGCCGCTAAAGGCCGACCGGCGATTCCTGGAGGCGCTCGGCGTCGGACGGATGCATGCGCGGCCCTCGCGACGCCCGGCTGTTCAGCCGGAGGAAGAATTGGGGCGTTTTCAGAGAGCTTTCGGAAAGCTCGAGGGGTTCGCGGTCGAGCTTCTCGTTCGCGCGTTCATGGAGATGGGGGGTTTTGACCCGCCGGGCGGGCTCGGCAAACCCTCCAGCCTCATGGAGGCATTGGGGATCATACCCCAATATGGAAAGCTCTACGAAGCGCTTGTCGATATTCTGGAGCGAGCGGGCAGGGTTGTCTGTAACGGAGGCGGCCTGCTCCTCGCGAAGGCGCCGGACCCCGATTTCGACCCCACCCGGGAGCGCGACCGGCTGATGAAGGAGCATCCGGAAATCGCACCGCATCTCCGGCTCCTCTGGGCGTGCCTCGGCGCCTATCCGGACATCCTCCGGGGCCGGATCGCGGCCACGGACGTCATGTTTCCCGACTCCTCCATGGCGCTGGTCGAAGGCGTCTACCGGGGCAACAGCGTCACGGACCATTTCAACCGCAAATCCGCTCGCTCGGTTCGCGACTTTGTCATAGAACGAATGGGCAATCCAGCTTACCGGGAGCAGTCAGGCGCCGGAGTGGAAATTCGCATCCTCGAGGCAGGGGCCGGAACGGGCGGGACCACGGCCTTTGTCCTGGAAGAGATCGCGGATCTGGGAAAACAAATACAATATTGCTATTCGGACGTATCTCCGGGGTTCACCCGGTTTGGCGAGGAGAGATTCGGACGGGAGCGCCCTTTTCTGACATTCAAAACCCTGAATGTGGAAAAAGATCCCACGGCGCAGGGCTTCCCGGCGGAGGGCTTCGACCTGATCCTCGCCGCGAACGTCCTTCACGCCACCCGAAGGATGGAGGACGTCCTTGACAACCTGAAGAAAATCCTCAAACCGGGGGGAAGGCTTGTAATCAATGAAGTGACCTCCGTGCAGGACTTCGCCACGATGACTTTTGGCCTGCTGGACGGCTGGTGGCTCTTCGAGGACGGCGAAAACAGAATCCCCCACACCCCCCTGCTCTCCCCCGGACAATGGAAATCGTTGCTCGCCGGGCAGGGGTTCCGGATCGTGGATGCATCGAGCGACGGAGAGTTCGAGGCGAAGCTTGGCCAGAGCGTGATCGTCGCGGAAAAGACCCCGCCCCGGCGCGAGGAGAAGGCGGACACCGAAGACGAATGCGCGGACGCCGCGCGGCGGATCGTTCAAATTGTATGCGGGCTCACAAGGCATCCGGCGGAAACGGTGGAGCTGGATTCGCCCTTCTCCTCCGTGGGGGTGGATTCGCTCATGGCCATGGAGGTCGCAAGGGAGGTCAACAACACGTTCGGCGCCGCGTTGAAAACTTCGGACCTTTTCAATTATTCCACCCCCCGGAAGCTGGGGCGGCGCATCGTCGAGACATGCGGCGGAAAATCGTCCCGCCGCGCGGCGTTTCCCGCGCCCGAAATCGCGAATCCGCAGGCTGTTCGATCCATATCGGCCGCCCCAGTCGAGAACGGAAAAGACGACATCGCCATTATCGGCATGGCGGGACAGTTTCCCGGGGCCGATGACGTGGACGCATTCTGGGAAAACCTGAAGGCCGGACGGGATGCGGTGGGCGAAATTCCAGCCGGGCGCTGGCCCATGGAGGGTTTTTACGATCCCGACGCCGGGGCCGCGAACCGAAGCTCCTGCAAATGGGGAGGATTCATCTCGGGGGTGGACCTCTTCGACCCGTATTTTTTCCACATCTCTCCGCGCGAGGCCGAGTTGATGGACCCGCAGCAGAGGCTTTTTCTGATGGCGGCCCACCGGGCGCTCGAAAGCGCGGGATATGCCGGAAGCGCGCTCGCCGGGAGCGACTGCGGGGTCTTCGTGGGGTGCAAGGAAGGGGATTACCAGCGCCTGCTTCCCCCGGACGCGGCGGATTCCCTCTATCTCACGGGCAACACTTCATCCATTCTCGCGGCCCGCATATCGTTTTTCCTCGACCTCAAGGGGCCGAGCCTAGCGGTCGACACCGCCTGCTCCTCCTCCCTCACGGCGCTGCATCTGGCCTGCGAAAGCTTGCGGAGCGGCGCGTGCTCCATGGCGATCGCGGGCGGGGTCTCCCTCATGTGCACTCCGGCTTTCTACGCCATTTTGAGCAAGACCGGCATGCTGTCGCCGACCGGCAGGTGCAGGGCCTTCAGCGCCGGAGCCGATGGATTCGCGCCGGGTGAAGCCGTCGCGGCGGTGGTGTTGAAGCCGCTTCGGGACGCCATTCGGGACGGCGACCACATCCACGCGGTCGTGAAGGGATCGGCGATTAACCAGGACGGGAGGACAAGCGGCATCACGGCCCCCAGCGGCCCCTCGCAAACCAGCCTCGAACGCGGACTCTACCGGCGTCTCGGCATCAATCCCCGAAGCGTCGCCTACGTGGAAGCCCACGGGACGGGGACCCGTCTCGGCGACCCCATGGAGATCGACGCCCTCGCGGCGGCGTTCTCCGATTGGACGCCGGACAAACAGTTTTGCGCGATCGGCTCCGTCAAGTCGAACATAGGACACGCCCTTTGCGGCGCGGGAGTCGCCGGACTGGTGAAAGCCGTCTGCTGCCTCGAGCGCGAAATGCTGGTTCCATCGCTCCATTTCGTGGAAGAAAACCCGGATATTCACTTCCGGGAAACGCCCTTTTACGTGAATACGGAGTCAAAACCCTGGAGGTCCACTCCGGGCGTTCCCAGGCGCGCCGCCATAAGCGCGTTCGGGTTCAACGGATCGAATGCGCACGCGCTCCTGGAAGAAGCCCCGGGGCCGGAGGCGGCCATTGAACCGGAAGACAGGCCGCATCTCGTTGTCTTGTCGGGTCGAAGCAACCAAGTGTTGCGGCGAAGGGCCGAAGATCTCATGCATTGGCTCGCCGGGGACGGCGAACGCTTTCCGCTGGCCCACATAGCCTACACGCTCCATATGGGCCGGAAGCATTTCGAACATCGGGCGGCGTTCGTCGCGGGAAGCAATCGGGAATTGGCGCGGCGCTTGAGCAGTTTTCTCGATGGCCGCTACCGGCGCGGGGAAGCCTCCGATCCGGGGGACGCTTCACATAAAGAGCGCATCGAAACGCTGGAAAGATTGGCCGGACGTTACATACACGGGGAGGGCCTTCCCGGGAAGGACTTCTATTTCCGGGAGGAGCGCCGGATCGTTCCCGCGCCAACCGGCCCTTTCGAGCTGGAGCGGTATTGGGTGGACGCTCCGGTCGTGCAATCTCCAGCGGAGGCGACGTCTGCGAGCCCCGAGGTTGAAACGCCGCCTCATCGGGAGGAAGCCTGCTTTTTCCTTGGAAAATCATGGAGAGCAAGCATCGGCTTTGTTCCAGGTCGAGGGAGGGAGCGGACGCGGAGCCATGCGCTGATTATTGCCGATAAAGACGCGTCGGCGCTCGCGGAAGGCCTTGCGCGGGCGCTCCAGGGCGAAGCCACGGTGACAGGGCCGGGAGAAGTCGGGCAATGGACCGGAAAAGTCGCCTCCGGCGCGGCGCCCGTCGATATTCTCATCGACCTCTGCGACCTGTGGAAGGAGGACGCCGCTCCGTGCATGGAGAGAATCCGGCTTCTCCAGGAGTGCATACGGACGCGCCGCGAATTGACCGTTTTGCACCTCACGGGAGGGCCGTCCGCGCGGGAGATGCTCCCTTCCGGCATAATGGCCTGCGTGGTGAAGCTCCTCGGCGCCGAATACCGGAGCATCCGGGCGAGGACGGTGGACGTCGATCTGGGACCGGAGGACGAAGCGCGGCTGGTCGCCCTCATCCGCGACGAACTGGCTTCCGGCGACCCTCATGGCGAAATACGGCATCGCGATGGCGTGCGCCGCGAGCCCGTGCTGGAAACGCTCGCAAGCCTCGGTCGCGAAAGCCTCGCGAAGACCCCTTCCCGGGGGATGCCGGTTTTTCCGGATCAGGTCTATGTCGTCACCGGAGGCATGGGAGGCATAGGCAG